>CAZDCR010000043.1:5899-17406 GCA_964503995.1 uncultured Segnochrobactrum sp.
TCGACCGGCCCGGTCTCCGGCAGCCGCACCCGGCCTTCGACGTCGAGCCGCGACGGGCCGGCCTCGAGGTCGAGCGCCACGGTGACCCCGTCGACCGGCCGGCCGGTAGCGGTGAGCGACAGACGCCCGTCACCGCCGGCGACGATCGGCAGCACCGGCACGCCGAGCTGGCCGAGCAGGCGGACGCCGTCGACGCCAGAGGCGGTGGCGGCGACCTCGTAGGAGCCGGCGCGCCAGGCCGCCACGTCCCCCTCGAAGCTGCCGGTGACGCCGACCTGGGCGCCGCCGGCGGTGCCCTTCAGCGTCAGCGTGGCCGACACGCCCGCTCCGTCCGGCGCGGCGGCGACGTCGGCGGTGAGGTCGGCCGGCGACAGCGACGGCGCCGCCCGCGCGAACGCCTCGGCGAAGGCGGTGCCGGGCGCAAGTTCCGCCACCAGCGCGGCAACGCCGTCGAGACGTTGCGCGGTCAGTTTCGCCGTGATCGCACCCGACGGCGTCGCCGCGAGATCGGCGATGCGGCCGGAAGCGTCGACGGCGGCCCCGGCGAGGTCGTCGAGCCGCAGCCGCTCGATGGTCAGCGCGCCATCGGCGTGGGCGGCAACGAGGTCGAGGCCGCGGCCGGTGAAGCCGCGCACGCCGACCTCGTCGGCACGCAGCCGCAGCGACAGGTCGCCGTCGACGGTCGCAATCAGGCCGGCCGGAGAAGCGCCCGCGACGAGGGTCGTCAACGTCGTGAGAGCGTCGACGTCGAGGCGCTCGCCGGCGAGTTCGAGATCGACGCCGCCCCGCCCGCCGTCGCTCGACGGCCGCCAGGCGAAGCCGCCGGACAGCGCCCGGCCGTCGTTGGCGATGGTGAGGCCGGACAGGTCGAGGCCACCGGCGGAGGCGCGCACGTCGGCCGAGACGTCGAGCTGCCCGGGCGCAGCGGAGCGGGCGGAGGCGGACCGCCACCAGCCGGCGAGCACCCCCGGCTGCTCTGACGACAGCCGCACGGCGCCGGCGAAGCTCGGCGATCCGCGCGTCGCCAGGTCGCCGGACAGCGACAGGGCCGACCGGCCCGGCAGCACCGCCTCGAGGGTGTCGATCCGCCAGCCGTCCGGCCGAGTCGCGGCGACGAGGCGGACATCCTGGATGACGCCGCCGCCCGCCACCACCGCGGCGGTATCGAGCGTCAACCGGCCCGGGATCGGTGGTGCCGGCGCACCGGCGAGGGCGCCGATCAGGCTTGCGAGCGCCTCGGAGGGCGGCGGCGGCGCGTCGAGCGAGGCGCCCGCCATGCGGTCGAGCTCGATCTGTCGCGCCGACAGCGCCGCGACGAAGCCGGCACCCGTGCCGAAGGGGATCTCGAGCACCCCGGCGAGGCCAAGGGCCCGGTCGGGCGGGCCATAGGAGACCGCGAGCTCCTGCATGGCGAAACCGCGGGCATCGATCCGGAAGCGGCCCTCGCCGCGCACCGGCGCCTCAGCGGGTGGCGGCTCGCCCTCCACCTGCGGCGGCAGCACGCGCACGGCGGCCACCTTGCCTTCGTAGACCGGCACACCGTCCGGCGAAGTGATCACGCCGTCGGCCGTCACCACCGCGGGCCAGAGCTCCGGCCAGAGCTCGGTCGTCACCTTCAGCGCGCCGGAGCCGTCCGCAGCGCCGGTGGCGATGCGGAAGCGCGACTGCAGCCCCGACACGCTGGCTGTGCCATCGGCCTTGAAGGGGCCGAGCAGGCTGCGCGCATCGAGCGTCATGTCAATGTCGTCGACCGTCAGCGGCCCGCCCGGGCGGCCGTCGTCGAGCTCGATGGTGCCGTTGGTGATCGTCACCCTGTCGAGCACGACGGTGGCCGGGTCGAGCGCCGCCGGATCGGCCGACAGGCCGAGGTCACCGACACGGCCGTCGGCGTCGAGCGCGAGCCGCAGCACCGGCGAGCCGATCTCGAGAGCCGTCACCTCGACCTCGCCGCGCAACAGCGGTGCGAGCTCGATCTCGGCATAGACGCGCGCGGCGGAGGCGACCGGTTCACCATCCTGGCCGAGCCGGACGTCGGCGAGGACGATCGTCGGCGTCGGCAGGAGCTTGAGGTCGGCGTCGCCGAGCACGCGCACGCGCGCACCGAGGAGGCGCGTCGCCTGCCCTTCGATCTCCGCCCGGTAGGCCGACCAGTCGACGAAGTAGGGGCCGATCAGCGCTGCCACCAGCGCCAGGATGGCCGCCACCGCGATCGACATCAGGAACGCGTTCAGCAGGTCTCTCCGTCGCTGCCGGCAGGGGCGGGCATCGTCACGACAGCGCCACCACCTTGCCCGGATTGAGGATGCCGTCGGGGTCGAGCGCCCGCTTGATCGAGCGCATCACCTCGAGCCCGGTGCCGAGCTCGCGCGCGAGGTACTTCATCTTGCCCTGCCCGATGCCGTGCTCGCCGGTGCAGGTGCCGTCCATGTCGATCGCGCGGATCGCCAGCCGCTCGAGGAAGGTCTCTGTCGCCGCCATTTCCGACACACTGTTGCGGTCGACCAGCACCAGCACGTGGAAGTTGCCGTCGCCGGCATGGCCGACGATGGTCGTCACCAGCCCGAGCGACCTGATGTCCGCCTGCGTCTCCGCCACGCAATCAGCAAGGCGCGAGATCGGCACGCAGACGTCGGTCGACAGACCCTCCGCCCCTGGCCGCAGCCCCCGGCCCGCCCAGTAGGCGTCGTGGCGGGCCTGCCAGAGGCGCGTGCGGTCTTCCGCCCGCGTCGCCGAGGCGAACGGGCCGCCGCCGAACTCGGCGGCGATCTCGCCGAACAGCGCCACCTGCTCGGCAATGCCCGCCTCGGTGCCGTGGAACTCGACGAACAGCGTCGGCCGCTCAGGCAGGTCGAGCTTCGAATAGAGGTTGGTGGCGCGGATCGCATCCTCGTCTAGCAGCTCGATGCGCGCGACGGGAAGCCCCGACTGGATGGTGGCGATGACGGTCTGGCAGGCCTCGTCGACCGAGCCGAACGGGCAGACGCCGGCGGCCACCGCCGGCGGGATGCCCTGCAGCCTCAGCGTCAGCTCGGTGATGATGCCGAGCGTGCCCTCAGAACCGACGAGGAGCCGCGTCAGGTCGTAGCCGGCGGACGTCTTGCGCGCGCGCCGGGTGGTGCGCACCACCGTGCCGTCGGCCATCACGGCGGTGAGCGAGATGACGTTGTCGCGCATCGTGCCGTAGCGGACGGCGTTGGTGCCGGAGGCCCGCGTCGCCGCCATGCCGCCGAGGCTCGCGTCGGCGCCGGGGTCGATCGGGAAGAACAGGCCGCTGTCGCGCAGGTGCTCGTTCAGCCGCTTGCGCGTCACGCCCGCCTGCACGGTGCAGTCGAGGTCCTCGGGATGGACGGCGAGGACGGCGTCCATGCGCGACAGGTCGATGCAGACGCCGCCATGGGGGGCGTTGACGTGGCCCTCGAGCGAGGTGCCGGTGCCGAACGGGATGACCGGCACGCGGTGCTCGGCGCAGATGCGGACGATCTCGGCGACCTCTTCCGTGGTGAGCGCGAAGGCGACCGCGTCCGGCGGCTGGTTCGGCAACCACGTCAGCACGTTGGCGTGCTGCTCCCGCACCGTCGCGTTGACCGTCAGCCGGTCGCCCAGACGCTGGCCGATCGACGCGATCGCCCGCGCGACCGCCTCGTCGCCGGCCGTAGTTCTCGCCTGCATCACCGCCGCGACCATTCCCGAGACCTCGTGCCCGTCGTTGACGGCACCCTAGCAAAGTGCATCCCTGCGGCCAAAGCCGGGCCGCGTGCCCCGACGCCAAAAGCCGAAACGCCGAGCCGAACCCCGATGTCCGCAACCGAATCCGCGAGCCCCTTCCGGCCGCCGCCGCAGACGGTGGAGGATCAGTGGCTCGACTTCAACGGCCACATGAACATGGCCTTCTACAACGTGGCGTTCGACCGCAACCTCGACGCCTTCTTCCGCCACCTCGGGGTCGGCGAGCGCTATGGCGAGGAGCGGCGGCTGTCGTTCTTCACCGCCGAGGTCCACGTCGTCTACAAGCGCGAGCTGCCGCCGCGCGCACCGATCGACAGCACGATCCGCCTCGCCGGCCTCGACGCGAAGCGCATCGTCATGTTCGGCGAGCTCCATCACGGCACGGAGGGCTACCTCTCCGCCACGTCGGAGCAGCTCCTCCTGCACGTCCACCTCGACGAGCGGCGCGTCGTGCCGATCCCGGACGACGTCTATGCGGTGCTGAAGGCGGAATACGAGCGCACGGCCGTCCTCAAGCGCCCGGAGGCCCTAGGCCGCTCTGTCATGCGCCTCGAGCCGCGCTAGCGCGCCGCCGCGATCACCGGCTGACGCTCCGTCGGCTGGCGCTCCTGCCGGACGGACGCCCGCCGGTTCGCCGCCTCGGTCCGCAGCGCCTCCGCGGCCTCGCTCTCCGGCATCGCCCCCTCGCGCAGTTCGCAGGCGAGGAAGAGGTGGAAGCCGTCGTGGCGGAGCATCAGCCGATCCTCGACCAGGCGGTCGAGCACGTCCTCCAGCCCCTCCTCGTCGATCACATGGCCCGCCTCGCGCACCGAAGCGAGGATCTGGTGGGGCTTCACCACCTGGTCGCAGGCGAGGCAGACGGCGCGCTCGAGCGCGTCCAGGCGATGCAGCGGGCGCAAGGCGACGGCCCGGGTGTCGGCGACGAGGAGGCCGTCGCCGGTGTCGAGAAAGGCGAGGATCGGCTTCGTGGTCCGGCCGGCCGCCATCCACGCCAGCACCTCGGTGCGCAGCGGCTCGATGTAGGGGCCCTGGTCCTCGGGCGGATCCCAGTCGAAGTTGTAGGCGAGCTGCTCGACGATCTCCGGCGCCACCTTGTGGACGAGGGCGTAGACCGGGCGCGGCCTGAGGTTTTTCACACCGAAGTGCTCGGCCTGGGTGAACAGCGGGCTGTAGCGCTGGATGCGCACGTCGATCAGCCCGCCCGGTGGCGAGAGATGGGTCAGGAGCGCGACCCACTCGCGCTGGCGGTGATAGAACGACGCCTCGTCGAAGGGGAAGCCGTAGAGGATCGACCACCGCGCTCGGATGTCGAGCTCGCACGCCCACTTCAGCATCTGGATGTTGCGCAGCCCGGTGACACCCTTGCGCATCAAGGTCAGCACCTCGTCGGCGAGGCTCTCGACGCCCGGCTGGATGGCATTGACGCCGGCCCGGGAGAGCGCCCCGAGCTGGTCCTTGCGGATGTTCGACTTGATGGAGAAGTAGAGGTTCGGGCGCAGCGGCAGCGCCGCGAGCCTGTCGGTGATGGTGCCGATGACGCGCAGGTCGAGGATGTCGTCGGTGGCGAAGAACTGCATGCCGGGGTAGCGGCCGTTGAGGTGGACGATCTCCTCGAACAGGCGCTCCGGGTTCTTCGAGCGATAGTGGATCGAGTGGTTGAGGGAGCAGAACACGCAGTGCTGCTTCTGGCCCCACCAGCAGCCGCGCGAGCCCTCGAACGGGAGAAGCTTCGGCTCCTCGGCGCCCTTCGGCCAGGCCTCGAAGTAGTCGTCGAAACGGGGGTACGGCAGGTCGTCCATCTTCGGCTCGGCTCCGACGCCGGGGTCGAGGGGCAAGGCCTCGCCGCTCTCGTTGCCGCGCCAGTAGACGCCGGGAATGCGGATGTCCTGTCGGCCCTCGCCGATCTCGCGCAGGAGGCGCGGAAAGGCGATCTCCCCCGGCCCGACAATGACGGCATCGAACTCGGGGTAGCCGCGGAACATCGCCTCCCCCATCGGCGAGCTGCAGTTCGCACCGCCAAGGACGAAGGTCGCCTCCGGCAGAAGCGAACGCAGCCGGCGCGCCAGCGCGACGGAGGACATCTGCTGCTGGAAGGTGCTGCTGAAGCCGACGACGCGCGGGGCGAGCGCGGCGATCCTGTCGGCGGCCGCCTCGACCACGTCGGCGGCGATCGGCAGCGCCTTCTCGACAAGGTTGCGCAGCAGGTCGCGCTGCCTCGGCGTGGTGGTCGCCGCGCAGAGCTCCAGATAGTCCTCCGTCGTGCCGACCGGGTCGACGAGCCGGGAGAACAGCCAGTCGCCGAGCGAGTGCTTCCCGAATGCGTAGACGATGACCTCGTAGTCGCGCTCGCCGATCTGATGGAAGAAGTCGAGGATCGGATACTCCACCCGGGTCGCGATGCCCTCGGAGCGCAGAACCTCCGCGAGCACCGACAGCCCGAGCGACGGCATCTTCGCCGGGCCGAACGGCATCATCACGAGAACGACGTGCGGTGAGGACGCCAGATCGGTCGCAGATGCGGCGCTGCCGTCTGTGGCGCGAGCGTGGATGGTCATGGTTCGCCCGTTCCGGATCCCCCGCGCCATCCTAAGCTGCAAAGCCGCAAGATGAAACCCGTAAGGGATCGGACGCCGCCGCTCGGCTCGACGCTTGCCTCCGGCCGGTCCCCGTGTGACACCCGGCGCGGGGGAGAACGCCGGTCGAGGACGGGCGCCGTGGGACTAGTCACGCAGCCGCAGGCGCTCAGCGAGGCACCGCTCGGCCAGGGCGACCGCGCCCGCTTCTTCCGGGCGCCGCGCCAGCGCGACCTCGAGTGCCTGACGGCGCGTTTCCGCAGCCACGTCTACGCTCCGCACAGCCACGACACCTTCGTCGTCGGCATCATCGAGGCGGGCTGCGAGACCTACCGGCTGCGCGGCGAGCGCCACTATGCCGGCCCCGGCGACCTCTGCTTCGTCAATCCCGGCGACGTCCACGACGGCGAGCCGTTCGGCGACGCCTACGCCTACCGCATGACCTATCCGACGGTGGGGCTGCTGGCGGCGCTGGCCGAGGATGCCGGCGAGAAGCGGTCATCCGGCACCCTGCACTTTCCGGTGGGACGGGTGCGCGACCCGGAACTCGCCTCGGCCTTCGCCGCCGCCCACCGCAGCGCTGAGGGACGCACCGATGCGCTGGAGAGCGACGAGCGGCTGCACCGCGTCTTCACCGCCCTGATCCGCCGCCACGCCGCCGGCGCGCCGGCGGCGGCAACGGACGGCGAGGAACGCGGCCCAGTTGGCCGCGCCATCGCCTATCTCGATGAACACTTCTCAGAAGACGTCGATCTCGAGACGCTCGCGACCGCCGCCGGCGTGCCGAGAACCCGGCTGATCCGCGCCATGAAGCGCCAGACCGGCCTGACACCGCACGCGTTCCTGACCGACCGGCGCGTTCGGGCCGCGCGCAGACTCCTGGCCGGCGGGGAGACCCCCGCCGCCGTCGCCGCGGCCTGCGGCTTCTATGACCAGAGCCACCTCAACCGTGCCTTCAAGGCACGCATCGGCGTCACCCCCGGCGCGTTCCGCCGCCGATGAGGCGACGGAACGGCGGTCCGGAAGCGCTCAGCCGTTGGCGATGTACTGGGCGCCGTTCACCGTCATCACCGAGCCGGTGACGAACGCCGCCTGCTCGGAGGCAAGATAGACCACCATCGAGGCGATCTCCTCGGCCTTGCCGAGGCGGCCGACCGGGATCGTGGCGATGATCGATTCCAGCACCTTCGGCGGCACCGCCTGCACCATCTCGGTGTCGATGTAGCCCGGGCAGATGCAGTTCACCGTGATGCCCTTGCGCGCGTTCTCCTGCGCGAGCGCCTTGGTGAAACCGATCACGCCGGCCTTCGCCGCCGAGTAGTTGGTCTGGCCGGCCTGGCCCTTTTGGCCGTTGATCGACGAGATGTTGATGATGCGGCCGTAGTTGCGGTCGCGCATGCCCTCGATCAGCGGCCGCGTCATGCAGAACATCGAATCGAGGTTGGTGCGGATGACGGCCGACCACTGGTCGAAGGTCATCTTGTGGAGCGTGCCGTCCCGAGTGATGCCGGCATTGTTGACGAGCACGTCGACCGGGCCGAGTTCGGCCTCCACCGCCTTCACGCCCGCCGCGGCCGCCTCCGGGTCCGACACGTCGAAGCGGAAGACGGAGATGCCCGTCTCCGCCTTGAAGGCCTCCGCCTTCTCGACATTGCCGGCATAGTTTGCGGCGACCGTGAAGCCCGCCGCCTTGAGACCGGTGGAGATCGCCGCGCCGATGCCGCGCGTGCCGCCGGTGACAAGTGCAACCCTCGCCATATGCTCTTCCCTCTCTGGCGGTTTTCCGCCTTTTGACGCGAGGCGACGGTCCCTCCGCCGTCCCGCCGAACGACTTCCTCCAGTCTGCACGCCCGCCATTATGCGGGGCGCGCAGTGACGTCCTTGGGATGGATCAATCGGGCCGCGCGGCTGCTCGCGGCGCGGCCCGGCGGAACGGTCAGTCCCGCGCCACGCACATCGCGACGCCCATGCCGCCGCCGATGCAGAGCGTGGCGAGGCCCTTCTTGGCGTCGCGGCGCTGCATCTCGTGCAGCAGCGTGATCAGGATGCGGGTGCCGGAGGCGCCGATCGGATGGCCGATGGCGATGGCACCACCGTTGACGTTGACGATGTCGGGGTTCCAGCCGAGGTCCTTGTTGACGGCGCAGGCCTGCGCCGCGAAGGCCTCGTTCGCCTCGACGAGGTCGAGGTCGCCGATCGACCAGCCGGCCTTCTCGAGCGCGCGGCGCGAGGCCGGGATCGGGCCCGTGCCCATCACGGCCGGCTCGACGCCCGCCGTCGCCCACGAGACGATGCGGGCGAGCGGCTGCACGCCGCGCTTAGCCGCCTCGCTCTCGCGCATCACCACCACCGCGGCGGCGCCATCGTTGATGCCCGACGCGTTGGCGGCGGTCACGGTGCCTTCCTTGTCGAAGGCCGGGCGCAGCTTGGCGACGGCATCCATGGTGGTGCCGTGGCGGATGTACTCGTCGGCGTCGACGATCTTGTCGCCCTTGCGGTCCTTGATGGTGACCGGGACGATCTCGTTCTTGAAGCGGCCGGCCTTGTGGGCCGCCTCCGCCTTGTTCTGCGAGGCGACGGCGAAGGTGTCCTGGTGCTCGCGGGTGATCTGGAAATGCTTGGCGACGTTCTCGGCCGTGGTGCCCATGTGGTAGCCGTGGAAGGCGTCCCACAGCCCGTCCTTGATCATCGTGTCGATGAAGGAGACGTCGCCCATCTTGTGGCCGGCGCGCAGGTACTGGGCGTGCGGCGAGAGCGTCATGTTCTCCTGGCCGCCGGCGACGACGATCTTCGCGTCGCCGGTCGCGATCTGCTGCATCGCAACCGCGACGGTGCGCAGGCCCGAGCCGCACACCTGGTTGAGCAGCCAGGCGGTGGTGCCGACCGGCAGGCCGGCGCCCATCGAGGCCTGGCGGGCGGGGTTCTGGCCCTGAGCGGCGGTCAGCACCTGGCCGAGGATCACCTCGTCGACCTCCTCCGGCGCCACCTTGGCGCGGGACACCGCTTCCCTGATGGCGGCGGCACCGAGAACGTGTGCCGGCACCGTCGAGAAGGATCCGTTGAAGGCGCCGACAGCGGTCCGCGCCGCAGCGGCGATCACGATTGCGTCCTGAGCCATGACTTCGCGCTCTCCCGTCCGTTCGGCCCGAAGAGGCCGGCGCGTTGCAGTGTGGGCCATGTCGATGGCCCTCGCTTTGCGGCCGATCAAGACGGAGGCTCCCGACGCTGTCAACCGCAGCGCGGCAGCTTGTGTGCACTGCCGAGAAAGCGGTAGCCACCCGCCACCGGAGACCCTATCGTGCCGAAAAAAGCAGGAGAGAAACCGTTACTTGGAGTGTGATCCGTGGCACGTCCCGTCACCAAGTCCGATCAGCCGACGATCATCAAGAAGTACGCCAACCGTCGGCTCTACAACACCGGCACGAGCACGTATGTCACCCTCGAAGACCTCGCCTCCATGGTGAAGAGCGAGGAGGACTTCATCGTCTATGACGCCAAGTCCGGCGAAGACATCACCCGGCCGGTGCTGACGCAGATCATCTTCGAGCAGGAGGGCAAGGGGCACAACCTGCTGCCGACCACCTTCCTGAGGCAACTCATCCGGTTCTATGGCGACTCGCTGCAGAACATGGTGCCGAGTTACCTCGAATACATGATGTCGTCCCTCACCCGCGACCAGGACCAGTATCGCTCGCAGCTCGGCAAGGCCTTCGGCACCAACCCGTTCGGTGCCTCCGCCTTCGGGATGATCGAGGAGCAGGTGCGCCGCAACACCGAGATCTTCGAGCGCGCCGTGAAAATGTTCCTGCCGTTCGGCGCCACCGGCGGCGCAGGCAGCGAGGCCGAGCGCGGAAGCGTCGGCGGCGAGGCGCGCCCCGCCCCCGGCGCCACCGACCTCGACGATCTGAAGCGCCAGCTCAGCGACATGCAACGCCGCCTCGACACCATCGCCGGCGACAAGAAGTGAGGCCTGCCCACCGATGCTGACGCTTTCCGTCGCCCGCACCATCATCGACGCCGCTTTCGACCGCGCCGCCACACTCGGGCTGAAGCCGCTCGCCGTCGCCTGCCTCGACGGCGGTGGCCACCTCGTCGCCTGCCTTCGACAGGACACCTACGCGATCCTGCGGTCCGAGATCGCCATCGGAAAGGCCTACGGCGCGCTCGCCGTCGGCCAGGGGTCGCGCTGGCTCGCCGCCGCGGCGATGGAGCGCCCGCACTTCGTGGGCGCGCTGAGCGACCTGTCGGGGGGCAAGATCATCCCGGTGCCCGGTGGCGTGCTGGTGAAGACGGCCGACGGAGTCGTGCTCGGTGCCGTCGGCATCTCCGGCGACACCTCCGACAACGACGAGATCTGTGCCGTCGCCGGCATCACCGCCGCGGGCCTCGTCGCCGACACGGGCGCCTGACGCGAACGCCGGCGCTCACGCGCCCGGCGGCCCGCCCCTGGCGAGCCGCTGCCGCACCAGCCGCACCGCGAGGCCGAGGGCGATGGCGACGACGAGATCGTCGCCCATCACCCCCCAGCCACCCGGCAGGGCCTCGGTGGCCGAGAACGGCCACGGCTTCAGGCGGTCGAGCGCCAGGAAGGCGACGCTGAACACGGCGAGCGGCGCGAGCGCCATCCGCCCGGCGATCGCCGCGCCGGCGAGGACGCCCACCACCTCGTCGACGACGATGCGCCGGTCGTCGCTGGAGCCGGTGGCCGCAGACCACGCCTCCGCCGCCCACCATCCCGCCGCTGCGAGGGCGACGAGGGCGACCCCCGTGGATACCCTCACGCCCATCCGGTTGAAGACGACGATGAGCGGAAAGGCGATCGCGAGCGCGAGGCCCGCCCGCAGCGGCTCGACGAGGCCCGCTCCGAGCACTGTCGCGACGAGGAGAGTGACGACGTCGACGTCTGGGGCCGGCAGGAGAGACAGCATGTCCATCGGTCGAGGCTGACCTCGGGGTTGGTCCACCGGCGCAACGCCGGCGGTCTGCCATGTGGGCACCCGTGGCGAGCCCGGCAAACGCCCGCGGCAGAATGTGCCTGCCGGGCGATCCGCGGGTAATGACGTGTGGGGGTCCGGGCCGTGCACCCGCACGGAGCGGCACGCGAGCGCGTCGGCGCGTCCGCGCCCGAGAGCAGGGCCTCGGTTGTGGTCGCTAGTTCGCCGGCGCGGACGAGCCGGAGGCGGGCTCGTCACCGTCCGCAGCCGGTCC
>CAZDCR010000044.1:0-17334 GCA_964503995.1 uncultured Segnochrobactrum sp.
GCAGGCCGCCGCGCCGAAGGTGGCGACCGCCCCGAAGGCGAAGTTGATGCGCCGCGTGATGCCGTAGACGAGGGCATAGGACGCCGCCAGCAGGCCGTAGAAGGCGCCGATCTGCAGGGCGTTGAGCAGTTGCTGCAGGAAATAGGCGACCTCGAAGGACACCTGTACCGGCATGGCCGTCTCCGCTCGCGGGGCGGCCGGCCGGTCGGGCCGCCGCGGGTCTCGGGGACGACCGCGAGGACGCGGCCGGCGGTGTCACGGCCCCCGGTGCTTTGCCGGGGTGGATTGTCGATGGTAACTTATCCGGACGGTTCAATGAACGGCGGACATCGCTCCGCCGGCGAGGAGGTGACGGCGATGACCACGCTCACCACGACGGTCCCCTTCGGCGCCGCGCTGTCGGCCACCCCGACCGGCCGGCGATCCGGCACGTCGCGCGCGCTCTTCCTCGGCCTCGCCGCGGCCCTCGTCGTCGCCGGCGGCGTGCTGCTGTTCGCGCCGCTCGCCCAGCGGGGCGGCGACGGGCCGATGCTGACACTGGAAGGTGGCGGCTTCGTCTTCAACTACCGCATCGCCGAGGCGACCTATGGGCTCGTCGCCCGCGTCGAGCGCACCATCCCGGCCGGCACGCGCATCATCACCGCCTTCGACGACCCCGCCGGCGGCCCGCCGATCGTCGAGGAACAGGTCGCCCGCGTCGGCCTGACGAAGCTCGTGCTGAAGTCGCCGCCGGTGGACGGCGTCGTCGCCGGCAAGCCATACGCCGTGACGGTGCGCATGCTGAGCCCGGAGGGCGAGGAGATCGGTCGCCTCGAGACGAGCTTCACCTCCAACATCGACCAGTCGGTGATGCCGAAGGGCCCGCTGACCACCGGCCCCGGATACCAGCCGCCACGGCCGAACTGAGGGTCGGAACGGCCTCGTCGTCCGGCCGTCATGCGAACGGAAGCCGGGCGCGCTAGTCTGCCGGCTGAACCGAGGTGATTTGCCCATGACGGGTGGCCTCGCGACCCTGCGGCCGAGGCGATGTCGACGAGCGAACCGATCCCCGATCCCGACGGCGACCCGGCGCCTGCGCCTCCCGCGCCGAGCACGACGGCCGTCGTGCTGGTGCCGCTCGCCGTCGGCACGCTGTCGATCATCGCGCTCGGCGCCGCCTTCGCCGTGCCGTGGCCGGCCGCGGCGATCGCCGTCTGCGCCACCGGCGTCGCCACCGCCGTCGCCCTCAACCGGTCACGACCGCGCACGGTGACGTCGCGGCCGCGCGACGCCCACGCCCGCTTCCCCGACGCCGGCGTCAAGGCGGCCCTCGACGCCCTTCCCGAGCCCGCCTTCGTCGTCGACCGCCGCGGCCGGCTGCGCTTCGCCAACCGCGCCGCCGCGCCCGCCTTCGGCACGCTTCACCTCGGCGACCCGCTTTCGTTCCGCCTGCGCGCCCCCTCCTTCCTGGAGGCGCTCGACCGCGTCACCACCGGAGCGGCGCAGGAGCGGATCGCCTGGGCCGAGAAGGTGCCGACGGAGCGCTGGCTCGAAGCCTTCATCGCACCGCTCGCGGCACCGCCGGGCGAGGCACGGACGCCGCGTGGCGGCGACCTCGTGCTGGTACTGGTGCGCGATCTCACCGAGGGCCACATGGTCGAGCGCATGCGCGCCGACTTCGTCGCCAACGCCAGCCACGAGCTGCGCACGCCGCTCGCCTCCCTGACCGGCTTCATCGATACCCTGCGCGGCCCGGCCCGCGAGGATCCGGAGGCGCGCGAGCGCTTCCTCGCCATCATGGGCGAGCAGGCGGCGCGCATGCGGCGGCTGATCGACGACCTCTTGTCGCTGTCGCGCATCGAGATGCGCGCTCACGTGCCGCTCACCGACGATGTCGATGTCGGCGCGCTGCTGCGCCACGTCGTCGACACGCTCGCGCCTGTCGCTGCCGACGGCGGCGTCGCCATCGAGAGCGAGATTGCGGACAAGCACCTTGTCATTCGCGGCGATCGCGACGAGCTCGTGCAGGTGTTCGCCAACCTCGTGGAAAACGCCATCAATTACGGCGCCTCCGGCGGCCGGGTCATCGTCACCGCGCACTGCGACCGCTCTGCGGAGCGGCCGGCCGTCATCGTCGCCGTGCGCGACTACGGTCCCGGCGTCGCCGCCGAACACATCCCGCGCCTGACGGAGCGATTCTACCGCGTCGACGTCGGTGCGAGCCGCGCCCGCAAGGGCACCGGCCTCGGCCTCGCCATCGTCAAGCACATCCTGAACCGCCATCGCGCGCGACTTTCGATCGAGAGCCCGCCCGGCGGCGGTGCCCTGTTCAGCGTCCGACTCGATGCTTTGCCACCTTCGCAAAGCGAATCCGGCTCAGCAGACGCTTTCAATGATTCCAGTGACTTAGATAGTCATAAAAGGATCATCGGCGAGTCATAGAAGGGGGCATGGAGGCGGCAGTCGTCGCCACCGTGCACATGGCCCGTCCCCGATGGGCGGGTCACCCGGCCGCCGCGCCATCGCGGGCCGCCAAGTTCAAACCACAGGGAGAGTCCCGGTGAAGACCAAGACGCTCGTCAGCGTTCTCACGCTCGCCATGACCGGTGCGCTCGTCGCCGGCGCCGCCGAGGCCCGCGACCAGATCCGCATCGTCGGCTCCTCGACGGTCTATCCGTTCACCACTGCCGTCGCCGAACAGTTCGGCAAGATGGGCCAGTTCAAGACCCCGGTCGTCGAGTCGACCGGTACGGGCGGCGGCTTCAAGCTGTTCTGCGCCGGCGTCGGCGTCGACCAGCCGGATGCGTCGAACGCGTCCCGCGCGATCAAGAAGAGCGAGTTCGACGACTGCCAGAAGAACGGCGTCACCGAGATCATCGAGCTCAAGGTCGGCTTTGACGGCCTGACGATCGCCAACGCCAAGTCCGGCCCGGACTTCAAGCTGACCAAGGGCCAGGTGTTCCTGGCGCTCGCCAAGGACGTTCCCGGTCCGGATGGCCAGCTGATCCCGAACCCCTACAAGAACTGGAACGACATCGACGCTTCGCTGCCGGCGGAGAAGATCGAGGTCCTCGGCCCGCCGCCGACGTCCGGCACGCGTGACTCCTTCCTCGAGCTCGTCATGGAGCCGGGCGCCGAGGAGTTCGAGGTGCTGAAGGCGATGAAGAAGGCCGACGCGAAGGCGTTCGGCAACGTCTGGAAGTCGATCCGCGAAGACGGCGCCTATGTCGACGCCGGCGAGAACGACAACCTGATCGTCCAGAAGCTCGACGCCAACCCCAAGGCCGTCGGCATCTTCGGCTACTCGTTCCTCGAAGAGAACGCGGCGAAGATCAAGGGTGCCGAGATCAACGGCGTTGTGCCGGACTTCGACACCATCGCGTCGGGTGACTACACCGTCGCCCGCCCGCTGTTCGTCTACTTCAAGAAGCAGCACGTCGGCGTCATCCCCGGCCTGCAGGAGTTCATCGTCGAGTACGCCTCCGACAAGGCGATGGGCGAGGACGGCTACCTGACCTCCAAGGGCCTCGTCGCCCTGCCGGAGGCCGAGGCTGCCAAGGCCGAGGCCGCCGCGAAGGACCTCGAGACCATCCAGGCTCCGAGCTCCTGATCGCTCGCCTGAGCTGAGTTCGGCGCCCGGTTCCGACCGGCCCGATCTCCTCGAAAATCGGCGGCCGGTTTTCAACCGGCCGCCGTCTTCCCTCCGGCCGCCGGCCGCAGGGAGAGCCGAGCGGGGCTCTCGGTTCCAACCTCGAGGCGGGGCATGACCTCCTATTATTTCATCGCCATCGCGGCGCTCGCCGTGATCGCGTTCCTCCTGGGCCGCCAGCGTGCTGCGGCGATGCCCGGCGGGACACGGCAACTCCATTCCCTCCCCGTCTATCACGGCCTCTTCGCCGCCTCGGCGGCGGTGATCCCGATGCTCCTCATCGCGATCGTGCTGGGGCCGCTGATCCCCCGACTGGTCGAGGCGCATGCCCTCGGGCTGCTGCCGCTGGATCTGCAGCCGGCCGACGAGCTCGCCAAGGCGACCCGTCTGCGCGAGATCATGATGGTCGCCGACGGCACCGCGCCGGCCGGCAGCGTCGCCGATCCGGTCATTGTGGCCGGTGAGGGCTACGCGGCCTGGCGTTCGATCGGCGGCTGGCTGGCGCTCTTCATCGGAATCGGCGCCGGCCTCGCGGGCATGGCCCTCAGCCTGCGCACGGTCTCCCCGACGTTCAGGGCGCGCAACCGCTTCGAAGTCGTCGTCAAGGTCGTGCTGATCGCCTGCTCGGCGGTCGCCATCCTGACGACCATCGGCATCGTCTTCTCGGTGTTCTTCGAGACGATGCGCTTCTTCGCCCGCTACCCCTGGTACGACTTCCTGTTCGGCCTGCAGTGGAGCCCGCAGACGGCGATCCGCACCGACCAGGTCGGCCAGTCCGGAGCCTTCGGTGCGGTGCCGCTGTTCGTCGGCACGACGCTGATCATGCTGATCGCGATGTGCGTCGCCGGCCCGATCGGCCTGTTCTCAGCGATCTACATGGCCGAGTACGCCTCGCCGCGGGTCCGCTCGGTGGTGAAGCCGGTGCTGGAGATCCTCGCCGGCGTGCCGACCGTGGTGTTCGGTTTCTTCGCCGCCCTCACGGTTGCGCCCTTCATCCGCCAGGTCGGCCAGACGCTCGGGCTCGACGTCGCCTCGGAGAGTGCGCTCGCCGCCGGCCTGGTCATGGGGATCATGATCATCCCCTTCGTCTCCTCGCTCTCCGACGACGTCATCAACGCGGTGCCGCAGTCGCTGCGCGACGGCTCCTACGGCATGGGCGCGACGAAGTCGGAGACGATCAAGAAGGTGGTGCTGCCGGCCGCTCTCTCCGGTCTGGTCTCCGCCTTCATGCTGGCGATCAGCCGCGCCGTCGGCGAGACGATGATCGTCGTCATGGCCGCCGGCCTCACCGGCAACCTCACCTTCAACCCGCTCGCCGCCGTCACCACCGTGACGGTGCAGATCAAGACCTTGCTGGTCGGCGACCAGGAGTTCGACAGCGCCAAGACGCTGTCGGCCTTCGCGCTCGGCTTCGTGCTGTTCTTCTTCACGCTGATGCTCAACGTCATCGCCCTGAAGATCGTCCAGAGATATCGAGAGCAATATGACTGACGCAGCAGTCGTCCGGGGCCGGGTCCTCGATCTCACCAGCGACAGCGCCCGCGCCCACGTGCGCCGGCGCTACCGGGCGGAGGCACGCTTCCGCGCCTACGGGATCGCCGCCATCGGCTTTGCGGCTTTGGCGCTGATCGTCCTCATCGCCGACATCGTCACGAAGGCGATCCCCGCCTTCACTATCGCCGAGTTGACGCTGCAGGTGGAGGCGAGTGCCGAGGCGATCGACCCGTCGGGCTCGAACGACCCGGCGGTCATTGCCCGCGGCGACTTCACCAAGCCGGTGCGCGATGCCGTGCTGGCGATGTTCCCGAGCGTCGCCGACAACCGCCGCCAGCGCCAGGCGCTCTTCGGCCTGCTGTCGAGCGACGCCTCGATGGGCCTGCGCAGTGCGGTCATGTCCGATCCGGCGCTCATCGGCACCCGCGTCACGGTGCCGGTGCTCGTCTCCGACGACGCCGACCTCTACTTCAAGGGGCTGGTGACGCACGTTGAAGAGCTGCCGGCGCGCGGCATCGGCTCCCCCTCCGCCACCACCGGCACGGTGACGCTGCTGTCGTCGGCCAACGACTTTTCCGACGAACTCGTTCGTGTGAAGGCGTCACTGGCCGATCAGGCAGCGGTGCTGCGGCGGGAGCGCGAGCGCCTGCGCGTCATCGACCAGACCAACGCCGCCGACCTCGTGATCGCCCGCGAGCAGCTTGCCGCCGCGCGCACCAGCGGTGCGGGTGTCGCCGCCCTCGAGGGCGCGGTGACGAAATTCGAATCCGACGAGGCGAGCCTGCGCAACTCGATCGACGGCCTGTCGGCCCGCATCGCCAACCTGGAAGGTCGCTTCGACACCGCCGGCAGCGCCGAGACGCTGGACGCGACGGCACCGAGCGTGCTCGTCGAAATCAACGGCGGCGTCATCAAGGCGACCGAGATCGGCAATGACCGCATCAGCGGCGAGGTGCTGATCCCCCTCACCTCCACCGACGGCGCCCAGCCCGGCACGTGGCGGACACTGGTGCTCGACACCCCGGAAGCGAACCGCAAGCTCTCCGACCAGGAGATCGCCTGGCTGCAGCGCCTCGAGGAGAACGGCCTCGTCTCCGAGCGCTTCAACTTCCTGTTCTTCTCCACCGGCGACAGCCGCGAGGCCGAGCTCGCCGGCATCCTCGGCGCCCTCGTCGGCTCCGCCTACACCATGCTGGTGACGCTGATCATCTGCCTGCCGATCGGTGTCGCCTCGGCGATCTATCTCGAGGAGTTCGCCCCGAAGAACCGCTGGACGGAACTCATCGAGGTCAACATCAACAACCTCGCCGCCGTGCCGTCGATCGTCTTCGGTCTGCTCGGCCTCGCCGTGTTCCTCAACTTCTTCGGGCTGCCACGCTCCTCGCCGCTGGTCGGCGGCCTCGTGCTCGCCCTCCTGGTGCTGCCGACGATCATCATCGCCAGCCGCGCCGCCCTGAAGGCGGTGCCGCCGTCGATCCGCGAGGCGGCCCTCGGCGTCGGCGCCTCGCACCAGCAGGCGGTCTTCCACCACGTGCTGCCGCTCGCCATGCCCGGCGTGCTCACCGGCACGATCATCGGCATGGCGCACGCGCTGGGCGAGACCGCTCCGCTCCTCCTGATCGGCATGATCGCCTTCATCGTCGATGTGCCGGAGGGTGTCACGCAGGCGGCGACCGTGCTGCCGGTGCAGATCTTCCTGTGGTCCGACCTGCCGGAGATCGGCTTCCAGGCCAAGACCTCGGCCGCGATCATCGTCCTCCTGCTGTTCCTCTTCCTGATGAACGGCATCGCCATCATCCTGCGCAAGCGCTTCGAGCGGCGCTGGTAATCCCTCCAGGGCGGACACGCCCGCTAGTCTCAGGAGCTTTCCTCCCATGGAAGCCATGGTCGCAGACGCCCGGACGAGCAGCACCATCCGCTCGGTGCCGTCCGAAGGCTTCAAGCCCGCCAAGGTCGTCACCCAGGACGTCAACGTCTACTACGGTCAGAAGCAGGCCCTGAAGCACGTGACGATCGACATTCCCGAGCGCTCCGTCACCGCCTTCATCGGGCCGTCCGGTTGCGGCAAGTCGACCTTTCTGCGCTGCTTCAACCGGATGAATGACACCATCTCGTCGGCCCGCGTCACCGGCAAGATCGCCATCGACGGCCTCGACATCTATGACCCCTCCCTCGACGTCGTGCAGTTGCGCGCCCGCGTCGGCATGGTGTTCCAGAAGCCGAACCCGTTCCCGAAGTCGATCTACGAGAACGTCGCCTACGGCCCGCGCATCCACGGCATCGCCGCCTCGAAGGCCGAGCTCGACGACATCGTCGCCTCGAGCCTGCGCAAGGCCGGCCTGTTCGAGGAGGTGAAGGACCGGCTGAATGAGTCCGGCACCGGCCTCTCGGGCGGCCAGCAGCAGCGCCTCTGCATCGCCCGCGCCATCGCGGTGGGTCCCGAAGTCATCCTGATGGACGAGCCCTGCTCGGCCCTTGACCCGATCGCCACCGCCCGCATCGAGGAACTGATCGACGAACTGCGTGAGAACTTCACCATCGTCATTGTCACCCACTCGATGCAGCAGGCGGCACGCGTCTCGCAGAAGACGGCCTTCTTCCACCTCGGCGATCTCGTCGAGGAGGGGCCGACCGACATGATCTTCACCAATCCGAAGGAACGGCGCACCCAGGACTACATCACGGGCCGCTTCGGCTGAGCCGGCGGCGCACGGGTCCGGGCGCGGGGAGTAAACAGATATGTCCGAGCACATCGTTGCAGCCTATGACGACGAGCTCACCGGCATCGCCGGTCACATCGCCGAGATGGGCGGGCTCGCCGAGCGCATGCTCGTCGACGCCGTCACCGCGCTGGTCCGCGTCGATACCCACCTCGCCCAGGCGGTGATCTCGACGGACCTGCGCCTCGACGCCCTGCAGCGCCGGGTCGAGGAGGACACGATCAGCCTGATCGCCCGCCGCCAGCCGATGGCCCGCGACCTGCGCGACGTCGTCACCGCGCTGCGCGTCTCCATCGACATGGAGCGCATCGGCGATCTCGCCAAGAACATCGCCAAGCGCGTCGCCGCCATCGACGGCCACTTCCATCCGAAGCGGCTCGCCCTCGGCGTCGAGCACATCTCCGAGATCGCGCTCGAGCAGGTGAAGGCCGTCATCGACGCCTATACCGGCAAGGACGCGCAAGCCGCGCTCGCCATCCGCGATCGCGACAACGAGATCGACCAGATGTACACCTCGCTGTTCCGCGAGCTCCTCACCTACATGATGGAGGATCCGCGCAACATCACCTTCTGCACGCACCTGCTCTTCTGCGCGAAGAACATCGAGCGCATCGGCGACCACGCCACCAACATCGCCGAGAACGTCTACTACCAGGTCACCGGACAGCAGCTCGCCGACGATCGTCCGAAGCTCGACGAGTCGAGCCTGACGCCCGCCGACTTCGGTACGCGATGACCGCCCACCCCCGACTGGACCGACGCAGCATGGCGGCGATGCCGAAGGTGATGATCGTCGAGGACGAGGAGCCGCTGACGCTGCTGCTCCGCTACAACCTCGAATCCGAGGGCTTCGCGGTCGAGACGTGCGACCGCGGCGACGAGGCCGAGGTGCGCCTGATGGAGGTGCAGCCCGACCTCCTGCTGCTCGACTGGATGCTGCCGGGCCTCTCCGGCATCGAGCTCTGCCGGCGCCTGCGCGCCCGCGAGGAGACGGCGCGGCTGCCGATCATCATGCTGACAGCGCGCGGCGAGGAGGCCGAGCGCATTCGCGGCCTCGCCACCGGCGCCGACGACTATGTGGTGAAGCCGTTTTCGGTGGCCGAGCTGATGGCGCGCGTGCGCGCCATGCTGCGGCGCGCGAAGCCCGAGGTGGTCAGCACCGTCCTCAAGGGCGGCGACATCGAGGTCGACCGCGAGACCCACCGCGTCCGCCGCGCCGGCCGCGAGATCCACCTCGGTCCGACCGAGTTCCGCCTGCTCGAGTTCCTGATGCAGTCGCCCGGCCGCGTCTTCTCGCGCGAGCAGCTCCTCGACGGCGTCTGGGGCCACGACGTCTATGTCGACGAGCGGACGGTGGACGTCCACATCGGCCGGCTGCGCAAGGCGGTCAACCGCGGCAAGTCGAAGGACCCGATCCGCACCGTCCGCGGCTCCGGCTACGCCTTCGACGACCAGTTCGCCACCGCGACGGCGCGCTGAGGGGGCGGACCGACCGCCTCCCCGCTTTCATCGACCGCGAAATGCAAACGGGGCGCCCACTGGGCGCCCCGCGTCGTTCTTATCCGGCCCCGCTCGACCGGGCTCAGGGCCGGATCAGGCCGCGCCGCCCTCGCGCTCACGCCGGTCGCGATCGGCCATGAAGCGGTCGAACTCTTCCTTGTCCTTCGCCCGCCGGAGCTCGACGAGGTAGCTGTCGAACTCGGCGCGCATCTCGTCGAGCTTGCGACGCTGCGCCTCGATCCGCTCGATCTCGGCCTTGCGGTACTCGTCGAAGGCGACGTTGCCGGTGGCCGAGAAGCCAGTGGAGCCGGTGCGCATCGAGCGCGAGCCCGCGCAGCCCCAACCATTCGCCCGGAAGCTCTCGCCAGCATCGCTCGCCATCCTGTGCAGGCGATCGCCCCACAAGATGTAGGCCAGCATGGCGAATCCGAGCGGCCAGAACACGATGAACCCGAGCACCATCAAGCCGATGGTGAGCGGCGTCCAACCCGGCCGGAGTGCAAGAGTGTTGGTCATGGTCTCTGTGGTCCTCCTCACGAATACAGGCAAGGATTTGGGAAGGCCACGGCTCCTCTACAAGAGGAGCGACCATCGAAATCGGACACGCGGCGGCCGCGTGTCCGTTGGCAGGGACGGCGCGGCTCAGGCGCCGCCGGCGAGCGCCTTCGCCTGGCCGATCCAGTCGTCGCGCCGGATGCGGCCGGGGAACGACAGCTTGGCATCGAGCTCCTCGGCCGCCTTGGCGCTCAGCGCCGAGAGCTGCGAGAAGTGGAAGATGCCGAGCCCCTGCAGCGTCTCGGCGAGCTTTGGACCGATGCCGCGGATGCGGGTGAGGTCGTCCGGCTTGCCGGCCGGCTTCGGCATGACGATCTCCGACAGCGTCGCGGCCTTCACGGCCCGTGGCTTCGCCGTCGCCTTCGGCTTCGCAGCCGCCTTCACAGCCGTCTTCGTCCCCTTGGCGGACGCGGCTCCGGCGGAAGCAGCCGCGGTCGGCGCGACCTTGGCCGTCTGCGCCTTCGGCTCCGCCTTCACCGGCGATGGCTTGGGCTGGGGGCTCCGGGCCGCCGCGACCATCGCGCCGTTGGGCTTGCCGCCATTGGCCTTCGTGCCGTTCATCGCCGCGCCGTTCGCCTCGGGAGCGGATGCCTTGGCGGGCGCGGCAGCCGCCGACGCCACCGTCTGCGCCGTCGTTCCACCGCTCGCGGGCGGCTGGGCTGCGGCGAGCGTCTTGGCCGGCGACGCCCGCCGCGGCCGGCGGTCGTGCGTCCACACGAAGTCGGAGATGCGCGGGGCGATCTCCGAGCGGAAGCGCGAGCCGTTGAACACGCCGTAGTGGCCGACCCCCATCTGCAGATAGTGGTAGCGCTTGTCGTCGGGCAGGTTCACCGCCAGCCGGTGCGCCGCCTCGGTCTGGCCGACACCGGAGATGTCGTCGCGCTCGCCCTCGATGGTCAAGAGCGCCGTCCGACGGATCGCCGCCGGGTCGACGCGACGGCCGCGATGGGTGAACTCGCCCTTCGGCAGCGCCTGGCGGATGAACACCTTGTCCACGGTGTCGAGGTAGAACTCGGCGGTGAGGTCCATCACCGCCAGATACTCGTCGTAGAAGTCGCGGTGCTTGCCGGCCGAGTCGCCGTCGCCCTGCACCAGGTGGTCGTAGAACTCGCGGTGCGCGAGGAGGTGGCGGTCGAGGTTCATGCCCATGAAGCCGCCGAGCTGCAGGAAGCCCGGATAGACCCGGCGCAGGAAGCCCGGCAGCGGCCACGGCACCATCATCACGGCGTGCCGCTCGAACCACTCGAGCCCGCGCTCCTGCGCCATCGTGTTGACGGCGGTGGGGTTGGCGCGCGTGTCGATCGGCCCGCCCATCAGCACCATCGAGGACGGCGCCAGCGGATCGTTCGCCGCCTCCATCAGCGCCACCGCCGCGAAGACCGGCACCGCCGGCTGGCAGACCGCCATCACGTGCACGTCCGCCCCGAGGTGGTGGATCATCGCGATGACGTAGTCGATGTAGTCGTCGAGATCGAAGCGGCCGGCCGCGAGCGGCACCTGGCGGGCGTCCACCCAGTCGGTGATGTAGACCTCGTGGCGCGGCAGCATCGCCTCCACCGTGCCGCGCAGGAGCGTGGCGTAGTGGCCGGACATCGGCGCGACGATCAAAAGCTTCGGGTGGCGCCGCGACGGATCGGGCAGTACCCGCTCGAAGTGGACGAGGTTGCAGAACGGCCGCGACCAGACGATCTCCTCGTGCACCGGCACGCGCACCGCGCCGACCTGGGTGCTTTCGAGGCCGAACCCCGGCTTGGCGTAGCGCCGCGTCGCCCGCTCGAAGACCTCGCACGCCGCGGTCACGCTGCGCCCGAAGACGGTGTGGCTGAGCGGATTGAGCGGATTCTTGAACGAGAGCCGGGTGGCGTCCGCCGCGGCGCGCATCGGCGTCATCGCGGCGTGGTTCATTTCATAGAGCTGATAGTACACGCAGGGTTACCCCGCCTTTGCCCGTCGCCGACGGTGGTCTCCGCCGCGCATTTTGCAACGCAAAAGCATAGGCCCGGGTTTCCCTTGCATCAAGCTGGCTTCGCCGGCGATGACGAAAACTGGCCGAAAGTCTGAGTTTAAGCCAGCGGGTGCGCCCCTCGCCGGCGGCCGCTAACACAAAGCCGACAAAGGGAAATCTTCGCATCGCAGCATTCTTGCGGACGCCGTCGTTCGCGCCGGTTCGCATTCGCCGGCCGCCTGTGGATACTGTATCTGTCGGCGACCGGAGACCCGCCGATGTCGCTTCCCCTCGATCGCTCGCCACCATTCGGACGCCGCAGCGTCCGCCTCGACACGCTGATCCGCCTGCGCTGGCTCGCCGTCGCCGGCCAGACGGCGGCCGTCGTCTCCGTCGCCTTCGGCCTCGACTTTCCCGTGCAGATGGGCTGGTGCCTGGCGCTGATCGCAGTCTCGGCCTGGCTCAACCTCATCCTCCGCCTGCGCTACCCGCCGAGCCGGCGCTTCACCGCCCAGGTCACCGCCGTCCTGCTCGGCTACGACATCCTGCAGCTCGCCGGCCTGCTCTATCTGACGGGTGGCCTGCAGAACCCCTTCGCCTTCCTCTTGATCGCCCCGGTGATGATCTCGGCCACCGCCCTGCCGCCGCGCAAGACACTCGCGCTCGGCGCCCTCGTGGTGGTGGTCGCCACCCTGCTCGTCTTCTTCCACCAGCCACTCCCCTGGTGGCCGGACGAAACGCTGAGGATGCCGCTCCTCTACGTCGCCGGCGTCTGGGTGGCGCTGACCTCGAGCCTCGTGTTCATGAGCGTCTACGCCTTCCGCGTCTCCGAGGAGGCCCGCCAGCTCGCCGACGCGCTCACCGCCACCGAGCTGGTGCTCGCCCGCGAGCAGCATCTGAACGCCCTCGACGGCATGGCGGCGGCCGCCGCCCACGAACTCGGCACGCCGCTCGCCACCATCGCGCTCGTCGCCCGCGAACTCGAGCGCGAACTCGAGCCGGACGATCCCCGCGCCGAGGACGTCCACCTGCTCTCCACCCAGTCCGAGCGCTGCCGCGACATTCTCCGCAAGCTCACCTCGCTCGGCAACGATCCGGAAAGCCCGCTCGACCGCATGGCGGTGACGCAGCTCCTCGAGGAGATCGCCTCGCCGCACCGCGACTTCGGCGTTGCCATCGGCATCGAGCGGGCGAGCGGCATGCGCGGCGAGCCGACCGTCACCCGCAATCCCGCCATCCTCTACGGCCTGGGAAACCTCGTCGAGAACGCCGTCGACTATGCCGAGACGGCCGTCGACATCACCGCCGAATGGACCGACGACACCATCGTCGTGACGGTGCGCGACGACGGACCGGGCTTTGCGGTGGAGATCATCGAGCGCCTCGGTGACCCCTACGTCACCACCCGCGCCTCGCGGCCCGCCGGCGCCCGCGAGGAGACCGACGCCAGCGAGGCCGGCGGCCTCGGCCTCGGCTTCTTCATCGCCAAGACGCTGCTCGAGCGCACCGGCGCCAGCCTGTCGCTCACCAACCGCCCGGCGCCGGCCCACGGCGCCGTCGTCCGCGTCGCCTGGCCCCGCGACGCCATCGAGGTCGAGCGCACTGCGCGGCCGGAAAGCGAGACCGCAAGAAGACTCGGCGTCGCAGGCGCTTCCCCCGGCGGGATCGACACCCTATAACGTCGGCAAATATTAGACGGGACGAAGGATCGAGTGATGGAGACGGCCGCCCCTGCCCCGAAGGCGGTCGGCGAGACGGCGACCGGCGCAGGCCGGCTGCTCATCGTCGACGACGACAAGGCGTTCGTGCAGCGACTGGCACGCGCGATGGAGAAGCGGGGCTTCGAGACGGACATCGCCGAATCGGTGGCCGAAGCGATCGCCAAGGTCGACACCGCGCCGCCGGATTACGCCGTGGTCGACATGCGGCTTGGCGATGGCAACGGCCTCGACGTCGTCGAGCGCCTGCGCGAGCGGCGGCCGGAGGTGAAGATCATCGTGCTGACGGGCTACGGCAACATCGCCACCGCCGTCACCGCGGTGAAGCTCGGCGCCATCGACTACATCGCCAAGCCGGCCGACGCCGACGAGATCGTCGCCGCGCTGAACCGCGACCCGCACGACAAGGCGCTGCCGCCGGAAAACCCGATGTCGGCGGACCGGGTGCGCTGGGAACACATCCAGCGCGTCTACGAGCTCTGCGACCGCAACGTCTCGGAGACGGCCCGCCGCCTCAACATGCACCGCCGCACCCTGCAGCGCATCCTGGCGAAACGCGCGCCGCGGTGAGGCCATCGATTGAGCGAGGGCTTGAGGATGATCTCCCTCTCTCCCGAGACCGAACGTCTGGCGCGTAGAGTGGCGGACTTTCGGGGCGTTTCAGTGGATATGGCCGTGCGCGACGCCCTGGAGGCGACCGCCGTCCCCACTTCTCAGCCCCCGCGCCGGCGTATGACCGCCGCGAAAATGCTGTCGTTCGCTGCAGCCGTTGCGGCTCTTCCCCTCCTCGATCCCCGGACGCCGGAGGCGATCCTCGACGAGGTCAACGGTCCTTGATCGTTGTCGACAGCTCGGCGCTGATAGCCCTGTTCGAGCAGGAGGCGGACGCGGCGCTGTATGCGGCGGCGCTCGGTGCTGCCGCTGCGCTTTCCATCTCTGCCGTCAGTGTTCTCGAAACAGGCATGGTTCTCCGGGCGCGGCGTGGTGCCGTCGCCGTGGAGCGCCTTTGGGCGTTCCTCGACGTCGAGAACGATTTCGATATCGTACCGTTCTCCGGGCAACACGCGCGGGCAGCCCTCGCCGCCTTCGAAGAGTTTGGCAAGGGCCTCAACCCGAGGACCAAGCTCAATCTTGGCGACTGCTGTGCGTATGCGTTGGCGAAGTAGCTCGACACCCCCCTTGTTGTTCAAGGGCAGCGACTTCCGCCTGACTGATATCCAGTCTGTGCTCTGACGAGAAGCGCCCCTCACCGCGACCGGCAGCGCCCCGTCACCGTCCGCTCGCGCGAGCCGTCGTCGTAGGCGACCGTCAGGTTGCCGCCGTTGAGCTTGGCGATGTTGCCGCGGTACCAGGTGCCGCCGCCCTTCCAGTCGCATTCGACGCGGGTGCCGATCGACCAGTCGTAGCGCTTCACCAGCTTGCGCGGCAGCGTCTCGCGCGTGCCGTCGTCGTACTTGATGGTGACCTGCCCGCCGCCGGCCTGCTGCACGACGCCGGGGAACCAGAACTTGCCCCCCTGCCAGCGACCGAGCACCCAGTCGCCGCGGTCGAGGGCGAGCGCCGGCGTCGCCAGCACCAGTCCGAGCAGCAGTCCCATCACGATACGCTTGAACATCGAAACCCCCTCAATCAGCCGGCGCGCACCGTGCTGCCTCGGCGGGCGCGGGTCAAATCACGGCCGCGCGCTTGAGGCGGTGGCGGCGGCTGCCCGCGCGCCCCCGCGCCGCGTGGACAAGGCCGGCCCGCCTCGTCTAGACAGGCGCGCCTGGGGCCGGGGGCTCGCGGAGAATCGGATGCTGCGCCGCCTCTACGACTGGACCATGAGCTTCGCCGGCCACCGCCACGCCAAGGCCGCCCTCGGCGTCATCTCGTTCTCCGAGAGCTCGTTCTTCCCGATCCCGCCCGACGTGCTGCTGATCCCGATGGTGCTCGCCGACCGGGCGCGCGCCTGGGCGCTCGCCGCCTGGTGCACGATCGCCTCCGTGCTCGGCGGCATGCTCGGCTACCTGATCGGCTATCTGCTCTACGATTCCGTCGGTACCTGGCTGATCGAGCTTTACGGCTACGGCGGCGAGGTCGAGGCCTTCCGCCAGGCCTATGCCGAGTGGGGCGCCTGGATCATCCTCATCAAGGGCCTGACGCCGATCCCCTACAAGGTGGTCACGATCACGTCCGGATTTGCCGGCTACGACTTCCTCACGTTCGTGGCGCTGTCGATCGTCACGCGCGGCGCGCGCTTCTTCCTGGAGGCGGCGCTTTTACGCCGCTACGGCGAGCCGATCCGCGCCTTCATCGAGCGGCGTCTGAAGCTCGTCACGACGGTGGTCGCCCTCGTGCTGATCGGCGGCCTGGTGGCGGCACGCTACCTGTTCTGAGGCCCTTGCGGGCCCCGCGGAGGACACCGATGTCGACCACCCTCGCCGGCGAGAGCGCCCACGGTGCCCGCTCCGGCCCCGCCGTGCCGGTGCTGGCCGGGGCGCTCGCGCTTGCCCTCGGCGTCGTCACCATCGCCACCGCCTGGGGCTTCCAGCTGATCGGCGGCTACGCCCCCTGCGCCCTCTGCCTCGAGCAGCGCGTGCCCTACTATGTCGGCCTGCCGCTGATCGCCGCCGGCCTGATCGCCCACCGCCTCGGCGCGCGCCTGTCGGTGCTGCGCATCGCCTTGGTCCTGGCGGCCGGCGTCTTCGCCTACGGGCTGGCGCTCGGCGTCTACCAGGCCGGCGCCGAGTGGGCGTTCTGGCCGGGCCCGACCGATTGCGGCGGTGGCGTCGCCACCACCACCAGCGCCGGCAACCTGCTCGCCCAGATCCAGTCGACGAAGCTCGTCAGTTGCACCGAGGCCTCGTGGCGGATGTTCGGGCTGTCGTTCGCCGGCTGGAACGCCGTCGCCTCGGCGGCCCTCGTCCTCGTCACCCTTGCGGGCGCCTTCCTCGGCCTGCGGCGCCGGAGTGCGGCACGATGAGCCTGCGCGTGCCGCGCGTCCCCGGCACCGCCTTCGCCTGGAGCGACCGCATGGCGCCAAGCCTCGACGACCTCGCGGCGCTCGCCGCCGAGGCGTTCGCGGCCCTGCCGGAGGACTTCCGCCGGCTCGCCGGCGACATCACCTTCCGCGTCGACGAGTTCCCCGACGCCGAGGCGCTCGAGGCGGTCGGGCTCGAGAGCGAGTTCGACCTCCTCGGCCTGTTCGTCGGCGTCGGCATGGCCCACGACGCGGCGGTCCTGCCGACGGGTCGGATGCCCAACCACATCTGGCTCTATCGCCGCCCGATCCTCGACTACTGGGCCGAGCACGAGGAGACGCTCGGCGCCATCGTCACCCACGTCCTCGTCCACGAGATCGGCCACCATTTCGGCCTGTCGGACGACGACATGGAGGCGATCGAGGCGGGCGCCTGAGCCGCCCGCAGGGCGGCGATCAATCAAACGACCGCACCGCCCGCAGGAGGCGATCGAGGCGGGCGCCTGAGCCCGCCCCGCAGCGTCGCCGTTGCCGCCTACTTCGCCTTCTTCGCCCGCTCGATCGCCTCGACGATCATCTGCTCGGCGATATCGACGCCGGCCCACTTGACGATCTTCACCCACTTGCCGGGCTCGAGATCCTTGTAGTGCTCGAAGAAGTGCTCGATCTGCTTGATCGTGATCTCCGGCATGTCCTCGTAGGAGCGGATCTTCTCGTAGCGCAGCGTCAGGTGGTTGGACGGTACGGCGATGACCTTCTCGTCGCCGCCCTTCTCGTCTTCCATGATCAGGACGCCGATCGGCCGGCAGTTGATG
>CAZDCR010000045.1:0-17018 GCA_964503995.1 uncultured Segnochrobactrum sp.
TCTCGACCAGAATGCGGGTGAACACGTCCGACCAGGCGTCGTCCTCGGCGACGCGGATGCCGGCCGCCCGCGCCATCGCCGCGAGCGCCGCGCGATCGGGCCGGTCGGGATCGGCGAGCGTCGCCAGGACGTCGATGCCGTGGCGCTGGCACGCCTCCGCGACGGTGATGCGCTCGACCGGCGCGGCCGGGTCGACGGACGATCCCTCGAACCGCAACCGATCCGTCCCCGCCGCCGCGACCGCCACCTGCAGCAGCGCCGCGCAGTCGTCGATCAGCACCTCGTAGGGCTCGCTCGCCCGATACCACTCCAGCATGGTGAACTCGGGGTGGTGCAGGCGGCTGCGCTCGCCGTTGCGGAACACGCGCGCCAGCGTGAACAGCCGCGGCATGCCGCCGGCGACGAGCTTCTTGCAGGCGAACTCCGGCGAGGTGTGGAGATAGAGCCGGTCGCGGGCCCCGTCCGGCGCGATCCGCTCGGTGGCGAAGGCCGAAAGATGCACTTCGTTGCCGGGCGAGCGCTGCAGGATCGGCGTCTCGACCTCGACGAAATCCCGTTCCACGAAGAAGCCGCGGATCGCCGCGACGATGCGCCCGCGCGCCTCCAGGAACGGGCGGCGGTCGGCCAGCACGTCCGGCCGCCACCACGGCATTTCCACGTCCTGCACCGGCACAAATCCTCTCCACCGCCGCCGTCATTGCGGCGGACGGCGGAAAAAACTATAGAAACCGCGCGCTTCTTAGACTGAAGGGAAACTCTCGTGAAGGTGCAGGCGAGCTCGCTCCGGCAGGGCAACGTCATCGAGGTCGACGGTCGGCTCTATGCCGTGCTGCGGGCCGAAAACATCCACCCCGGCAAGGGCACGCCGGTGACGCAGCTCGACATGCGCCGCATCAGCGATGGCGTGAAGGTATCCGAGCGCTATCGCACCACCGAGCAGGTCGAGCGGGCGTTCATCGAGGCCGCCGACTTCCAGTACCTCTACAAGGACGGCGACGGCCACACCTTCATGAACGGCGAGACCTTCGACCAGGTGGTGGTGCCGGCCGACGTCATCGGCGAGCTCGACGTCTACCTCCAGGAAAACATGACGGTGAAGCTCAGCCTGCACGAGGGCGTGCCGGTGGCGATCGAGCTGCCGCAGCGCGTCACCCTGGAGATCGTCGACACCGAGCCGACGATGAAGGGGCAGACGGCCTCGTCGTCCTACAAGCCCGCGATGCTGTCGAACGGCGTGCGCACCGCGGTTCCGCCGCACATCTCGACCGGCACCCGCATCGTCGTGCTGACCGCCGACGGCTCCTACGTCGAGCGCGCCAAGGACTGATCCGTCGGTTCTCCCGGCTGCGGCCGTCGTGCCGCAGCGGCGTCAGCCTTGAAACCGGCCGCATGGCGCGCCATCCTGCCGTCATGATGCCCATTCGCACCGATCGGGCCCTCGGCCCGCGCTCCGCCCCGGCCCCCCGCCGGATCGTCCTCCGGTCCTGCGCGCCGGGGGTGGCGCTGGCGATGGTGCTCGCCGCCCTCACCCCGGCGGCGGCCACCGCCGAGGCTGATCCGGCCGCGATCCGCATCGTGCTGCCGGGATCGACCTCGCTGTCCGGCAACTATCTCGCCGCCCGGCTCGCCGGCTCCGCCCGCGACATGGCCGCCGGCGCGGAGTTCTACAAGGAAGCGCTGGCGGACGATCCCGACAATCCACAGCTGATCGAGCGCGCCTTCACGCTGGCGCTCGCGAGCGGCGACATCGACGAGGCCGCGGCGCTCGCCGAGCGGCTACCGCCGCGCGCCGACACCAACCGCCTCGCCGGCCTCGCCCAGGCGGTGCTCGACCTGCAGCGTGGCGACAACGCCGCCGCCCGCAAGGTCGTCGGCGAGCACGCCCGCGGCCCGCTCGCCGATCTCACCGCCGCCCTCGTCGGCGCCTGGACCTACGCCGCCGAGGGCGACCGCGCCGCCGCCCTGAACCGCCTCGACACGCTGCGCGGGCCGGACCTCTACACCGCCTTCACCACCTTCCACGGCGGCATCATCGCCGACTATCTCGGCGATCACGCCGAGGCGCGCCGCCGGCTCGCCGTCGCCTACGACAACGAGCCGTCGATGCTGCGCATCGTCGACGCCTATGCCCGCACCCTCGCCCGCGACGGCGCCCCGCAGGAGGCGACAGGCGTCCTCGACCGCTACACCGCCACCGTCGGCACGCATCCGATCATCACCACGCTCAAGGACGAGATCGCCGCCGGCCGGACGCCCCCGCCGCTGGTCGAGAACCCGCAGGCCGGCGTGGCGGAAGCCCTGTTCGCGCTCGGCACGGCGATCTCGCGGGAGGGCAGCGAGGAACTCGCCGCCGCCTATCTGCAGCTGGCGCTGACGCTCGAGCCCAATTCCGGCCTCGCCGCGATGGCGCTCGCCGGCCTGCACGAGCGGCTGGAGCAGTCCGCCGAGGCGGTCGCGATCCTCGAGAAGATCCCGCCGACCTCGCCGTTGTCGCGCGACGCCCGCACGCAGCTCGGCCTCAACCTCAATGCACTGGAGCGCGCCGACGAGGCCCGCGCCGTACTCGACGCGCTGGTGAAGGAAGACCCGAGCGACCTCGAGGCGGTGGTGGCGCTCGGCAGCGTGCTGCGCTCTCGCGATCTCTTCGCCGAGGCGGCGGCCGCCTATTCCCTCGGGATCGACAGCGTCAAGGCGCCGGACCGCCGTCACTGGTCGCTGTTCTACCAGCGCGGCATCTCCTACGAGCGCTCGAAGCAGTGGGAGAAGGCCGAGGCCGATTTCCAGCGCGCCCTCGTGCTCTATCCCGACCAGCCACTGGTGCTGAACTATCTCGGCTACAGCTGGATCGACATGGGCCGCAACCTCGACCAGGCGCTCGAGATGGTGCAGAAGGCCGTCGATCTCCGCCCGACCGACGGCTACATCATCGACAGCCTCGGCTGGGCCTATTACCGCCTCGGCCGCTACGAGGAGGCCGTCGCCGAGCTCGAGCGGGCGGTCGAGATGATGCCGGACGACCCGGTCATCAACGATCACCTCGGCGATGCCTACTGGATGGTCGGCCGCCGCCTCGAGGCCCGCTTCCAGTGGTCGCACGCCCGCGACAGCAAGCCGGAGCCGGCCGACCTCGAGCGCATCCTCGCCAAGCTCGAAAGGGGCCTGCCGCCGCCGACGCCGGCGACCGCCGCCGATGCCGGCGGCCAGCAGCCTGCGCCCGCCGCCGCGCCGAACTGAGGTGGACGACCCGGCCCGGGAGCGCGCGGCGGGTCCGGCCGGAAGGCCCGGACCCGCGCGAGAGCCGGCTCACGGCTCCGCCCCCGATCCAGCCGGCCTCGGTGCCGTGGCGGGCCGTCCCGCCCCGGTGAGCGAGCCGGCGCGGGCCAAGGTCAACCTCGCCCTCCACGTCACCGGCCGGCGCGCCGACGGCTTCCACACGCTGGACACCCTCGTCGCCTTCCCGCCGATCGCCGACACCGTCTCGGTGATGGCGGCCGATCACGGCGCGGTGTTCGCCCTCACCGTCGACGGCCCCTTCGCTGCCGCCGTCCCGACAGGCCCCGACAACCTCGTCCTGCGCGCCGCCGCCCGCCTCGCCGAAACGGCCGGCGACGGAACGGCCGCGGAGGCAACTGCAAGCGCCCCAGGTGCTGCGCCGGACGCAACCGCCGGCACGCCGCCGTCCCCGGGCCGGCTCGCCTCCGCCCACATCCGGCTCACGAAGGTGCTGCCGGTGGCCGCCGGCCTCGGCGGCGGCTCCTCGGATGCCGCCGCGACGCTGCGCGCCCTCGACCGGCTGTGGAGCCTCGGCCTCGGCCCCGACCGCCTCGCCGCGATCGGCCGCCCGCTCGGCGCCGACGTCGCCATGTGCGTGCACGCCCGGCCGCTGCGCGCCACCGGCATCGGCGACGTCGTCGAGCGCTTCCTCGCCCTGCCTCCCGCCGGCATCGTGCTGGTCAACCCCGGTGTCGCGGTGCCGACGCCGGCGGTGTTCTCGGTCCTCGCGAGCCGGGACAATCCGCCCCTGCCGCCCCTCCCCGCCCGCTTCACCGACGCAGCCGATCTCGCCGCCTTCCTGCGTCTCGGCCGCAACGACCTGGAGGCTGCCGCCCGCACCGTGGCGCCAGTGATCGGCGACGTGCTCGCCACGCTCGAAGCCGACCCGGACGTTCTGCTCGCCCGCCTGTCCGGGTCCGGGGCGACGGTGTTCGCCCTCACCGCGGACGCGGCCTCGGCCGCCCGCGTCGCCGCCCGCATCACCGGCCTCGGCCGATCATGGTGGGTCGCCGCCGCCCCGCTCGACGCGCCCGGCTGAGGCACAGCCCGCTGCCACCGGCCGCGCGTCGGCGAATGCGGCGCGCCGGGCCCTCCGGACCGACGCCGCCCGCCCGTCAGGCGAACGCCAGCGGCGCCGCGTCGCGGAAGATCGCTTCCGCCTCCGCCGTCCACGCCGAGCCGGTGCCGGCGTGCAGCACCAGCCGGTCGCACAGCTTCATCGGCCCGCGGCTGCCGAGGCTCGCGCGCACGACGACGCGGATCGCCGGCGCCCCGGCGCGCGGATGCACCGGCCGGATCGCCACGGCACCGAAGCGTCCCTCGAGTGCCGCCAGCAGCCGGTCAAGCCCGTCGGCGGGAAAGATCACCGCGACGACACCGCCCGGCGCCAGCGCCCACGCCGCCGTCCTGAGCCAGCGCTCCAGCCCCTCCGGGGCGAGCACGTGCGCGGCGGCGCGTCCGGCCGTCGGCGAGGCGCGCACGGCGCCGGGGATATGGAACGGCGGGTTGAGGATCACATGGCTCGCCCCGCCGCGCGCGAGCCCCGCCGCCACCCGCTCCGCCTCCGGCGCGCCAATGTCGGCCTCCACCACGGCGACGCGGTCGGCGAAGCCGGCGTTCTCCGGCACGGTGAGCGCGGCGCGGGCGAGGCCGGTGAGCAGCGGCTCGCGCTCCACCAGCGCCACCGTCACCGCCGTGCAACGCGCCGCCACAGCGAGCCCGGCCGTGCCGCATCCGGCCCCGAGGTCGACGACGAGGCCGCCGGCGTCCGTTGGTACCGCGGCGGCGAGCAGCAGCGCGTCGGTGCCGGCGCGGTGATGGCCGCGCGCCGGCTGCACGACGGCGAAGCGGCCGCCGAGCAGGAGGTCGGTCGTCGTCGCCGGTGCCTCGCCGTCGTCCACCGCCCGCTCCTGCCGCCGCCTGCCTAGCGGACGGGCGCGAGTTCGCCGCCGAGACCGGCGTCGGAGAGGATGGCGCGCGCCTGCGCGGCCCGGTCCTGCTGCACGACGACCCGGCGCGGCAGGATGCCGAGCGAGCCCTCCAGCACGCTCATGTTGGTGTCGAGCACGGCGTAGCCGATCGACGCCTCCTTGAGCAGCGCCTCGGCGAAGGAGAGCGTCGCCGGGTCGTTCGTCCTCAGGATCTCTTCCATTCGTCCTCCGGGCCCGCGGGCCTTGAACAAAGTGCGGCGACAGGGTGGCCGATGCCGCCCCGCCTCCCTTGTCGCGCCCCGCCCTACTCCCTATCCTCCCGCACGAAGAAGGCAAATCGGGAGAGAAGGCGTGGCTTTGGCCCAGCCGGTCGCGGAACGCGCGGCCGACGATACCGGGATCGACGAACTCGTCCGGCTCACCGCCGGCGACATGACGCGCGTCAACCAGATGATCCTGTCGCGCACGGGCTCGGACGTCCAGATGATCCCGGAGGTGGCCAACCACCTGATCTCGTCGGGCGGCAAGCGGCTCCGGCCGATGCTGACGCTCGCGAGCGCCGCCCACTTCGGCTATCCGGGCGAGGGCCACATCAAGCTCGCCGCCTCCGTCGAGTTCATGCACACCGCGACGCTGCTGCACGACGACGTCGTCGACGAGAGCGACCTCAGGCGCGGCAAGCCGGCGGCGCGCATGGTTTGGGGCAACCAGGCGAGCGTGCTTGTCGGCGACTTCCTGCTCGGCCAGGCCTTCAAGATGATGGTGGAGGTCGGCTCGCTCGCCGCCCTCGACATTCTCTCCAGCGCCGCGGCGGTGATCGCCGAGGGCGAGGTCATGCAGCTCGACGCCGCCAAGGACCTGAAGACCGACGAGGCGACCTACCTCGCCGTCGTCAGGGCGAAGACGGCGGTGCTGTTCGCCGCCGCCGCCGAGGTCGGCCCGGTGGTCGCCGGTGCTGGTGCGGCCGAGCGCGCCGCGTTCTCGGCCTATGGCCTCAATCTCGGCCTCGCCTTCCAGCTCGTCGACGACGCGCTGGACTATGGCGGATCCAGCCAGAAGCTCGGCAAGCGCGTCGGCGACGACCTGCGCGAGGGCAAGATCACCCTGCCGGTGATCCTCGCCTACGCCGCGGGTTCGGAGGACGAGCGCGCCTTCTGGCGCCGCTGCATCGAGGAGGGCGACGTCCAGGACGCGGACCTCCCGACCGCCATCGAGCACCTCGCTCGCCACGGTGCCATTACCGCGACGCTCAAGCGCGCCCGCGGCTTCGGCACCGCCGCCATCACCGCCCTCGACGGGCTCGCCCCCTCCCCCTTCCGCCGGGCGCTCACCGACGTCGTCGGCTTCACACTGTCGCGCACGCACTGACGCGCCACTGACCGTTGCGGCGCCGCCCGGCTTGATCGTCCGGGCGGCGCGCGCTATGCACCGCGGTCCCGCAACCGCCACCCGACGCTTCGACCGCGCCCTTCGCGACGCCCTCGAGACTCGGACCCGACGGCCGAGCGGCGCCGGGGCGATCAGGCCGTCCGGCGCCGGCCCGCGGCAAGGGTGAGGAACCCCGGACCCGATGTCGAGCGCGTCCCGCCGCGTCTTCCTGTTCCTGCAGGGCCCCCCGTCGACCTTCTTCGCCGAGCTCGCCGACGAGCTCGTGCGGCGTGGCGAGCGCGTCGTGCGCGTCAACCTCGCCGCCGGCGACCGCCTCTACTGGCGCCGCCCCGGCGCCCTCAACTATCGCGGCTCGTTCGCCGAGTGGCGCGGCTACGTCAGCGCCCTGATGGCGCGGGAAGGCGTCACCGACGTCCTCTACTACGCCGACCGCTATCCCTATCACCGCGTCGCCGGCGCCGTGGCGCGCGCCCGCGGCGCCCGCGTCACCGCCGTCGAGTTCGGCTACCTGCGGCCCGACTGGATCACCTTCGAGCGCGACGGCATGGGGGTCTATTCCCACTTCCCCGACGACGCCGGCGAGATCCGCGCCGCCGCCGCGACCCTGCCCGAGCCCGACGCGACGGTGCGCTACCGCTACCCGTTCCGCACCGAGGCTTTCCACGAGGTCGTCTACAACCTCGCCCAGGTGTTCGCGCCCTATCTCCACCCGCGCTACCGCTCGAGCGCCTATTACCATCCTCTCCACGACTACCTGTCGTGGGTGCCGAAGCTCGCGCTGGAGCCCTTCAAGGAGCGCCGCGCCCGCGCCACCGTGGAGCGGCTCGTCGCGGGCACCACGCGCTATTTCGTGCTGCCGATGCAGCTGCAGAGCGACTACCAGATCCAGGACAACTCGCCCTTCGACGACCTCGGCGCGGTCATCCGCAAGGTGATGATCTCGTTTGCCGAGCACGCGCCGCAGGAGACGCGCCTCGTCGTCAAGATCCACCCCCTCGATCCCGGCATCGAGCGCTGGCCGATGCACGCCCGCATCGTCGCCCGCGAACTCGGCCTCGCCGACCGCGTCGACGTCATCGACGGTGGCGACCTCTACAAGCTGCTCGGCAAGGCGGAGGGCTGCGTCGTCGTCAACTCCACCGTCGGCCTGCACGCGCTCCGGCTCGACTGCCCGGTGGCAGTGCTCGGCGTCGCCGTCTTCGACGTGCCCGGCCTCACCTTCCAGGGCGCGCTCGACGACTTCTGGACGACGGCCGAGCGGCCCGACGCCGAGCTCCGCGACGCCTTCGTGCGGCTGCTCGCCGCCGCCACCCAGGTGAAGGGCTGCTTCTACACCGCCGAAGGCCGCGCGGCGGCGATCACCGAGGCTGCCGACCGGCTTCTCGCCGACCGCGTCAACGAGCCTGGTGCCTACGTCGACCCGCCGCCGCGTCTGGTTCGCGCCCGCCGCCTCGGCATGGACGCGAAGGTCGACGATGAGACGACGGCGCTGCCCGGAGAACGTCCCCGGTGAGCGACGGCGGCACCCCGGCGGCTAGGCGGCGCTCGACGCTGTTCCTGCAGGGGCCGCTGTCGCCGCTCTACGCCATGATCGGCGACCGGCTGGAGGCGCGCGGCCACGCCGTCCACCGCATCAACCTCTGCCTCGGCGACAGCCTCGACTGGCGGCGGCCCGGCGCCGTCGCCTACCGCGGCTCGGTCGCGAAGTTCCCGGCCTTCGTGGCCGAGCTGATGGACCGCCACGCCGTCACCGACCTCGTGCTGCACGGTGACCGCCGGATCTACCACCGCGCCGCCGCTGATGCGGCGCGCGAGCGCGGCATCAGCGTCGCCGCGACCGAACTCGGCTACCTGCGCCCGGATTTCATGACGATCGAGCGCGACGCCACCGCCACCGGCTCGCACTTCCCCGAGGATCCCGGCGCGATCCGCGCCATCGCCGCCGCCGTGCCGGCGCCGGACCTGACGCTGCGCTACCGCGGCTCCTTCGCCGCCCAGGCGGTGCCGGACCTCGTCTACAATCTGGCGAACAGCCTGTTCTGGTTCCTGCACCCGGGCTACCGGCGCCACACCATCTACCACCCCTTCGCCGACTACCCGGCATGGGGTCTCCGGCTCCTGACCGAGCGCCGCCGCAAGACCGACGCGGAGCTGCTGCTGGCCGAGCTGATGACGGCCCGCACGCCGTTCTTCGTCTTCGCCATGCAGCTCGAGGGCGACTTCCAGATCCGCGACCACTCCCCCTACGGCAGCCTGCGCCCGGCGCTCGCCGAGGTCTTCGCCTCCTTCCACGCCCACGCGCCCCACGGCACGATGCTCGTGGTCAAGAACCACCCGCTCGACAACGGCCTCGAAGGCTGGCGCACCGCCATCCACCGTCTGGCGGCGGCGCACGGCCTGCGCGGCCGCGTTCTCTTCGCCGACGGCGGCGGCCTCGCGCCGCTCGTCCAGGCGAGCCGCGGCATGGTCACCGTCAACTCCTCCGCCGGCCTCGAGGCGCTGCAGTGGGGAACGCCGGTGAAGACGCTGGCGCCGGCGATCTACGATATCCCCGGCCTCGTCGACCCCGGCCCGCTCGACGGTTTCTGGCGGACGCCGCGGGCGCCCGACCCGGCGCTGCTCGACGCCTTCGTGCGGGCGCTCGCCGCGACCGTGCAGGTGAAGGGGACGATCTATTCGAAGGACGGCTGCGCGGCGGCCGCCGACGCCATCGCCGCCCGCATCCACGACCGCACGCTCAACCAGCCGGGCGGCTTCGTCGATCCGCCGCCGCGGCTCGCCCGCGCCCGGGCCCGGGGCTGTCCGCTTTAGCGGCCGCCCCGCGGCGGGATCAGAGCTTGAGCGGCGCCAGCGTCGCCACGGCGGCGGACGCCAGCAGGCCCGAATCGCCGCCGAGGGCCATCAAGCGGAAGCCGGCCGCCTGCATCGAGGCGACCTCCTCGGCGTTCTGGCAATAGACGCCGGCGAGCTTGCCAGCGGCGACCGCCGTCGCGCCGATCGCCCGCACCGTGTCGAGGGTCTGCGGCGCCGAGGGCGCGAGCTGCCCGCCGGTCAACGCGATCGACAGGTCGGACGGGCCGACGAAGACGCCGTCCAGGCCGTCTACCGCGAGGATCTCGGACAGGGCCGCGTAGGCGGCCGACGTCTCGATCATCGCGAACGCCAGCGTCGCCGCATTGGCGGTGGCGAGCCACTCGTGCTGATCGGTGATGCCGGCGACGCCCATCGCCTCGAACGGACCCCAGCTGCGCTGGCCGAGCGGCGGGTATTTGACGTGTGCGACCAAGCGCCGCGCGCTGGCCGCATCCTCGATCATCGGCGCGATGATGGCGACGGCGCCCATGTCGGCGACGCGGCTCGCGCCGGCGAAGTCGTCGACCGCCAGCCGCACGATGGGGGCCGCGCCGTTGGCGGCGGCAGCGGGAATGCCGAGCGCCACCGAGGCGAGGTCATGCAGGCCGTGCTGCATGTCGAAGGTGACGGCGGGATAGCCCGCACGCCCGAGCACCGCCGGGACGCGCGGATCGGGCAGTCCGAGCCACGCGGTGATGATCGTCTCCCCCGCCCGCATCCGGCGGGCGAGGTCCATCGGAGCGGAGCGGGCGTGCGTCACGCTCAGCCTTCGCTGCGCAGCTGCTCGATCGCCATCGCCATGAATTCACTCATGGCCGTGCGGATCTGGGTGTCGGTCTGGGCGATGCCGGCGGCGTCGAAATCGCCGCGGATCTTCTCGAAGACGTCCTCCTCGCCGGGCTTCTCGAAGTCGGCGCGCACCACCGAGCCGGCGTACTCCGTCGCCTTCTCGCCGGTGAGGCCGAGCTTCTCGGCGGCCCACATCCCGAGCAGCTTGTTGCGACGCGCGCCCGCCTTGAAGCGCAGCTCCTCGTCCCGCGCGAACTTGCTCTCGAAAGCCTTCTCGCGGTTGTCGAACGTGGTCATCGGGTTCCTCCGGAAGCACCAGCCGGCCCTTGCATATCGACGGGGAGTGGCCAAATCAACGCCGTCACACCGGCAGCCTCGGGCTGCGCCTCGGGCCACAGACGGCCCCCGGTCCCCTGCGGCCGCCGGACCGCCACATTTGTACTGTCCGGGCGGATCGGCTAGGGTCCGGATGTGAACGCGGGGGACGGGCCAAAGGGGCCGTTGCCCGCGCATTTGTCGTTGCTGTGGCGGCTTCGACCGATGGCCCAAGGCTCGCGTTCAAGAACGCCTGTCGTTCCCGATCGCGACGCCTCATCCGCGGAGACCTGACCCCGGCATGGATTTCCTCAAGCCCACTCGGTACATCCCCATGAACCGTCGCCGCCGTGTCTATGAAGGCAAGGCCAAGATCCTCTACGAGGGTCCCGAGCCTGGTACGCTCATCCAGCACTTCAAGGATGACGCCACCGCATTCAATGCGAAGAAGCACGAGGTGATCGACGGCAAGGGTGTGCTGAACAATCGCATCTCCGAGTACATCTTCACCCACCTGAACAACATGGGGATCCCGACGCACTTCATCCGTCGGCTCAACATGCGCGAGCAGCTGATCCGCGAAGTCGAGATCATCCCGCTCGAGGTGGTGGTGCGCAACGTCGCCGCCGGCTCGCTGTCGACCCGCCTCGGCATCGAGGAAGGCACGCCGCTGCCGCGCTCGATCATCGAGTTCTATTACAAGAACGACGAGCTCGGTGACCCGATGGTCTCCGAGGAGCACGTGACGGCGTTCGGCTGGGCGAACCCCCAGGAGATCGACGACATCATGGCGCTCGCCATCCGCGTCAACGACTTCCTCGCCGGGCTCTTCCTCGGCGTCGGCATCCGCCTCGTCGACTTCAAGATGGAGTGCGGCCGCCTGTGGGAAGGCGACATGATGCGCATCGTCGTCGCCGACGAGATCTCGCCGGACTCGTGCCGGCTGTGGGACATCGTCACCAACGACAAGCTCGACAAGGATCGCTTCCGCCGGGATCTCGGCGGCATGCTGGAGGCTTACCAGGAGGTGGCCCGCCGGCTCGGCATCCTCAACGACAACGACCGCACCACCACCCAGGGCCCCACCCTGGTGCAGTGACGGCGCACGCGACGGGGGCGCCGGATCGGACATACGTCCGAACCGGCTTCCCCGCACGCGCGTCTTGGTGCTAGACGCGGCTTCCCCGCACGTGCGTCCCGGTGCCCGACGCGCAGTGGACCGCAGCTTCGGAGCAGCCATGAAAGCCCGCGTCGTCGTCACCCTGAAGTCCGGCGTCCTCGATCCGCAGGGCAAGGCGATCGAGGGAGCGCTGGCCGCCCTCGGCTTCTCCGGCGTCGAGGCAGCCCGCCAGGGCCGCGTCATCGACCTCGATCTCGCCGAGACCGACCCCGCCGCCGCCAGGGCGCGGGTCGCCGAGATGTGCGAGAAGCTCCTCGCCAACACCGTCATCGAGAGCTACGCGATCGAGATCGCGTGATATCCTCGTCAGCGGATCGCGGAGGGTCACCCGCCAATGGCCGAGGTCACCAACGAACTGCTCTACGAGGTCCTGAAGGCCGTTCAGGACAAGCTCACGACCTTCGACAGGAAGCTCGACGAGCTGAAGGCCGAGCTTCAGGCCATGCGCATCCACTCGATCGCAACGCAGCAGGACATCCAGAACATCTACGCGACGCTTGCCCGCCAGGAAGGCCGCGTCGAGCGCATCGAGAGGCGCCTCGAGTTGTCTGAAGGAGAGTTCGCCCGATGAAAGCCGCCGTCGTCGTCTTCCCCGGCTCCAACCGCGAGCGCGACGTCCTGCGGGCGCTGACGCTCGCCGGCGCCGAGGCCTCCACCGTCTGGCACGCCGACACGACCCTGCCCGAGGGCGTCGACCTCGTCGTGCTGCCCGGCGGCTTCTCCTATGGCGACTACCTGCGCTCCGGGGCGATTGCCGCGCGCGCGCCGATCATGGCCGCTGTGCGCCGCCACGCCCAGCGCGGCGGCATGCTGCTCGGCATCTGCAACGGCTTCCAGATCCTCACCGAGGCGACGCTGCTGCCGGGCGCCTTGATGCGCAACGCTGGCCTCACCTTCGTCTGCCGCGAGGTGAAGCTCACGGTGGAGCGCACCGACACGCCCTTCACCGCCCACTATCAGGCCGGCCAGGTCATCCGTTGCCCGGTCGCCCACCACGACGGCAACTACTTCGCCGACGCCGCCACCCTCGATCGCCTCGAGGGCGAGGGGCAGGTGGTGTTCCGCTATGCCGAGGGCACCAACCCGAACGGGTCCGCCCGCGACATCGCCGGCATTTGCTCGGCCAACCGCAAGGTGCTCGGCCTGATGCCGCACCCGGAGAACCTCGTCGAGGAGATCGCCGGCGGCATCGACGGCAAGCCGCTGTTCGAGAGCCTCGCCGCAGCCTGAGCGCGCGCGAAGACGCAGCGCCTCTCGCCCTCCGTCGCTCCGGCAGATCGCCTGCCCAGGCGCCCTGAAGGCGTCTGAGTTCCCTCCGTCTCGGCCTGTTTCAGGCGGCTCCGACGATCAACCGCCCGCCTTCTTCGCGGCGTCGTCGGCGAGCGCCACTGCCTCGGACGCACCGGCCTGGATGGCCTGGGTGCGCGCCGCGGCATATTCCGGCGTCCCCGGCTCGCCCTCCACCCGCACCGTGACGACGCGGTTGGCGAACTTGATGCCGGCCTTCTGGAAGGCCGCCTGGATGCGGTGGTAGACGACCCGGCGCAGCACGAACTGGTCGTTCGGCTTGGTGCGGAACTTGACCCGGATGATCATCGCGGAGTCGTCCATCTCGTAGACGCCCTGCGACTTCAGCGGATCGAGGAACATCCCCCCGTAGGTCTCGTCGGCGAGCAGCTCCTCGCCGACCTTCTTGATGATCTTGCGGACCTTCTCGCTGTCGGTGTCGAGCGGCAGCCTGAGCGGCAGCTTCATGATCGCCCAGTCACGCGAGAAGTTGGTGATGGAGGCGACCTCGCCGAAGCGGATGGTGTTGAGCGGCCCGTTCTGGTGGCGCAGCTGGAACGACCGGATGGAGATCTTCTCCACGGTGCCCTTGATCTTGCCGATGTCGATGTACTCGCCGACGCGGAAGGCGTCGTCGACGAGGTAGAACGCCCCGGAGATAACATCCTCCACCAGCTGGCGCGAGCCGAAGCCGATCGCGAGGCCGATGACGCCGGCGCCGGCGAACAGCGGCGTGATGTCGACGCCGATCTGCGACAGCGCCATCATCGCCACCATCACGACGATCGAGGCGAGCAGGAAGAAGCGCAGCAGCGGTAGGATGGTGGCGAGCCGCGACTTGCCCGCCGCCATCGGCACGTCACCGGAATCGACGTCCGCGCCGTCGGCGTGCAGCGGCGAGGCATCCTCCTCGGCGATCTTGCGGTCGATCCAGATCTTCACGGCGTCGTAGGCGAGCCAGCCGAGGAAGACGACGACGAGCACGTCGAAGATGCGCCCGCCGACGTCCGGCTTGCCGATGAAGTCGACGCCCCACAGGTGCAAGAGCATCGCGATGCCGCCGAAGATGACGACGAGCGCCGCGCCGCGCTCGAGGAGATCGCGGTAGTCGGCGATCCGCTTGCCCTCGTCGGCGCGATTGTGGCCGACATAGAGCTCCGGCAGGCGCTTCATGCTGCGCTCGATCACCAGCACGGCGATGCCGTAGAGGCCGAGGCAGATGATCAGGATCGGCAGCGGCGCGATCACCAGCATCTCGGCCCCGGGGTGGCCGAGCAGCAGGCGCACCGAGCGCACCAGCCACGCGAAGACGAGGTAGAGGATGACGAAGAGGTGCCAGTTGTAGACGAGCCAGCGCTTCCAGATCGGTGCCGGTCGGCCCGTCGGCGGCAGGATCGCCTCGGCGATGGCGCGGCGGTTGGCGACGCACACCGCGATGATCAGCAGCACGCCGAGACCGCTCAGCACGATGGCGATCAGGTCGCGCGCCGCATCGCTGATGGCGAGCCCGGCGAGCCAGGTGTTGAGGGCGAGCACCACGACCGCGAGCGTCACCACGACATTGATGTCGCGCGTCAGCCGGCGCGCCTCTTGGTCGTCGAAGTTCAGCACGCGCTGGTGGGGCATGTGCGGGGCGATCACGCACTTGACGATCGCGGTGAAGCCGCGGGCGAGCACGGCGGCGGCGATCATGATCATCACGGTGCGGTGCGCGTAGGGCGCCATGCCGTGGGCGATCTCCTTGGCGACGACGGCGGTGATGCCGAGCACCAGCGCGCCGCAGACGCCGATCACCGTGCAGATCAACAGCCAGCCGATCCGCTCGTGCAGGTGCTCGGGCACCGCCGGCAGCTTCGACAGCCACCGCCGGCGCGCCCACTTCTGGAACAGCCAGTCGGCGATCAGGCCGATCAGCACCGACACCACGCCGACCGCCAGTGCCGACGGCAGCCAGTTGCCGGCGCCGGGCGGCGCCTCCTTGTCGACGGCCTCGCTGATTTCTTCCGGGAGTTCGGGGGCCGTGGCGATCGCTTCGCGCAGCTGGTCGCGCGCCGCCTCCAGCGCCAGCTGGATGTCGATCTCCTCCGCCGCCACCTCGGAGGCGAGGGTCTGGCCGGTGGTCTCGGCGGGGGCAGCCGGTGCCGCGGCGGCGGCGTGGCCGCCCGCCGTGTGCCCTGCCTCCTGTGCGGCAAGTGGGGGACCGAAGGCGCACGCCAGCCACACCGCGACGACGAACCCGAGCGCGGCCTGCAACATCCGTCCCGTCAGCAAGGCTCCGGCGCGTCCCGAGGCGCAGGGCCCCACGTTGCAACGATCTGACATCATGCCCCCCGGCGGTCGCTGTGCTCCGCGATCCGTCGGCATCCTTCGCCGCCACAATCGGAGCCGTCAAGCGCGCGATGGCCCGACGCGTTCGCATCGGCGACGAGAACGCGTCGACCGGGCGCCCGCGCTGCGCTATGGCGAAGCGAGCGCGGAGGAGCACCCATGGCCGAGACCTACGACCTGATCCTGCGAGGCGGCACCGTCGTCGGCATCGGCGGCATCGGCCCGGCTGACATCGCCGTCCGCGACGGCCGCGTCGCCCGCATCGGCGACCTGCCCGCCGGCGTCGCCGGCGAGGAGATCGACTGCCGCGGTCTGACGGTGCTGCCGGGCGTCGTCGACAGCCAGGTGCACTTCCGCGAGCCGGGCCTCGAGCACAAGGAAGACCTCGAGACGGGGTCGCGCGCGGCCGTGCTCGGCGGCGTCACCGCCGTCTTCGAGATGCCGAACACCAAGCCGACCACCGTCACCGCCGAGCGCCTCGCCGACAAGCTCGTCCGCGCCCGCGGCCGCATGCACTGCGACCACGCCTTCTGGGTCGGCGGCACCGCCGAGACGGTCGACGACATCCCGGACCTCGAGCGTCTGCCCGGCGCTGCCGGCATCAAGATCTTCATGGGTTCGTCCACCGGCGACCTCCTCGTGCCGGACGATGCCGCCCTCGGCCGGGTGCTGGCGAAGACGCGCCGGCGCGTCGCCGTCCACGCCGAGGACGAGCCGCGGCTCGAATCGCGCAAGGGCCTGCGCGTCGCCGGCGACCCGAGCTCGCACCCGGTCTGGCGCGACGAGGAGGCGGCGCTGATGGCGACCCGCCGTCTCGTCGGCCTCGCCCGCCGCCACGGCGCGCTGGTGCACGTGCTGCACATCTCCACCGCCGCGGAGCTCGCCTTCCTCGCCGGCCACCGCGACGTCGCCAGCGCCGAGGCGACGCCGCACCACCTGACGATGGCGGTGGAGGAGGACGGCCCCCGCCTCGGGACGCGCCTGCAGATGAACCCGCCGGTGCGCGACGCCCGCCACCGCACCGCCCTCTGGGACGCGATCGAGCAGGGCATCGTCGACGTCCTCGGCTCCGACCACGCGCCACACACCCTCGAGGAGAAGGCGCTGCCCTATCCGCAGTCGCCCTCCGGCATGACGGGCGTGCAGACGCTGGTGCCGATCATGCTCGACCACGTCGCGAGCGGCCGGCTCACCCTGCAGCGCTTCGCCGACCTCACCAGCGCCGGCCCGGCGCGCCTCTTCGGCATCGCCGGCAAGGGGCGCATCGCCGTCGGCTACGACGCCGACTTCACCATCGTCGACGCTAAGGCGCGCTGGACGATCACGGACGCCTGGATCGCCTCGCGCGCCGCCTGGACGCCCTATGACGGGCGCACCGTCACGGGCCGGCCGGTCGGCACCATCGTGCGCGGCCTGCGCGTCGTCTGGGACGGCGAGCTCGTCGAGGCCGGGCGCGGCGAGCCGGTGCGCTTCCACGCCGCCCTCGCCCCGTCGGCCTGAGCCGGGGCCGCCGCGAAGCCCGCGTCTGCGCGAGCGGGAGCGCCGAAAGCAAAACGGCCGTCGCAACCGCGACGGCCGTTTCATGTTCAGGGTCGGCCGGCGCTCCGCCGGCCGGACAGGGCCGTGTCAGCGCGACGCGACGGTGATCAACGTGTCGCCGACGTCCGGGGCAA
>CAZDCR010000046.1:0-8106 GCA_964503995.1 uncultured Segnochrobactrum sp.
CGAGCCGCTGACCGATATTCCCGCCGACGATCCAACCCCGCGAGACGAGCCCCGGTTCGACTTCGAGGACGACGACGAGGACGGCGCGCCGCCGGTGCGGCCCGGCCGCGCCGTGCTGGCCGCCCGTGCCGTCGACGCCGCCGAGGAGGCGGAAGCGGGAGAGGAGGAGGACGGCGAGCCTGCTTTACCGCCGCGGCGGCGCGCTCCCGAGGCGGGTCAGGCGGCGGTTTCGGCGCCGCGCCGCGAGCTCTCGGTCGGCGACCCCGACGATGACGGCCCGGTGCCGCGCGGTATCCGCACGGACGACGAGGACGGCGGCCATCGCAGCTCCGCCTTGCGCTTCTTCGACCGCCTGCGCGGCGACGTCGGGCGTGGCGAGGGAGCGCTCAGCCGCGACGAGATCCGCAGCCTGCAGGCGACGCTGTTCGAGCTGCTGGAGTGCAAGCGGCTGCTCGACCAGGCGCGCTGAGCCGCGGCGACGATCATCGGATAGCAGGGGAAACGGATGGCGGCCGAAGCGGGCACGAAGACGTCGGGCGTGGACGGGGGCGGCCACGAGGCGCTCGCCGGCATCGTCACCACCGATCTTGCTGCCATCACCCGCGGCCGCTTCGTGCCCGCGCGCCGGCTCGAGCGGATGGCCGCGACCGGCGTCGGCTGGCTGCAGGCCGACCTGTCGCTGACGCCCTTCAACACCATCGTGCATCCGAACCCGTGGGGCTCCACCGGCGACCTCCGGCTGGTGCCGGACCTCGCCGCCCGATTCCGCACGAGCGCGACCGGGACCGCGACGCCGTTCGACCTCGTCTGCGGCGATCTCGTCGAGCTCGACGGCACGCCCTGGTGCTGCTGCCCGCGCACGATGCTGCGCCAGGCGCTCGCCGACCTCGAGGCGGAGACCGGGCTGACGCTGGTGGCGGCCTTCGAGCACGAGTTCGGCCTGGCCGGCCCGAACCTTCCGCCGGCGCACGCCTTCGCCTTCGCGGCGCTGCGACGCACCGACCCGTTCGCGCCGATGCTGATGGCGGCGCTCGAGGAGGCGGGCGTCGACCCGGACGTGGTGATCGCCGAATACGGCGCCGACCAGTTCGAGATCACCCACCGCCCGTGCGGCGGCATGGCCGCCGCCGACCGCGCCGTGGCGATCCGGGAGATCACCCGCGAGGTGGCGCGCGGCTTCGGCTGGCACGCGAGCTTCGCCCCGAAGCCCGCGCCCGAGGGCGTCGGCAACGGCGTCCACATCCACTTCAGCCTCACGGACGCGGACGGCCGATCGGCCACTTACGATCCGGCGCAGCCCGGCGGGCTGTCGGCGGCGGCCGGCGCCTTCTGCGCCGGCGTGCTCGCCCACCTGCCGGCGATCACCGTCTTCACCGCCTCGAGCGTGCCGTCGTATTTCCGGCTGAAGCCGCACACCTGGAGCGCCTCCTACACGTCGCTCGCCGAGCGCGACCGCGAGGCGACGCTGCGCATCTGCCCGGTGACGACAATCGGCGGCCGCGATCCGGCCGGCCAGTACAACATCGAGTTCCGCGCCGCCGACGCCACCGCCAACCCCTATCTGGCGCTGGCGGCGGTCGTGCGGGCCGGCCTCGAGGGCCTGCGCAGCCGCGCCCCGTCGCCGCCGCTGATCGTCGGCGACCCGGAGGAGATGAGCGAGGACGAACGCCAGGCTCTCGGGCTTGTCCGGCTGCCGACGAGCCTCGAGGCGGCACTCGAGGCGCTGGAGGCCGACCCGGTGGTGAGCGGCTGGTTCGCCCCGGTCTTCCTCGAGTGCTTCACCGGCGTGAAGCGCGGTGAGATCGAGCACCTGAAGGGCCGGCACCCCGCCGATCTCTGTGCCCTCTACGGCGGGTTGTTCTGAGGTCTCTCAATCCATCGATGGGAAGATGCCCTGCAGGGCGATGCAGGGACGCAGGACGCGGGTCACCTTCGTGCCGTCGTCCCGTCGCTCCTCCGCAATCACCTGCTTGCGCAGGTGGGGCAGCTTGAAGGTCGTCTGGCCGTTGCCGCCATAGCGGATGCCGATGAGCGAGAACAGCGCCTGGTTCTGGCCGATCGGAAGCGACTGGCCGTTGGCCTCCACCCAGCCGCGCGGGCAGAAGCTGAAGGCAACGAACATGATCTCGCCCAGATAGGGCTCTGAGGCCGCCGCGGCGGGCGGAGCGGGGGCCGCCGCCGCCAAGGACACGGCGATGGCGAGGGCGGTTTTTTGCACCTTGATCTTCATGGCATGGCTCCCTTTCGAACGATGTCGCGGGGTGTCGACGATCAGTCGAAGACGTTCTGCTTTGCACACGTCAGAGCGCTGTCCGGCGCCGCCGCCGCCTTCGTCAGGCCCTCGCCCTTGGTGATGCCGAGCACCACGCAAAGGCTGTAGCGGAGGACTTTGCCGTTCGGCCAGCCGACGAAATCGTCGCCTGTCGTGCCGTCGAAGACCTCCTGCAGGCTGTCGCCCGTGCCATAGAAGGCGGTGGAGCCCCAGGCGATCTTCTTGCCGGTCGTCGGCTGGTTCGGATTGTCGTAGGGCAGGCTGTACTGCAGCGACTGGTAGGGCCATTCCCAGTCGCAGGGCAGCGTCCAGTCGGCGTCGTCGCAGCGGTAATTGCCCGACGTCTTCCCGCGGCCGTTGGCATAGCCGTCCACGGTCATCGACTTCGTGAACTTGCGCGGCTCATAGAGCCCCATCTCGTACTTGCCGGCGATCAGGGCGGTGTAGCGGTTGCCGGCATTGGCGACGTTCCACGTCCACGGCGTGTTGCGCACGACGGGCGATTGCGTCGTCTCGAAGTGATAGCGGTCGCCCCACATCACCTTGTCGACCGGCAGGCCCTTGCCGTGGTCGAAGTCGAGCACGCCGTAGGGTCCGCGGAGGTCGAAGTTGACGCGGTCAGGCTTGCCGACGTCCGACAGGTTGACGGCGATGTCGATGCGCGGGAAGTCCTGGCCGGCCTGGAAGGTCCAGGTGATCGTCACCGGTGTCTCGTACTTCTTGTTGGCGGCCTTCTCGATCGGTGTCTTCTCGGCGAACTCGCCGGTGTTCGGGTCTTTCGGGATCGGCGTGCGGGTGCCGTAGCGGGGGTACTTCAGCTCGAAGCGGTGGGCGGCCGACTTCTTGTTCTTCGCGACCTTGCTCTTGCCGGTCACCGAGAAGCCGCGGCCGAGCGGGCTGTCGTCGGCGCCGAAGACCTTGCCGGCGACCGTTCCGTAGTCGTTGTTGGTGAAGGTGCGGTAGGCCTCGTGGCCGACGAAGTAGCCGAAGCCGCCGTCGTTGCCGCCGGGGTCATCGGCGCGCACGGTGGTGTTCTTGTTTGGCCGATACGTCATCTGCACGGCATAGCCGCCATTGCCGGGATTGCCCTCGCCCTGGCGCTTCAGCGCCACGGTGCGGAGCAGGCCGCGGGAATCGTACCAGCTGTAGACGTCGGCGACGACGCCGTTAATGGTCTTCTTCTTGACGGTCACTTCGTCCTGCGGCGCGGCGTCGGCCGGCAGGGCCAGCAGCGTCGCCGTCGCCAGGAGCGCGGCGGCGATCGCACGCAGGGTGGACGGGGCATTGGAGGCGGTCGTTCGGGGGGCGGTCGGCATGGCATCCCTCTCGCGTCACACGGAGAACGACGGCGCCGCCTGCGACGCCACGACCGGCTTTCCGACCGCACGCCAGAATGGCGGCGGTGGCAGTGGAGCCGATGTGACGTGCGTCATCCCCCGGACGAATGCCGCGGGCGAACTCTGCGATGGAGGAGGGGGCGAAACAACCGCGGGTGGGCCTCGCCCGCGCGAACGTGATCCGTGATCAGGATTCCATGATCGCGCCTGGCGCGAGCCCGAAGGGGCGGCCGATCGTGATCAAAGATCCCGGATCACGATTGCGCTCGGCGGCGCCTCAGGCCTTGGAGCCCGACAGCGGCGCCTGGAAGGTGAGGCCGAGGTCCCAGGGGAAGTAGATCCAGGTGTCCTGCGACACCTCGGTGATGAAGGTGTCGACCAGCGGCCGGCCCTGGGGCTTCGCATAGACGGTGGCGATGTGCGCCTTCGGCAGGATCTCGCGGACGACGCGCAGCGTCTGGCCGGTGTCGACGAGGTCGTCGATGACGAGGATCGCCCCGCCCTCGCCACCGGCGAGCTCGATCAGTTGCGGGGCGACGGTCTTCAGGACGACCAGGCCGCCCTGTTCCTTGTACTCGTGATAGCTCGCAATGCAGATCGTCTCGATCAGGCGGATGCCGAGCTCGCGGGCGATGATCGCCGCCGGCACCAGGCCGCCGCGGGTGACGCAGACGATCGCCTGCCAGTTGCCCTGGCTGCCGAGCCGCCAGGCAAGCGCCCGGGCGTCGCGGTGGAACTGGTCCCAGGAGACCGGAAAGGCCTTCTCGGCCCCGGGCAGCATCGGCGTCATCGGGCGGTCTCTCCAGCGGGGAGGTGTGCGGGCATGGGCGGCAGGCCTTGGGCGGCGCGCACGGTCGCGACCATCGCGGCGACCTCGGCTGCGACCGCTGCGAGGCGGCCGGCATCGCGGCTTCGCACGACGAGGCGCGTCGTGTAGCGCGTGCCGTCGAACGTCGGGTACGAGCCGATGATGGCGTCCGGGTTCGCCTTGGCGATGGCGCCGAGCGGCTCGGCGACGGCGCCTTCCGGCAACCCGGCGTCGACCGTCTCCGACAGCATCCTGACGCCCGTGCGCAGCGACGGCGCGACGGCGTCCAGCATCGACTGCATGATCGACGGCACGCCGGCCATGACGATGACGTTCTCGATCCGGAAGCCCGGCGCCTTCGACACGGCGTTCGGGACGAGGTCGGCGCCGGCCGGGATCCTTGCCATCCTGAGGCGGGCCGGCGTCAGGTCGGCATCGCTGAAGCGCTCCTTCAGCATGGCGACGGCGCGCGGGTCGACGTCGATCGGCACGCCGAAGGCCTTGGCGATGCAGTCGGCGGTGATGTCGTCGTGGGTCGGGCCGATGCCGCCGGTGGTGAAGACGTAGTCGTAGGCATCGCGCAGGTCGTTCAAGGCGGTGATGATGCGGGCCTCGACGTCCGGCACGACGCGGACCTCGGAGAGGTCGATGCCGATGGCGGTGAGGTACTCGGCGATGTAGCCGATGTTCTTGTCCTTCGTCCGTCCCGACAGGATCTCGTCGCCGATCACCAGGATCGCGGCGCTGACGGTCTCGGCCGGGCGGTCGGAGGACGGAGCGGGGTCGGTCATCGGGAGCCTTCCGGCGAAAGGAGGCCTCGTCTAGCGCGGGGTGACCGACGGCTCAAGACGATTCACCGTGCGGCCCCGGGCGTGGCGCGGCGGCGCGGGCGAGACGGTCGGCGAGGGCCTCGCCGAGTCCGCCCTCGGCCAGCGGCATCACTGCGATCGTGGCCGCGCCGCTGGCGTCGAGGGCGCGCAGGCCGGCGAAGAGGTTGCGGGCGGCTTCCGCGAGGTCGCCGCGCTCACTCAGCTGGAACACCGCCGCGGCGGCGTCGGCGCCGGGAGGCATGCGCCGGCCGAAGGCGAGCAGCGCCTCGCCGGGCCGCACGTCGGTGGCGTCGAGGCGCAGCGCCGCACGGGGGGCGTAGTGGGAGGCGAGCTGGCCCGGCGCGCTCGGCCGCTCCCCGTCGCCGTCAGCGCGGTTGAGGGATACGCCGAGCACCGCCTCGATCGCCTCCGCCGGCAGCCCTCCAGCGCGCAGCAGCCGGGCGCCGGTCTCGTCCACGGCGACGATGGTGGACTCGACGCCGATCGCCGACGGGCCGCCGTCGATGACGAGGTCGACGGCGCCACCGAGTTCGGCGACGACCGCCTCGGCGTCGGTGGCGCTGACGCGGCCGGAGCGGTTAGCGCTCGGGGCGGCGAGCGGCCGGCCGAGGGCGCGGGCGAGCGCCGCCATCACCGGTGCATCGGGGACGCGCAGCGCCACGGTGTCGAGCCCGGCGGTCACGGCGTCTGCCACCGGCGAACCCGGCCGGCGCGGCACCACCAGCGTCAGCGGCCCCGGCCAGAACGCCTCGGCGAGACGCCGCGCGTCGCCTTCCACGATGCCGTGGCGATCGGCCTCGGCGAGGTCGGCGCAGTGGACGATCAGCGGGTTCTTCGACGGCCGCCCCTTGGCGGCATAGATCGCCGCCACCGCGGCCGGGTTGGTGGCGTCCGCGGCCAGCCCGTAGACGGTCTCCGTCGGCACGGCGACCAGGCCGCCGCCGGCGAGCACGGCGACCGCCTCCGCCAGCCGCGCCGGGTCGACCAGCAGCGCCGCGGCGTCGAGGCGCGCGGGTGCGACCTTCGTCGGGGATGCGGGCACCGGCGTCGGCGCCGCATTGGATGCGGACATGGGCTCGCCTAGAGTTGCCGCGACAATCGCGACGGGACGCGGGCACCTGTCGGGGATCGCGACCGGGGCGTCAAGCCGGCGCGGCGGAGGAGGGAACGCACATGGCCTACCGGGCACCGGTCGAGGAGATCGCCTTCACGCTGCGCCACGTCGCCGGTCTCGGCGACGCCATGGCGGCGGGCGCGGTCGGCGACCTGTCGGACGACCTCGTCGACGCCGTGCTGACGGAGGCTGGCCGCTTCGCCACCGACAGGGTGACGCCGCTCGACGCCATCGGCGACCGCGTCGGAGCCCGCTTCGAGGCGGGCTCGGTGACGACGCCGCCGGGCTGGAAGGAGGCCTATCGGGAGTGGCGGGAGGCGGGCTGGAACGGGCTCGTCGCCGATCCGGACCACGGCGGCCAGGGCCTGCCGATCGCGCTCGGCGTCGCCACCTTCGAGATGTGGAACTCCGCGGCGCTCGCCTTCGGGCTCGGGCCGACCCTGACCATCGCCGCCATCGAGGCGGTGGCGGCCCACGCCTCGCCGGAACTTCAGGGCGTCTTCCTCGAGAAGCTCGTCTCCGGCGAGTGGATGGGGACGATGAACCTGACCGAGCCGCAGGCGGGCTCCGACCTCGCGGCGCTGCGGGCCCGCGCCGAGCCGGCGGCGGACGGCAGCTACCGCCTGTTCGGCCAGAAGATCTTCATCACCTTCGGCGAGCACGACCTCACCGACAACATCGTCCACCTGGTGCTCGCCCGCCTGCCGGACGCGCCCGCCGGCACCAAGGGGATTTCGCTGTTCCTGGTGCCGAAGTTTCTGGTCGAGGCGGATGGGCGCCTCGGCGCGCGCAACGACGTCGTCTGCCGCTCGATCGAGCACAAGCTCGGCCTGCACGCCTCGCCGACCTGCGTCATGGGCTTCGGCGACGGCGGCGAAGGCGCGGTCGGCTACCTCGTCGGCGAGCCGCACCAGGGCCTGAAGTGCATGTTCACGATGATGAACAACGCACGCCTGCAGGTCGGTATCCAGGGGGTCGGCATCGCCGAGCGGGCGACGCAGCAGGCGGTCGCCTACGCCAGCGACCGCCGCCAGGGCCGCTCGCCGCGCTGGGACGGTGGCGGCATGAGCCCGATCATCGAGCACCCGGACGTGCGTCGGACGCTGCTGACGATGCGCGCCCTCACCAACGCCTCGCGCGCCGTCGCCTATGCCTGCGCGGTGGCGATCGACCGGGCGCGCTCGGCCGAGGGCGACGAACGGCGGCACTGGCAGGAGCGGGCGAACCTGCTCACGCCGGTGGCGAAGGCCTATCCCACCGACATCGGCGTCGAGGTCGCCTCGCTCGGCATCCAGGTGCACGGCGGCATGGGCTACATCGAGGAGACCGGAGTGGCGCGCAACCTGCGCGACGCCCGCATCGCGCCGATCTACGAGGGCACCAACGGCATCCAGGCGATCGACCTCGTCGTCCGCAAGCTGCCGCAATCGGGCGGCGCGGCGGTCCGTGGCTACATCGCCGAACTCGCCGCGGTGGCCGAGCGGGCGCGCGGCGCGAACCGGCCCGAGCTCGGCGACGCGGCGCGGCGGCTGACGGCTGCTCTTGCCGACCTCACCGCCGCCACCGAATGGCTGCTCGCCGCCCAGGCCGACGGGCGTGGCGAGGCGGCGCTGGCTGGCGCTACCCCGTACCTGAAGCTGTTCGGCCTCGCTGCCGGCGGCACCGGGCTCGTCGCGGCGGCTCTCGCCGACGGCGGCACCGGGCTCGTCGCGGCGGCTCTCGCCGACGGCGGGGACGGCCGCGGC
>CAZDCR010000046.1:8206-16849 GCA_964503995.1 uncultured Segnochrobactrum sp.
CGGCGGCACCGGGCTCGTCGCGGCGGCTCTCGCCGACGGCGGGGACGGCCGCGGCGCCAGCCGCGCGCTCGTCGCGCGCCACTTCGCCGAGGCGCACCTGCCGGAAACGGCGAGCCTGCGGGCGATCGTCGAGGGCGGCGGCGGCGCCGTGCTGGCGGCGACGGCGGAACTGCTGGCGGGGTGAGACGCGTGAGGCGGCTTGCTGCTGCGGGTTTCCTCCACGGCGATGTCATTGATTGACATCTATCGTTATCGAAGCGACGGTAGGCGCCCCTTCGTGGAGGCCCCGAGGATGAACGTGTCGCTCGGTAAGGCGTGGGAGCAGTACGTCGCGGACCAGGTCGAGTCCGGGACTTTCGGCAATGCCAGCGAGGTCGTGCGGGACGCCCTTCGTCGGCAGCAGGAGCACTTCCTGCGGCTCGAGGCGCTGCGGCGGTCGGTCCAGCAGGGCGTGGAGTCCGTGCGGCAGGGCGCCGTTGTCCGCTCGTCAGCCGGCGACGTCATTCGCCGGGCGAAGGAACGGAAAGAGCCTCGGTGAGCGGCTTCGTCCTGTCGCGGGATGCCGACGCGGACCTGCAGGACATCTACGCCTATTCCGAGGACTCGTGGGGCGGCCGCCAGGCGGAAGCTTATGTCGCCGGTCTGTTCGACGCATTCGAGCGGATCTGCCGCCACCCATCGATCGGCCGCGCCCGTCCCGAACTGGGTGCGGACATCCGCAGCCTGCCGCATGGGACGCATGTGGTCTTCTACATTCCCTGGCGCGGCGAGATCGCGATCGTCCGGGTGCTGCACGGGGCGATGGAAGTCGAAGGGATATCCGGCGCGATCAACTCGCTGCCACGGGTCGAGGACGACCCGAGATAAGGCTCATCGCCCCGTATGACCGCCTGACGAATGGCGTTCGGCGGACCCACCTTCATCCGATTCAGCGTGACGGCAGCAGGGTGCCGAGGGCGAGCCGCTTGTAGGTGTCGACCATCCGGCGGCCCTCGTCGGCCGGCAGGCGGGCGGCGAGGCGCATCGTGCATTCGCCGAGGTGCCAGACGAGGTATGCCGCGTCATCGAGGGCGCGGGCATCGCGAGCGGGATCGAGGCGGGCCAGGACGTCGGCGAGGCGGCGTCCGTTGGCGCGGCTCTCCGTCTCCTCCATCGCCTGTAGCGTGCGGTCGGTCTGGGTCGCCGCGAGGATATCGCGCAGCACCGGCTCGGCCTGGAACATCGTGAAATAGAGGTCGTAGAGCGCCGAGAACGCCGCACGCAGGGCGTCCGCGCTGTCGACGCCGTCGAGCGCTTCGGCGATGCACTGCCGGCAGCCGGCGAAATAGCGGGCGGCGAGGGCGGCGATCAGCGCGCTCCGATCCGGGAAGTACTGGTAGAGCGAGCCGATCGAGACGCCGGCCGCGACGGCCACCTCGCTCATCTTCAGCTGGTCGCTGCCGTGGCGGGCGATGAGATCGGACGCCACCGCGAGGATCCGCTCGACCCGCTCGCGCGCCCGGCGCTGCGATGGCACGCGGCCCGCGATGGCCGGAGCAGCGGCGATGCCCTCGTCCACCCCATCGGCCAGTTCCGCGATCATACCCGTCCTCGCCACGTCGTCTCCTTCAGATGGCCGATTGACAGCTAAAATATGAGGATCTATCACTTTCTGCAAATGTGAGAATTACTCATATTTGTGAGGGAGGAAAACATGACCATGATCGTGACCAACACCGATCGTCCGTCCGGCGGCAACGCGCCGGTGCTCGTCCTCGGCGCCAACGGCAAGACCGGGCGGCGCGTCCGCCAGCGGCTGGAGGCGGCCGGCGTGCCAGTCAGGGCGGGCTCGCGCAGCGGGACACCGCCCTTCGACTGGGACGATCCGGCGACCTGGGGGCCGGTGCTCGCCGGCGCGCGGTCGGCCTACATCACCTTCCAGCCGGATGTGGCGATTCCCGGAGCGCTCGCCACCGTGACGGCCTTCTTCGCCGCCGCCTGTGACCACGGGGTGCATCGGCTCGTGCTGCTGTCGGGGCGGGGGGAGGAGGAAGCGGTCGCGGCAGAGGCGGCGCTGAAGGCGTCGGGCGCCGACTGGACGGTGCTCAGCGCCGCCTGGTTCTTCCAGAACTTCAGCGAGGACTTCTATCTGGACCCGATCCGCGCCGGCCACGTGGCGCTGCCGGTGGCTGCCGCCGCGCCGGAGCCGTTCATCGATGCCGAGGACATCGCCGATGTGGCGTTCGCGGCGCTGACGGAGCCGGGCCATTCGGGCAAGACCTACGAGCTCACGGGTCCGCGGGCGATGACCTTCGCCGAGGCCTTCGCGGAGATTTCGGCGGCGACGGGTCTGCCGCTCCGGCTGGAGACCGTTTCGCCGGAGGACTATGCCGCCGGGCTGCAGGCCGCCGGCCTGCCGCAGACGATGGTCGACCTCATCCTCTACCTGTTCACGCACCTGCTCGACGGGCGCAACAGTCGACCGGCGGACGGCGTCCGGCAGGCGCTCGGCCGCGAGCCGCGCGACTTCGCCGACTACGTCAAACGCACGGCGGCCAGCGGGGTGTGGAAGCCGCAGGGCTGAGCGGCGACCGGTCGCCGGCGTCAGCCGGCGCGACCGTCAGGGGCGGGCGGACATCGCCGCACGCGCACGGCCCGCGGCGAGCGACAGCAGCGGCAGGGCGACGGCGGGAGCCAATCGTGCGCGCTGATCCACCCGGGCAGCATCGTCGACGACTTCGCTGGCGATGAAGCTTCGACGCGACGGCGCACCGGCGGGCGCGAAGCCGCGGAGGACGCAGTGCGGGTTCGGCGTCGTGAGGAACACTTCGTCCTCGCAGGCTCCACACATCGCCGTCACTCCTCACCGTCGAACCGGTCCACGCTCCTGTAGCCGGTGATACCGGCTTCGCCAACCTGCAGAACCCCCGGACGGTAGCGGCGGCCGGCAAGCCGGGCAGACTGCGAAGCGTCCGAACGGCTCGCCCGGCGGTCTCGGACCACCGGGCGAGCCGGTCTCCGACGTCACGGCTGGTAGGTTGCCGTCACCAGGGCGAAGTTGGTCTTGTTGTTGTTCGGCTGGGCGAGGCCGGTCATCAGCATGTTGCCCGAGGTCATCGTCAGCTTGAACGTCACCTTGTACTTGTTGCCGTTGATCTTCTGCGTCAGCTGGTCGTTGATCGAGCAGTCGGAGTTGACGTCGAGCGAGCCGGAGAAGGTGTAGGCGGTGTTGCTGCGCAGGGCCTCGTAGCAGTCACCCTTGGTGAGCGAGCCACTGCTGTTGAAGGTGAGCTTGCAGTACTGCGGGCCGTCGGGCGTCGTCAGCGACATGATCCAGTTGCCCTTGAGGGCGGAGGTGGAGCAACTGGCAGCGGCGGCCGGCGCGGCGAGGACGAGCGTCGCGATACCCGCGGCGACGAGACGGGTCGCGGTGGTCGAAAGGGCCTTCATCGAGAGGTCTCCAAATTGCAGCGCCGGCGTTGCAGCCATTGTCCCCCGGCGGGGCAGCGAGAATCCCCGGAGTCGGGCGGCTCGGCAAGCGCCGGCGTGCGGGAGCGCAAGCCCCGGGGCAGCTTCGCGTGCCGCCGAAAGAAAGCGGCCCGCGGAGGGGGCTCCGCGGGCCGGCTCTTCGAGACGAGGAAACGGGTCGCGTCAGCCGGCGCCGACGGCGTCCTTCGCCTCGTCGACGGCCTCGAGGCACTCGTCATATTCCTGCTCGCCCTGCTCGCGCTTGGCGTCGGCGAGCGCCTCATTGAGGTTTTCCAGCACCTTCCCGGTCGGGTTCTTGGCGAGTTCCGCCTCGATGAACTGGATGCCGGCCGTGCAGTCGGCCGCCTCGTCGGCAAGCGCCGGCGTCGCGGCGAGGGTGAGCGTGGCGAGGGCCACGGCGATCATCGTGTGCTTCATGGGTGTGCAGCCTCCCTTTTGGAATCTTGAACGAGGTGGGGCGGTGCCCGGCCGACGGGTCGGACACCCGAGTGACTCATGCTCTGTCGGTGATCCCTCGAGGGATCCGGATCACTCGACGATCAGCGTGCCGGTCATGCCCTGCTCCTGCAGGCCGGCGATGTACCAGTCGTAGGTGCCGGTGCGGATCGGCACGAAGTCGAACTCGACGGTGCCGGCCACGTCGAACTCCAGAGCGTGTGGCGCGCCGTACGGGTGGATCTCGATGTTGTTGATGACGATCTGGTTCACCCACACGTTGCGGAAGAACTCCGGCGCCATGAACTTGTATTCCTTGCCGCCGTTCGAGGTGATGAGCAGGCGGTAGGACTTGCCGCCTTCCATCTTGATCTCCTTGCCCTCGACGGCGAAGTCGCTGCCGCCCGCGGCACCGAGCACGATCTCGCCGAGCTTCTTGCGGCCCTTGGCGATGTCGGCGGCTTCCGTGGCGAGGCTGCCCGCGACGAGCACCGCGATGGCGGCGCCGGCGACGTGAAATGGCTTCATTGAATTCCTCCCGGATGTTTGGGTCGCTCCGTCGACTCGACACTCGACCTGCCACGCGGAACCCGTCTCCGGGCCGCCGGGGCGACGCGCATCGTCGGCACAGGTAAGCGGATTTTCTTCCACCTCGCCACCCTGAATTGGCGAAGTTGCCCGTAAAAGTCAGGCGAACATCACGGCCTCTGCAGAAGACTTCTCAAATGGTCTTATGAGACACTTATTCGGGAAGCTTTCCTCTGTGTTCTTAGAGATGCCCGACGCCACCGGCCGCGCGCATCCCGGCACGTGCATCCGGCGCGCCCCGTTGCTAAGAGCCATGCGTGGGGGCCGGCAGGCTCGACGGGACCGGTGACGAGGGACGCGATGAGCGACGGCACGAAGCGCGACGGCACGAAGCGCGACGGGACGAGAACCGACGACGGCAGCGACGAGCGCACCAGCGACGCGAGCCTCGACCAGGCGGCGCTCTACTTCCACCGCCACCCGCGGCCTGGCAAGCTCGAGATCCGGCCGACGAAGCCGCTCGGCAACCAGCGCGACCTGGCGCTCGCCTACTCGCCCGGCGTCGCCGCGCCCTGCCGCGCCATCGCCGCCGACCCCTCCACCGCGGCCCTCTACACCGCCCGCCAGAACCTCGTCGGCGTCGTCTCCAACGGCACCGCCGTGCTCGGCCTCGGCGCCATCGGCGCGCTCGCCTCCAAGCCGGTGATGGAGGGCAAGGCGGTGCTCTTCAAGAAGTTCGCCGGCATCGACGTCTTCGACATCGAGGTGGGCGAGACCGACGTCGAGCGCTTCGTCGACGTGGTGGCGGCGCTGGAGCCGACCTTCGGCGGCATCAATCTCGAGGACATCCGCGGGCCGGACTGCTTCGCCATCGAGGCGGCGCTGCGCGAGCGCATGAAGATCCCGGTCTTCCACGACGACCAGCACGGCACGGCGATCATTGTCGGCGCCGCGGTGCTCAACGCGATGGAGCTGTCGGGCAAGCGCATCGAAGACATCAAGATCGTCGCCTCGGGCGCCGGGGCGGCCGGTCTCGCCTGCCTCAATCTCCTCGTGCGGATGGGCGCGCGCCGCGAGAACGTCTGGGTCACCGACCTCGGCGGTGTCGTCCATGTCGGGCGCACCGAGCTGATGGACCCGTGGAAGGCGGTCTACGCCCAGGAGACCGGGGCGCGCACGCTGGCCGACGTCATCGGCGGCGCCGACGTCTTCCTCGGCGTCTCGGCGCCGGGCGTGCTGAAGCCGGAGATGGTGGCCGCGATGGCGCCGCAGCCGCTGGTGCTGGCGCTCGCCAACCCTGTGCCGGAGATCCTGCCGGAGGTGGCGCTCGCCGTGCGCCCGGACGCGATGATCTGCACCGGCCGCTCGGACTATCCGAACCAGGTCAACAACGTGCTGTGCTTCCCCTACGTGTTCAGGGGCGCCCTCGACGTCGGCGCGACCGCAATCAACGAGGAGATGAAGATCGCCGCAGTGGAGGCGATCGCGGCGCTGGCCAAGGAGCCGCCGTCGGACGTCGCGGCGCGCGCCTATGGCGGCGAGCAGGACCGCTTCGGTCCGACGAGCCTGATCCCGTCGCCGTTCGATCCGCGGCTGATCCTGCGAATCGCGCCCGCGGTGGCGAAGGCGGCGGTGGCGACCGGCGTCGCCGCCCGCCCGCCGGCGGACTGGAAGGCCTACGAGGACAGCCTCGAGCGCTTCGTCTTCCGCTCCGGCCTCGCCATGAAGCCGATCGTTTCGGCGGCCCGTTCCGCGCCGAAGCGCATCGTGCTGGCCGACGGCGAGGACGAGCGGGTGCTGCGCGCCGCCCAGGTGGCGATCGAGGACGGCATCGCCCAGCCGATCCTCGTCGGCCGCCCGGCCGTGGTGGAGACGCGGCTGAAGCGCTACGGGCTGTCGGTGCGACCGGGGCGCGATTTCGAGCTGATCAATCCCGAGGACGACCCGCGCTACCGCGACTATGTCGACCTCTATTTCGAGCGCGTCGGCCGCCAGGGGGTGAACCCGGAGGCGGCGCGGGCGATCGTGCGCACCAACACCACCGTCATCGCCGCGCTCGCCGTGCTGCGCGGCGAGGCGGACGGCCTCCTCTGCGGCCTCGACGGCCGATTCGACCGCCACCTGCGCGACATCCGCCAGGTGATCGGCCTGAAGCCGGGGGCGAGCGGACTGTCGACGCTGTCGCTGCTGATCTTCAACGAGGGCGCCTACTTCCTCACCGACACGGCGGTGCGTGAGAACCCGACGGCCGAGGAGATCGCCGAGACGACGCGCTTCGCCGCCATCCACCAGCGCCGCTTCGGCTTCGAGCCGAAGGTGGCGCTGCTGTCGCATTCGAATTTCGGCTCGCAGAAGACGGCCTCGGCCGAAAAGATGCGCCGCGCCACACGCCTTCTCTGGGGAGAGTGCCCGGACATCGAGGTGGACGGCGAGATGCACGGCGATGCCGCCGTTTCGGCGCTGGTGCGCGAGCGCGCGATGCCGAACGGGCGCCTGTCGGGGCCGGCGAACCTGCTGGTCTTCCCGACCCTCGACGCCGCCTCGATCGCGATGACGCTCCTGAAGGAAGTGGCGGACGGGCTGCACGTCGGCCCGATCCTCATGGGCACGGCGAAGCCGGCGCACATCCTGCTGCCGTCGTCGACCAGCCGCGGCGTCGCCAACATGCTGGCGGTGACGAGTGTCGAGGCGCAGGCGGGGTAGGCGCGCCTCAGCTGACGCCGGTACCGTAGGGCGGCGGCGGGATGGCGATGTGGGCCTCCCGCAGCGCCGCCGACCAGCGCTGGCGCAGGTCCTGGAAATAGCCGTCCTGCGCCTCGATCCGGTGGCGAAGCTCCGAGGCGAAGACGTCGCGGCGGATCGTCAGGACGTCGATCGGCAGGCCGACCGACAGGTTCGAGCGGATCGTCGAATCCATCGAGATCAGGCCGAGCTTCAGGGCCTCGCGCAGGCTGGTGCGGAAGCCGACGGCGCGGTCGAGGATCGGCTTGCCGTACTTGTGCTCGCCGATCTGCAGATAGGGCGTGTCCTCGGTCGCCTCGATGAAGTTGCCGGCGCGATAGACCATGAACAGCCTGAGCCGCCGCCCGGCGATCTGGCCGCCGACGAGCATCGTCACGTCGAAGCCGGCGGCGTTCTGCTCGAGCGCCTTGCCGTCGACACGGTAGACTTCGCGGATCGCCTCGCCGACGAGTTGCGCCGTGCGGAACATTGATGGCGTGTCGTAGATCGTCTCGAGGTCGCCGGTGACGGGATCGCGCACGCCCTCCGACAACAGGCTCAGCACCGACTGCGACACCGCGAGGTTGCCCGACGTGGCGATCGCCACCACGCGCTCGCCCGGCTTCTCGAAGATGTGGAGCTTCCGGTAGGTCGCGATGTTGTCGAGGCCCGCGTTGGTGCGCGTGTCGGCGATCATCACCAGGCCTTCCTGGACGAAGATGCCGACGCAGTAGGTCATGGGGCGAGCCGTTCGGTTTGGCAGGGCAGGGGGAGTCGCGAGCGCGGCAGTGTCTTCGCCGGGCGCCGCCGCCGCAAGCGGCCGGGGCGGTTTATCCAAGCGTTCCGCCCGGCTGCGGCGATGTGGCAACAGCGTGCGATCCCGGTTGAGGTGCTTCGCCGGCTGGTGAAGACTGGGTCCCCAAGAAGACTGCCGGCCGGGGGAAGCCAGATGATCACGATCGCCACCATGCGTCGCCGCCCTGTCGCGAGGCTGTCCTCGGCGCTCGCCGTGCCGGTGCTGGTCGCCGCCGGCGTGTCTCTCGCTATGCCGGCATCCGCGGAGGTGCTGGCGCGCTGGACGCAGTACGTGGCCAGCGGCGGGGCCGAGGCAAGGGCGGTCGTGACGGACCCCGCCTGCCCCGAGGCGACGGTTGACGGCGTCACGATCGCCATGACGGAACGGGCGGCGCCGGCGGCGAACTTCCCGGAGCGCGTCTGCGCGCTGGCGCTGGCGGAAGGGGCGAGCAGCGTCACGGTCGCGGGCGTGGCGGTGCCTGCGCCAGCGAAGACCATCGGCCGCGTCGCCGTCGTCGGCGACACCGGCTGCCGCGTCGCGCCGAACTGGGCGCAGGCGTGCGACGATCCCACGAAGTGGGTGTTCGCCACCGTGGCGGCGGCCGCCGCCGCCGAGAAGCCGGATCTGATCATCCACGTCGGCGACTACATCTATCGGGCTGGATCAGCGTCGGGCGCGGCTTCTCCCCACAGATG
>CAZDCR010000047.1:0-16339 GCA_964503995.1 uncultured Segnochrobactrum sp.
GGGGTCGGCTACATGCTGCAGAAGGACCTTTTGCTGCCCTGGCGCACGGTGCTCGAAAACATCGTGCTCGGGGCCACGCTGAAGGGCGGCGCGAGCCGCAAGGAGCGGGAGGAGGGCGTCGCGCTCGCCCGTCGCTACGGCCTCGGCGACTTCGTCAACCACTACCCGGCCGCGTTGTCGGGCGGCATGCGCCAGCGCGTCGCCCTGATGCGCACGCTCGCCATGCACCGCGATGTGCTGCTCCTCGACGAGCCGTTCGGGGCGCTCGATTCGCAGACCCGCTTCGCCATGCAGCAGTGGCTGCTCAGCGTCTGGGAGCGGGAAGGGCGCACCATCGTCTTCGTCACCCACGACATCGACGAGTCGGTGTTCCTGTCGGACCGCGTCGTCGTGATGTCGCCGCGGCCGGGCCGCATCCGGCGCATCCTCGAGGTGCCGATCCCGCGGCCGCGGCCGGTGTCGTGCCTGACGACGCCGGAGTTCGCCGCGATCAAGCGCGAGATCCTCGACATCATCTACGAGGCGCCGCCGACGATCGAAGGCGTGGTGCAGGAGACGGGCGCATGAACGGCCGCGGCGCACTCGTCCTCAAGGTCGTCTATCCGCTGCTGGCGCTGCTTCTGGTCATCACGATCTGGCACTTCGCCGTGGCCTATTACCAGATCCCCCGCTACGTGCTGCCGGCTCCGCACGACGTCGCGCTGCACATCGCGGACGACTGGCCGGCGCTGATGAAAGGCTTCGGCGTCACCTTCATCGAGTTCCTGTTGGGGTTCGTCCTCGGGGCCGGTGCGGGCTTCGTCTTCGCCGTGCTGATGGATGCGGCGCAGCCGGTGCGCGGCATCCTCTATCCGATCCTGATCGTCAGCCAGGCGATCCCGATCGTGGCGATCGCCGCCGCCCTGACGATCTGGCTCGGCTTCGGGCTGGCGCCGAAGCTCGTCATCGTCGCGCTGGTGGTGTTCTTCCCGGTCGTGGTCAACGTGCTGGACGGCCTCGCCTCGGTCGACGCCGACCTCCTCAAGCTCGTGCGCGCCATGGGCGCCTCGAAGCTGCAGGTGTTCCGCCACGTCAAGCTGCCGGCGACCTACTCGCCCTTGTTCTCGGCGCTGAAGCTGTCGGCGACGTTCAGCGTCACCGGCGCGGTGATCGCCGAGTGGACGGCCTCGACCAGCGGCGGCATCGGCGCCTACCTGCTGCAGGCGAACTCCCGCCTCAACACGTCCGGCACCTTCGCGGCGATCGCTTTCCTGGCGGCGCTCGGTGTCGTCGCCTTCCTGCTCGTGGTGCTGACCGAGCGGCTGCTGACGCCGTGGCGAACCTCCTCCACCGCCCGCCGCTGGTCGCGCGCCTACTGGCGCGACTGACGCACCCTTCGGGGCTGGCCGCGTCTGCACGCGGCCAGCGGTCTCCCGCTGCCGGGCCGAGCGCCCGTAACGGGGAGGTGGGCGCCGCGGGGCGCCTGTCGCTAGGGGATCAGCACCGCGCGGCCGTGGATCTTGCCGTTGTGCAGGTCGTGCAAGGCCTGGTCGGCCTTGGCGAGCGGATACTCGACGACGGCGAGGTCGACCAGGCCGCGGTCGGCGAGTGCCATCAGTTCGTTGAGCTCGGCCCAGGTGCCAACGAGGTTGCCGATGATGTTCTTCTCGGTGATGACGAGGTCGACGGTCGGCACGCGGATGTCCTCGCCGTAGCCGACGACATAGTAGCTGCCCATCCCCCGCGTCATCGCGAGGCCCTTTCCGGTGGTGCCCTTCTCGCCGACGAAGTCGATGACCGCCTCGGCGCCGGCGCCGTCGGTGAGTGCCAGCACCGCCTCGACCTCGTTGCCGTCGGCCTTGACGAGGTGGTCGGCGCCGCTCTTCTTCGCGAGTGCCAGCGAGGCGTCCGACTTGTCGACGACGATGATGTCGGCCGCGCACATCGCCTTCAGGCACTGGATGCCGATGTGGCCGAGGCCGCCGGCGCCGATCACGACGCAGTTCTCGCCCGGCAGAAGGTGGCGGGTCGCCTTCTTGACGGCCCGGTAGGCGGTGAGGCCGGCGTCGGCATAGGGTGCGACGTCCTTTGGTGCCAGCGTGCGCGGCAGCGCCACGATGTTGCGCTCCGACGTGCAGAGGAACTCGGCATAGCCGCCGTTGCAGTCGAGGCCGGGGAACTTGCCGGGACCGTGCATGTCGAAGCCGCGCCGGCAGGCGAGGCAGGTGCCGCCGGTGATCTTCGGGTGGACGATGACCGGATCGCCGACCTTGATGCCCTCGACCTCCTTGCCGACCTCCTCCACCCAGCCGGCGTTCTCGTGACCCATGATGAGCGGCAGCAGCTTGTCACCGGTCGGGTCGATGTGCGGCTTCCACACTCCCTCGATGATGTGCAGGTCTGTCCGGCAGACCCCGGCGCCGCCGATGCGGACGATGACGTCGGTCGACTTCGTGATCCTGGGGTCGGGGACCTCTTCTTCGCTCACCCATCCGCTTCCGGTCAGGCTCTCGTCGTAGCGCCGCAGCACCTGGGCCTTCATACGTCTCTCCCTCATTGTCGCCGGGCGTCTTTCGTGTCGCCCCGGAGCGCACCATTGCAATTCACACACGTCCGCCTTCGCGGCCGGCGCGGACGGGCGCCGGTCGTGTCAAAACCGCATTCGCCACCGGAGGGTGGCGCTACGGATCGTTCAGTGGTCGACCTTCGCCGTCGAGGTGAACGGCTTGTTCTCGGCGATGAAGCGCGCCGCCAGCACGAGCGCGCCCATCGAGAAGTCCTTGCCGTGTGCCTGCACCATGCGCGCCGACAGGGCAGCGATCTCCTGGAAGAAGCGATCCTTGCTCTCTTCTTCGGCGGTGAGCTTGGCTTCCATCGGGAACTCCTGTCATGACTTTGACGGACTGATCGAACGAGCCTGCCGGAGCCGGCGCGGGGCAGGGAACCGGGCTACTTGAACAGGTGCGGTGGAAACTCGACGAGCGCGGCGGTGCCGGTACTGGTGCCGAAGGCGAGGTGGCGTCCGTCGCGCGACCAACGCAGATCTCGTACGGCCCCGTCCCCGGAGGCCTTCACGAGAAGCTCGTCACGCCGGCCGATCTCGCTCACCAGCACCATGCCGTTCTCGTAGCCGGCGGCGGCGAGCGGCCGGTCGCCCCTGACGTCGATCGCGGACACGGCAACGAGGCTCGGGCGGCCGGTCTCGATGCTGCGCCGGCCGCCCTCCGCGTCGTGCCCATCCCCCACCGGCCAGACGACGACGCGAAAGGCACCGGAGGTCACGAGTCGGCGGCCGTCGCGGCTCCACGCGAGCGAACCGACCGGTGCCGGATAGTCCGCATGGCGAACCACGGCGCCGGTCTCGCTGTCGACGAGAGCGATGCCGCCCGATGTCAGCGCGGCGGCGACGTGAGCGCCGTCGGGGCTCCACGTGAGCCGGTCGATGCCGCCGAGCTCGACCGTCAGCGCGGCAGCGCCACGTGCGCCGGTGTCCCTCAGCATCAGGTGGGTGGCGGTGGCGGCGGCGATCCGGCGGCCGTCGCGCGTGACGGCGAGTGCGGTCGTCGCATCCCCCGTCTCGAACAGGCGCTCTGCCGATGCCCCGTCCGCCGCATGGAGGGTGACGGCGCCACCAGAGGCGATGAGAACGCTGCCGTCCCCCAGACCGGCGACCGCCTCGACGGGCCCGTCGGGATCGGCCGCCACCGGCAGCAGGAAGCCGGTCGGCGAGACGCGCACGAGCCGCCCACAGGCGCTGCCGGCGACGAAGCCGCTCGGGCCGAAGGCCGCGATGTGCACAGGGGCGTCGCCGATCGGGACCTGCACCATCGGCGGTACCGGCTTCACTCGCGGGCTGATCGTCGCTCGACCACTCTCGACCGAGACGCGAAAGCGGCTCACCGTCGATTCCGCGTCCGCGATCGCCGCAAGTGCGACCGATCCGCTGGCGAGCGCGAAGGCGACCACGGCGCCAGACGCGTCGTAGGCACAGCTTTCGACTGCGGCGCCCGCGGCCCATTGCCGGCCAATCAGCCCGAACAGCGACGGCGCTTGCGCTTCTGCGACGGCCATGATCCTCGATCCTCTCCCTCGGCGACCCGCCTGAAGACGCCGCGCCTGTTCGTCCGTCTCAGTTGCCGGCGATCCTGCGATCCAGTTCGTCCAGGCGCGCATGCCAGTCCGACAGTTCCTCGTCGCAGGCCCGCAGTGCCAGCCGCGCCGCCTCGAAGCGCTCGCGCGCGGCGGCGAGCGCCTCGGCTGCGGACGACCCGTCCGGCGACGCGTCCCGCTCGCAGCGCAACACCTCCATTTCGCAACCACCAAACACTTGCCGGCCGTGGAGCTGCCGCGAGTTCAGGCGGCTGATCTCCTGGACGATCTGCATGCGCAGCATGAACAGCTCGTGGATGGCGGGGGATGCGTGCGTCACCGCAGGACCTCCCGCCGATTACCCGTGATCTCAGACATCGCGGACCCCGTCCGACGGGTGAAGCCGCGCTGCTGCCACTTCCGCGAGGATCTCGCCGAGCCCGCCCAGGTTGGAGACGAAGTGCTCCTCCGCACTCTCGATCGTCGAGCGGAGCGTGTCCCAGAGGTCGGCGCGCAGCAGCCGCATCGGGTCGCCCGCCAGCCGTTCGAACGCCTGCAATCCGAACTGGTGCTTCAAGGCGACGTTGCTCAGCACGAAGTCGGTCAGCTCGCGCGCGTGAGTCTCGACGAAGATGCGCAGAAAGGGGTGGTCCCCGTAGACGATGGTCCGCCGCCCAAGCTCGGCTTCGATCAGCTTCTGGAAATGCCGGTTCAGCAAGTATTGGCTTTCGCCGACGAAACGCATGACGAATGCGATGTCGCGATCGGCGTGCTCGAGCATCGCCGAGGCGATCGTCGTCGCGCTGGATGGCGCTCCACCGACGCCTCGATCTTCAGGCGCGAAATTCGCCACGGCGCGTTCCTCTCCCTTCCCGACCCGGAGCGGGCCCGCTCAGTCTTCCGCCTTGTAGTGCTGCAGCTTTCGGTAGAGCGTGCTGCGTGAAACGCCGAGCTTCTCGGCGGCGACGGACATGTTGCCGCCGGATGCCGCGACCGCCTGCTGGATGACGCGGCGCTCGGTCTCGTCCAGACGGGAGATTTCGCCGGGGCCGGTCGAGGCGCCGAACTGCACCGACGTGCCGAGGGTGGCGCGCTCGGGCTCAGGAAGGGCCGCAGCCCGGCGCGGCTTGAGGTCCTCGACGAAATCCTCCGGAAAATCCTCGACGCCGACAACCCGGCTCGTCGACATCAATGCCAGGTTCTCGATCAGATTTCGCAGCTCGCGCACGTTGCCCGGCCAGTCGTAAGTCTGAAGAAGATCGAGGACGCTATCGCGGAAGCGCAGGGGTTCCATGCCGTATGTTTCAGATATCTGTCGGTTGAAGTGATAGACGAGCAACTCGACGTCGCCTGGCCGGTCGCGCAAGGGCGGAATGGTGATCCGGACGGCGCCGATCCGGAAATAGAGATCCTTGCGGAAGCGTCCCTCGGCCACGTCCTTGCGCAGGTTGCGGTTGGTGGAGGCGATGAGATGAACGTCGACCGGCCTCGGCTTGCTGTCGCCGAGGCGATAGACCATCCGCTCTTCCAGCACGCGCAAGAGGTAGGGCTGCAGGTCGAGCGGCATCTCGCCGATCTCGTCGAGACTGAGCACGCCGCCCTGGGCAGTCTCGAAGCGGCCCTGGCGGCCATCGCGCGTCGCCCCCGTGAAGGCGCCGGCGGCGTGGCCGAACAACTCGCCGCCAATCAGGTCCTTGGAGACGGCGCCACAGTTGAAGGCGACGAACGGTTCCTTGCCGGTCTGCATCCCGGCCGCGTGGATGAGCCGGGCGAACAGTTCCTTGCCGACACCGGTCTCTCCTTCGAGCAGAATCCCGCATTTGCCGTTCGCGGCCCGCTCGGCGCGCTCGATTGCGTCCAGCAGCGGCGCGCTCTGCCCGACGATGGCGAGTTTCGCCGCCGTCAGAGCATCAACCGCGACCGGAACCGGCAGGAGGGCGGTGCGGCCGGCCGAGACGGCGGGGCGCGGCCGGGGCCCAAGCACGAGCACGGCGCCTGAGACAGTCCCGTCGACCACGAGAGGTTCGAGGCTCTGGCCGCGCAGCGCCTCCGGAAGGTGACCGGCGAGGTCGCCCCGCACGCCGTCCGGACCGAAATCGATGATCTGGCGACCGACCTGCAGTTCGGTCGCCTGATCGAGCGATCGCCATCGCATCGGCGCCGTGTCGCTCAGGTGGATGATGCGACCGAAGCTGTCGAGCACGATGAGCCCGTCGCCGCCAGAGAAGCTGCGCACTTTCGACAGGCAGGCCTCGAGCAGCCTCATCCGCTCGATGCGCGCCTGCTCGGCGAGTGCCAGTTCGATGTGGTTGGCCGCCACCATGCCGAGCGCGATGTTGTGGCGGTGGAAGATGTCCTCCGGGCCGGAGAAGTCGATGATGCCGACGATGCTGCCGTCGATCGGGCTGCGGATCGGCGCGCCGACGCAGGTCCACGCCTTCACGCCCTCGCAGAAGTGCTCGGCTGCATGCACGTAGACGGGCTGGCCGGTGACGAGGGCGGTTCCGATCCCGTTGGTGCCGGTGACGGACTCGCCCCAACTCGCCCCGACCTCCAGACGGATGTCGTGGCCTGCATCGATGGTGGCGCGATCGCCGCCGACATCGAGGATCACGCCCGTGTCGTCGGTGATCACCACCATCGTCGCCGTATCGCCGAGAATCTTGCCGATGCGCTCGAAGGTGGGCCGCGTCGCCGACAGCAGGCCGCGATTGCGCTGCCGCAACTCGTGCAAGAGGTCGGGAGGCGCGCTGGCAGGGCTGCCGCGGCCGCGGGCGTCGACCCCCACCTCGAAACTGCGCAGCCAGGACCGTTCGATCACGCGCCGCACCAGCGCCCGCGCCGGCGAGGCGGCTGCGGCGCCGGTGACGAAGCGCTCCCAGGCCACGCGGGTCGCGCGCTCGTCGTAGCGGTCGAGGTCGTCGCGATGGTCCTCGGCCGACGCCAGCGAACGGAAGCCGGGCGGTGGATCGAACGGATCGGACGACTTGGGCATCGGCGCATCCGTCTGCATCTGGGAACCTACCGATCGTGCGTACCGGCGATGACCGGCGGGTCGGGGCCGTCACGGGCGATGGCCGCCCGACCGTCCGTCACTCGGAAGCTCGCGTGCGTGCGTCAGCTGTCGTCGTCGTGGTCGAGATCGAGGCGAACGGCGATGTCGCGCTTGAGCTGGCTGTCGGCATCGTCCTTCGTCATGTCTCGACCATCGAGGTCAGCGAGACGATCGACGAGATCGCTCTCCAGCGGGACGTAGAAGCCGTTCTCCCGCGTCGCCAGCCTGAAACGCTGGGCGCTGCGTGGTCCGCGAAGCTCGCCCAGGTAGTGGAGTTGTCGGCCGGATACCAAATCGGCGACGACGACGCGGTTGTTGGGGCTGATGCGTACATAGGGACGCAGCTCGACGGGCTGGCTTCCCGGCATATAGCCGGACTGAGAAGTCTTCTCGAAGACATCGGGTGCGGTGGGCTGTTGCGCAGCCCGACGCATCTCGCTGAAACGCCCGGCGCTCAAATGGTTCGCAAGCTTCTCGATCGTCCCCCGGTTCTGCTGGATCAATCGTTTCGCCTCGACGTCTTCGCGCCTGGGGCCGTCTCGCTTGGAGATGATGTGAACCATGCTTCCCCTCCCGTGACTGTTCCGAAGATTTATTCTCAGCCGCACCTCAGCTGGGGAAATCTTTCGGTCAGCGACTTTTTTGGAACTGTATCAACAATAAGATCAATGGTCACTGATTTGTGACCGGCGAAGCATAACGACTAGGCGCGCCCCAGCTTCTCGGCGCCACCTCCAAGAGCCGGACCAGCCGTCGGATCGAAGTCGACGGGCATGTCGGCGATCAGGGTTGTCGTGGTGAGGACGAGGGTCGCCACCGAGGCGGCGTTGCGCAGCGCCGTGTAGGTGACCCGCACCGGGTCGACGATGCCTGCCGCAACCATATCGGTCATCTCGCCTTTCGCCGCGTCGAAGCCGGTGCCGGCGGTCGCCTGCAGCAACTCGCCGACAATGCGATCGGGATCGTAGCCGGCGTTCCGCGCGATGTAGGCCGCTGGCCGGGTCAGCGTCTCGCGAACCAGGCGAATGCCCTCCCCGATATCGCCGTTGATGTTTCCGAGCTTCGCCCTGACGACCGAGGTGCAATGCGCGAGCGCCGTGCCGCCGCCAGGGACGACGCCTTCTTCGGCCGCCGCCCGCGTCGCGTTCAGGGCGTCGTCGATCAGCTGGATGGTGCGCTTCTGTTCGACCGGCGTGACGCCGCCGGCGTAAATCACCGCGGTGCCGCCGGACAGCTTCGCCAGCCGCTCCTTCAGCTTGTCCTGCTCGATGTTCGGGGGGGCGAGGTCATACTGCCGGGCGACCTGCGCCCGGCGCGCGGCGATCTCCACGGGGTCGCCGGCGCCGCGGATGATGACGGTCTCGCGGGCGCTGGTGCGAACCTGGCGAGCGCTGCCGAGGTCATCGAGGGTGACGTCGTCCAGGCGGCCGCCGAGGTCGCGGGCGATCACGCGGCCGCCGGTGATGATGCCGAGATCGTCCATCATCGCCTTGCGCCAGTGCCCGTACTCCGGTGGGTGGACCACCAGCACCCGGCCGCGGTTGCCGTCGCCGAGCAGCGTCACGACCACTTCCGGCGAGATCTCCTCGGCGACGATGACCAGCGGCCTCCCGGTCTTGGCGACCGCGGCGCGGATCGCCGCCAGCTCCTCCGGCTGCCGGATCTTCAGGTCCGTGAGCAGGATCAGCGGATCGTCGAGCACGACTTCCATCTTCTCGACGTCGGTCACCATGTGATGGGAGATGTAGCCGCGGTCGAACGACATGCCCTCGACGACGTCGAGGGTCGTCTCGATGGTGAGGCCGTACTGGGAGCTGACGATGCCGTTGACGCCGACCTGCTCCAGCGCCTGGGCGACCAGGCCGCCGAGGCGGGGACAGGTGGCGGCGATCGTCGCCACGGCCTCCAGAGACCGACGGTCCTTCGCCGGTATCGCAGACGCCTTGAGGGTCTCCACGACCACCTCGACCGCCTGGTCGATGCCGCGGCAGAGGTCGACGGGCTTCACGCCGCGCTCGAGCGCAGCGATGCCGTTCTGGATCAGGCCGTTGGCGAGCACCATCGCGGTGGTGGTGCCGTCGCCTGCCACCTCGTTGGTCTGCATCGAGACTTCACGGACGACCTGTGCGCCCATGTTCTCGAAGCGATCGAAGAGCTCGATCTCGCTGGCGATGGTGACGCCGTCGCGCGACACGATCGGTGTGCCGATCGGGCGGTCGACCATCGCGTTCATGCCGCGCGGACCGAGGGTGGCCTCGACCGCCGCAGCGAGCTTGCCGACGCCGCGCGCCAGCGCCCGTCTCGCGTCCGCATCGTGGATGATCTGCTTTGCCATGGTGGCGCACTCACTCCCGGTTTCGGCCTGGCGGTTCCCGCCTCTTGATGGTCGGCACGCTGGTCGTCGGCACGTTGATCGTCGGCACGCTGGTCATCGGCGCGCCTCTCGCCGGGCGCGTCGTGTCTTCGCTCGGCATCTCCGCTCCCGCCGCGGTCGGGGTCTCAGGCGACCGGGCGGGGCGGTGGCACCCGGTCGAGCATGAAGTCGGCGAGCGTCGGCTCGTCGGTCGCCGGGTCGAACTCGCGGTAGCGCGCCTGCAGCAGGCCCCGGCAGATCGCGCCGTTCGCCTCCATGTTGATGCGCACGGAGCGCAGGGAGCGCACGTGCGCCGCCAGCGCGTCCGCATCGATCGGTCGACCCTCGAGCGTTACGAAGGCGAGGTCGTGCGGGCCGGCGGCGAGGCCGCGCTCGAGGAGGATCTCCCTGTAGCGCGGCTTCTGCCGCGCGCCTTCGTCGTCGAGGATGACGGTGCGGTCGAAGCTCGCGAGATCCATCGCGACGATCGTGGCGGGATCGAAGCCCACGGCGCGGAGAGCGACAAGCACCGCCTCCTGTCGACGCTGGAACGCCTTGCGGCGAAAGTTCTCCCGCAGCTCGTCGAGGGTCCCCTTCACCTCGAAGGCCTTGAAGGCCTCGGCGAACGGCCGTCCGTGCCGCACGCCCTCGTTCACCTCCTCGGAGCTCATGTGGTCCTGGAGCTGCGGCCGGACGTCGACCACCCACGGCAGGGCCCGAACCGCCCGGCCGATGTCGTCGGCCATCAGGTAGGCGAAGTTCGGCGAGCACCAGTAGGTCGGCAGTCGAAAGGTGACGTCCACCCCGCCGCCGGCGTCGATCTCGACGCCCTCGACGAAGCCGAGTTCGGTCATCGGTTCGTCGAGTTCCGGGTCGGTGACGTGGGCGAGGCGCGCCCAAACCTCGTCGATCCGCTCGCGGTGTTGACTGGCGGGCCCGACCGTGGGAGTGCGCGGTGCTGCCGTGCCCATCGCGGTCACTCCGCAGCCTCGGCAACGGCCTCGTTGCGCAACTTTGCCCGCTGCGCCTCGATGTCGATGCCGTAGAGCCGTGCGGCGTTGAGGCCGAGGATCTTGCGCTTGGCGTCCGCCGTCAGGTCGACGCCGTGCTCGGCCTTGATGTCCTCCGGGATCTCGAAGTTCCAGAACTTCTCGACGAGCCAGCGCGGCGTCCAGATCGCATAGTCGCTGCCGAACAGGATCTTGTCTTCGCCGACCCAGAACAAGAGCTCGCTGATTACCTCGGCGAAGTAACGGGGCCGGCTGTGGATGAACGGCAGCGCCACCGCCAGACCGCCATAGACGTTGGTCTCCTGCACGGCGATCCAGCAGAAGTCGTCGAGGCGCGGCAGCCCGCAGTGTTCGACGATGAAGTTGAGACCCTGGAAGTCGGTCGCGGCGTGGTCGACGTCGTGGACGTCGAACGCGTCCTTGTCGAGCGGGACGATCGTCGGCCCCTTGTGAACGTGGATGTTGGTGATGCCGAGGCTCTGGCAGAGCTCGAGGCAGCGGTAGGCCGCCGGATCGGTGAGCTTCCAGCCGCGCGAGGCGCCATTCCACTCGGCCGTGTAGAGCTTGACGCCCTTCACGCCGAAGGTCTCCTTCAGATAGTGGATGTACTCGATCGCCTTCTCGCCGTCGCGCGGGTCGAACGAACCGTTGAGAATGAATCGATCCTTGTACTTCTTCGCAATCTCGGAGTTTCTCTCGATGGTGTTGAAGCCATTCTTGTAGAAGTCCATAAGATAGGTCGACTGAACGATCGCTATGTCATCGGGGCCATCGACGAACAGGTCGTGATACATTTCTTCGGCGCTGTATTTTTCGAATTTTGCCTTCGGCCAGAGCTTGTCCTTCGGGCTCAGGGCCGAGTGGTAGGCGTAGAAGCAGTCGATGAACTGCTTGCCGTGGATGTTGCTCTGGTTCTCCGGGCTGCCGTCCCAGAAGTGGGTGTGGCCGTCGACGACGAAGATTTCCTCGCCGGAGGGTGTCTTGAACATGTGAGGTCCCCGATCCGATGCGCGACCCGAAGCGGTCCGCTTACGTTTGCCCAGCCCGTGTCCCAGCACGCGGCGCTGCACCGTCCGCCCGAGAGGTCGGCACGGAAGGCGGTCGCGATGACGCGCCGTCCCGTGCCGAACCGTCGACCGGCGCGCGATTACTCGATGTACTTGCGCATGGCATCCATGTCGCCGAACAACGTCACCGTGTTGTCGTCGACGCGGACCATCCGGCCGTAATGTGTGGAGGTATTCACCTCGAAGGTCTCGGCGGTCATGTCCTTGCCGAGGATCTCGCTGATCTCGTCCATCTTGAAGACCAACTCGCCTTCACCGTCGATGCGGATGAGGGCGGGCTGATAGGTGATGGTGACGTTCGGCTTCGTGCCCATGAACTCGGCGATGGCGCGTGCCTCGACGCTGTCGTTCATGGTGACGCCGCACTGGTGCGAGATCGTCTGGTCGAAGACGATGTCGCTCATCTTGTGGAAGATGTTCTGGTGCTCGGCTGTTCTCGATGCGACGGACATGTCCACTCACTCCTTGGGAAGGTTCAGGCCGAGCTCGCCGAGGATCTTCGTGATCCGCTCGATCGAGTGCGCCTTGGCGTCCGCGAACTGCACGGGCTTGGAGTGCGCCTGTGACCAGATCGGTTGCAGGCCGGTGGCGGCCTTCGCGCCCAGCGCGGCGTGCTTGCGCACCCATCCCTGGAACAGCGCGGCGTTGTGGACGCCGTGGTGCGGGTCGCTCACCAGCAGGTGGAACAGGTCGATGGCGTTGGCGAGGTTGCGCTCGTAGTCGGCCTCGGCTGCCGACACCACGGATGGTGTGATGAAGTCGCCATTGGCGGCGGCGGATTGCATCACGAAGCCGGAGCGGAACAACTCGCCGACCAGCGGCTCGAACACGATGTTGGTGGCGAAGTACTGCTCGAGGTAGTCGGTCGCCCCCATGATCGATTCGATAGCCTCGCGCGTCCCCTGCCAGATCGGGTCACCGACCCAGGCGCGCTTGCCCGCCTCGTCGTCGAAGCCGGGGATGTCCATGCCGATTTCGGCGAGATAGAGCGTCAGGTCCTGGGCCAGGCGAAGCTTGTACGAGGAGTTCGTCAGCGTCGCGTTGTTGATCATCTGGGTGTAGCCGTAGCGCTGCGCCTGCATCAGCGACGTGCCGAGGCCAAACTCGGCGTGCTTCCACGCCCCGAGGTGGTTCTGCAGGATCTTCACCCACGCCTTGTCGAAGGCCTTCGGCGCACCGGCCTTTCTGCCGTTGATGATGACGTTCTGCACCATCGCCTCGATCTTCGACTGGCGCTGGTAGTGGGTGCGCTCCCACTCCTGGTCGGGCGCACGGAAGGCGTGCCAGTTGGAGCTCAGCGCCGCCGTCGCGTCCTTAAAGTAGGCGCCGCGGCCGTCCGGGAAGGCGATGATCCAGTTCTGCAGCAGGTACCGCTCCGGGTCCGGCTGCACGTCGACCGTCACGTCCTCGTAGTGCGTCGCACGCTTTCCCTTCGGATCGAAGTACTTGTAGTGACGGCTATCGGAGCCCGGAAAGATGGCGGATCCCGCCGCTCCCGATTTCACCGCCACGTTCTCTGCGAGTGCCATTGTTATTTCCTCCCACTGCTTCTTTCGAACAATTGTTGCGCACGACGAGCGGTCTGTGCGGCCGCCTGCGTCAGTTGCTGGCCGGCGTGAACTTGTCGAAGTACACGCGATCGGACTCGATATTGTTCATGTAGAGAACGGGCGTCAGCGCCTCGATCATCGGTGCCGGCCCGCAGGCGTAGACGTCGACGGCCTCGCCGAGCCCGAGCCGGCGCAGATGCGCGCCGACGACTTCGTGGACGAAGCCGCGCTCGCCCACCCATTCGGCGTCGTCGCCCGCATGCGACAGCACCGGCACGAAGGTGAAATTTTCGACCCGAGACGCCATCTGGGCGAATTCGTCGAGATAGAACAGGTCATTGCGCGTCCGGGCCCCATAGAAGAAGTAGACCGGCCGCTCCTCGCCGCTCTCGACGTGGTCGTGCAGGATCGACCACAGCGGCGACATGCCGGAGCCACCCCCGACCATGATCACGGCGCCTTCCCGGTCTTCCCGTCGGAAGCAGGAGCCGTAGGGTCCTTTGACTCCGACGGTGGTTCCGACGGGCAGATCCCCGTCGAGGCGGGAGGAGAAGCGTCCGTTGGGGTATTTCTTGATGATGAACGAGAGGTTTTTGGCTTCGCCCGGCGTATTTGCCATGGAAAACGAGCGAGTAATCGCCTCCGCCCCCGGGAGCGTGATGTCGACATACTGCCCTGCCCAGAACTTCAACGGTTGCTCGAGCGCGACGTCGAGGCGGCGGATATCGTGCGTCAGCTCGATCACGCCGGTGACAGTGCCCTCGAACTCTTTGACCGGAATGGCCTTGGCGAGCAGTTCCTCGTCGTAGTTCAAAAGTTCGACTTCAATGTCCGAGAGCGCGAGCGTCCGGCACAGGAGAATGTGGTCCTGGCCGCGCTCCATCTCGTTCAGCGCGAAGGTCGAATACTTCATCAGTTCGATTTCGCCTTCGGTCAGCACGCTCTTGCAGGCGGCGCACTGGCCCTCCTTGCAGCCGTGCGGGAGCGCGATGCCCTGGCGAAAGGCGGCGTTGAGAACTGTCTCGTTCTCCTCGACCTCGAATTCGACGCCGACTGGCTGCAGGCGAACGGTGAACGTCCCGCTCATGGGGCGTGGCTCCTGGAACGACGAAGGAATGAAGGGCAGTCCCCGCTGGGGGATCTCACCGGGGTGGAGGGGCGGAGCCGAGACGTTCGGCCCCGTCCCTCCAGTCACGTGACGTTCAGATCAACCGCTGCGGCTCAGTTGCAGGGATTGATCTTGAAGCCGGCGCGGTACTCGGCGAGGTGCTTCTCGCGCTCGGCCGGCGACATGCCGCGCAGGATCTGCAGCGGGCTCTTGATCGTGTGGCCGCGAACATCGTCCACCGTCCACATCTCGTCCTGCTCGAAGCGCAGGTGGGGCTGCGGCACCAGCGTCTTGCCGTCGGACCGGATGAAGTTCAGGTCCTTCAGGCAGTCGACCAGATCCCAGTCGTGGTAGCAGCCTTCCCACTCGCGGCGGCCGCTGAACCGGCCCATGGCCGGCGTCGGACGGCCCTGGTACTCGCCGGCGAACGCCTCGATGGCGGTCCAGCGATCGATCTCGTGCGAGAACGTGTGGATCTGGCCGTCGATCTCGTCGGTGACGATATCCTCGCGGATCAGGCAGGGCACCAGCGTCGACCAGCAGCGGTGCGGGTAGACGTAGCCGACGTCGGCGTTGAACGGGATGACCGTCTGGCCGCGGTGCGACAGCTTCTCGTACCACTTCCAGAAGTCACCGAACTCGGCATACCAGCCCGGATACTTGTGCTCGAACCACTCGAAGTCCTTGTCGGTCTGGGCCTCGATCCGCCAGAAGTTGAACGGCCAGCCGACGGCGAAGAACTGCCCGACCTTGTGGACGTAGAATTTCTTGGTCAGGCGGTTCCAGGCTTCCTGCACGTCATCGTGATGGATCTTGATGCCGTACTTCTCGAGCGGCAGCATGTAGGTGCGATAGTAGTCTTCGAAGATCCAGCGATGCCACATCTCCGCGTAAGACTCTTTGTTCTTGTCGCGGTTGGTGGTGCCGTATTCGATGAAGGTGCCGATCGCGGCGTCGACGATGCCGTGGTTCTGCCAGAAGGCGTAGCGCATGTCGCGCTCGAGCAGGAGGTGGTTCTCCGGCTCCTTCAGCATCGACATCAGCATCGAGTGGCCGTTGCCGATGTGACGGCTCTCGTCGGACTGCACCGAGAGGAACACGGTCGGCAGGGCGTAGTCGCCGTTGCGGGCGGCTTCCGACGGCATCGCCACGAACAGCGTATTGGTGAACGCCGTCTCGGCCACGATCGTCAGGTAGATGCTCGCCGCGGTGATCGCATCGCCAGTGAGGAAGCCTTCACCGAACTGGCGGCCGATTGTGGTGGCGTAGCACTTGCCGAAGGCTTCCTCGGTGATGTCGAACCCGGCGGGGTCGATGTAGTTCTCCATGTACCATTTCTTCAGATTCATCTGGATGGTCGAGTGCCGGAACTCGTCCACCATCTGCATCGTGAAGCCGGTGCGGAGCTCTTCGCCGGGGGTGAGCCGGGCGACCATCGCCATCGAGCGGGCCGCCGAGATCTCCGGGAAGGGGATGATCGCCAGGAACAGCTTCATCCACTCGACCCAGCGCGGCTCGACATTGCGGAACATGTCGCCGCGAAGCGCCGCGTCGAGCGCGCCGTAGACACGGTTGTCCTTCTCTTCCTGCATCGGGAAGTACGACCGCAGGACCTGCTTCATCGGATCCTTCGGCGTCTTCACGATCTTGTAGTCGGTCGGGAACGTCATTGCTTCCTGGACGTAGGACGGGTTCCAGCCGAGATCGGCGATCTTGCGCGCCGCATCGCCGACGGCGATCCCCTTCTGCGCCGTAATCTTGTTGAGCGTCAGTGTACTAGCCATGTGTTCCATCCTCTTCTGGGAGTCGGAGACCACTTCGATTTCCGCGCCACAGACATCCCCGGTGGCCGCTCGGCCGCGGTGATGCGAGGCGACGGTCAAGCGTCGATCGCGTCGCGACCGGCGTTTGGCATCGGCAAAGGTTGCGGATGTTCAGGAAGCGCCGAAACCTGCGCAGCGTTGTGGATTCAAACGCCTGGGATGGCTGTCGCCCGCCCCAATCCACTGGCCGCGCGCCTTACGAAGACGCGGCGTTTCCAGGACCTCCCCCTTCGTTCTTGTCGTGGCTCGTCCGCATAGCTATTTTTGCAGGAAGCTACCCTCCAACTATCTTCGCCGCTACTGCG
>CAZDCR010000048.1:0-16257 GCA_964503995.1 uncultured Segnochrobactrum sp.
GCGGGAAGGTCCTCTATCTTGTCCCCATGCTCGAAAAAGCGTCGGCAACTCCTCACGCGTCCCCCCTCCCCGCCCCGTCCGCGGCCGACCTGCTCGCCTGGTACGACCGGCATGCGCGGCGGCTGCCGTGGCGGGCGGGGCCGGCGGAGCGGCGGCAGGGAGCGCGGCCGGACCCCTACCGGGTGTGGCTGTCGGAGGTGATGCTGCAGCAGACCACGGTGGCGGCCGTGAAAGGCTACTTCGAGGCCTTCACGGCCCGCTGGCCGACGGTCGGCGATCTCGCTGCGGCCGACGAGGCCGACGTGATGAAGGCCTGGGCCGGGCTCGGCTACTACGCCCGCGCCCGCAACCTGAAGCGCTGCGCCGAGGCCGTAGCGGCGGACCACGGCGGCCGCTTTCCCGGCGACGAGGCGGGGCTCGGCGCCCTGCCCGGCATCGGCGCCTATACCTCGGCGGCGATCGCGGCGATCGCCTTCGACCAGCCGGCGGCCGTCGTCGACGGCAACGTCGAGCGGGTGTTCACGCGGCTCTACGCGATCGAGACGCCGCTGCCGGCCGCCAAGGCGCTGGTGCGCGAGCGCGTCGCCGCCATCGTCCCGTCCGACCGGCCGGGCGAGTTCGCCGAGGCAACGATGGACCTCGGCGCGACGATCTGCACGCCGAAGCGGCCGGCCTGCAGCCTGTGTCCGTGGTCGCAGGCGTGCCGGGCGCGGGCAGAGGGCACGCAGGACCTCTATCCGGTGAAGGCGGCCAAGACGGCTCGGCCGGTGCGGCGCGGCGCGGCCTTCGTCGCGGTTCGGGCCGACGGCGCCGTACTGGTGCGCCGCCGTGAGCCGCGCGGCCTGCTCGGCGGCATGACCGAGGTGCCGGGCAGCGAGTGGCGGGCGGAGGGGCCTGCCGGGGCTTCGGCCGACTCCGTCGTGCTGTCCGTTGCCCCGCTCGCCGCCGACTGGCGACGGCTGCCGGCGCCGGTGGCGCACACCTTCACGCACTTCCACCTCGAGCTCGAGGTGTGGCGCGCCAGCGTGCCGACGGCGACGGCCGCGCCGGCCGGAATGTGGTGGTCGGCGGCCGCCGACCTCGACGGCGAGGCGCTGCCCTCGCTCTTCCGCAAGGTCGTCGCCGGGGCGATCGAGGCACCGGTGTCGACCGGCCGGCCGCGGAAGCGCTGACGCCGCGCTACCCCAATAATGGCGTAGCAGCCGTCAGTCGAAGGTGAACCACTTCATCAGGTCGGTCGCCTGGCGTCGGGACAAGGCGTCGTCCGCCCCCGTCTTGACGTCGACGATGAGCAGCATCGTCTTCGCATCGATGACGAAGGTCTGGTCGTACATGCCGTACTGCTTGCCGTCAGGCATGTTCATTCCGTAGATCAGATCGGCGAACAGGAAGTCGATCTTGCCGGTGGTGAACTTCCGCGGCTGCATCGTCATCTCGAAGCCGATCGTATTCGACTTCTTCAAGCCGATGACGTTGTCGAGAACCCAGCGGGCACGGTCGAAGGTGTCCCCCTCGCCGCGCTGCGTCGCGAAGATGCTGATGCTCGGCGACATCGAGGCGTCCGGGGCCGGCCGCGTGAACTCGATGACCGGCATGTAGTCGCCGTACTTCAGGTCCATCAGCGCGATCTCGGTGTGGAAGTTCGCGCGCGGGTCCGCCACCCGCTGGCCGGCGACGGTGTAGACCCCCCACCCGGGCGGCGCTTCAAAGGTGAACTTCAGGCCGGGAAAGCGATGGGTGGTGGTAGCAGCGGCCGGGGCGACCGCCGACAGGCCCGAGGCGACGGCGACGAGGAGCCCGACCGCGGCCATGGCCAGTCGACGGCCGGCGGCGTGCAGGAGGCCCTGCCGGCCCGCCGGCACGACGCCGCAGAAATTCGCTTCACTCATCTGCACGCGCCCCTTTGTGAACCTCGAATCCGAGGGATAGCATGGCGGTCACTGCGCCGGAATCGCGGCGACGCGGAGGCGACGGCAGCCTTCGCGAACGCTCGCAGCAGAAGCGCGGCAGCGCCGGAGCGCGATCGGGGGAGGCGGCCATCGTCAGGTCGGCAGGGAGCGGCCCGTGCGCCGCGGCGGCACTCGCCTTCGCATTGGCGGCGATCGGCCTCTCGGATGAGATGACTGCCTCGGCACAGGACGCTGCGACCGCGGCACCCGGCAGCGGGTGGTACACGGCCGCCCAGGCGGCCGACGGGCAGCAACTCTTCAACAACTACTGCGCCGAGTGCCACCGGCCCGACCTCACCGGCGCCGACGGCCCGGCGCTGAAGGGCGCGGCGTTCCTGAAGACGTTCGGCGGACAGGCGCTCTCGGATCTCTATGGCGTCGAACACACGACGATGCCGGCGGTGAACCCCGGCTCGCTGCCAGCGTCGAAACTGCTGCCGATCACCGCCTTCATCCTGCAGCAGAACGGCCTTGCCGCCGGCGAGGCGCCGCTCGACGAGACGGCCCTGACGCGGACGCTGCCGGCGACGCCCTGAGGCCGTCGTGGCTCAGGTGCCGCTGGCGAAGGCGGCGCGGATGCGCTCGCGCAGGGCGTCGATCGGCTGCGGGCCGGCGCCTTGGTCGAGGTGCCAGAAGGTCCAGCCGTTGCACGCCTCGAGCCCCTGCACAAGCGCGCCGACCTTGTGGATCGAGCCGACGTGGGCGCCCGATTCGAGGCAGCCGTCGGCACGCACGAGCGCACGGTGGCGGCGGCGGGAATCGGTGACCTCCGTGCCGGGAGCGACGAGACCCGCCTCCAGCAGCGCCCCGAACGGCACGCGCGGCGCGCCGCGCTTGCCGGCGAGCGTTTCCAGCGCCCCGTCGGGGGCCGGCTCGACGGCGGCGATGCGGGCGCGGGCAGCGGCCGCATAGCCCTCGTCGCGTTCGATGCCGATGAAGCGGCGGCCGAGCTTGCGGGCGGCGGCGCCGGTGGTGCCGGAGCCGAAGAACGGGTCGAGGACGACGTCGCCGGGCTTCGTCGAGGCGAGCAGCACGCGGTAGAGCAGCGCCTCCGGCTTCTGGGTCGGGTGCAGCTTGCTCCCCTCCCCATCGCGCAGGCGCTCGCCGCCCGAGCAGATCGGCAGGTTCCAGTCGGAGCGCATCTGCAGGTCGTCGTTGAAGGCCTTCAGCGCGTGATAGTTGAAGGTGTAGCCCTTCTCGTCGCGGTCGCGGGCGGCCCAGATCATCGTCTCGTGGGCGTTGGCGAAGCGGCGGCCGCGGAAGTTCGGCATCGGGTTCGACTTCACCCAGACGACGTCGTTCAGCACCCAGTAGCCGAGGTCCTGCAGGCTCGTGCCGACGCGGAAGATGTTGTGGTAGGAGCCGATCACCCAGAGCGTGCCATTGGGCTTCAGAAGGCGGCGGGCGGCGGCGAGCCAGCGGCGGGTGAAGGCGTCGTAGGTGGCAAACGAGTCGAACCGGTCCCAGTCGTCGTCGACGGCGTCGACGCGCGACTGGTCGGGGCGATGGAGCGCGCCTTCGAGCTGCAGGTTGTAGGGCGGGTCGGCGAAGACGACGTCGACGGAGCCGGCCGGCAGGCTCTCCATCACGGCGATCGAATCGCCGACCAGCACCTCGTCGAGCGGCAGGCGCGCGGTGTCGCCACCGATCGCGACGCGGGCGGAACTGGTGCGGCGCGGCCGTCGGCCGACGTCGTCCCCGACCCCGCGGTCGAGCACACGAACGGTTGCGGCAATCGGGCTCATCGGCGAGCGGCTCCCCTCCAGCGATCGGACTGGGAGCCTCGCGAACCGGCGTGAAGTAGAGGTTAAGCGGCAGGCTTAACGAAACAATTATATCAGCCTGTGCAACGGCTTGTTTACCATGCCGGAAGCTTCTCGTGAGGTTCGGACGCAGCCCGGCGGCGCGGCGGCGCGTGCGCTGCCGACTGGTCCCGTGACCCGCCCAGTCGGCCGTCAGCCTCAACGCCAAGCGGGGCGTCGTTGCCGACGCCCCGCGAAGCTGGTGCGCATCGCGACGCAGAACCTTCAAGCGACGCGCAGTCAGAGAGTGGCGCGTTATCGTAAAGGCCAGGTTAAGGCGGGTGGGTCCGCGCCTCAGGCGCCGTGCGGGCGGCCGGGCTCCGCGGCGTCGACGAGGCGCAGCACGACCTTGCGGCCGCCGCCCCAGACGTCGATGCCGAGCGTGCCGGCGACGTGGCGGACGCTGCCGCGGGCTGCGAGCAGGGCCCGGCCGAGCGGCGCCTCGGCGGCGCGGAAGGCGATCGCCTCCAGCCTTGCGCCGTCGCCACCGGCGATCGTCACCTTGACGTGGCTGCCACCGACGACGAGGGCATCGACGATGCGGTGGCCGGAGAAGGCGAACACCGGCTCCGGGCAGCCGGCGCCGAACGGGCCAGCTTTCTCGATCATCTCGACGAGGTCCGGCGAGGCGGCGGCGGCCGACAGCGGCGCGTCAACGGAAAGTCCGGAGCGAGCGCGGGCGGCTTCCACCGCGGGGCCGAGGCGCTCGCAGAGGAACGTGCGCAGGCCGTCGATGCGGTCGGGCGCGACGGTGAGGCCGGCGGCCATCGCGTGGCCACCGCCCTTGGCGAGGTGGCCGGCCTCGACGGCGGCGGTGACGGCGGCGCCGAGGTCGACGCCGGAGATGGAGCGCCCGGAGCCGGCGCCGTTCTCGCCGGAGATCGCGATGGCCGGGCGACCGGTGCGCTCCTTGAGGCGGGCGGCGACCAGGCCGACGACGCCCGGGTGCCAGCGCGTGCCCGCGACCACGACGACCGGATCGTCGCCGAGCGTCAACGTCATCGCGTCGGCCTCGGCGAGCGCCTCGGCCTCGACGTCCTGGCGGATGCGGTTGAGGGTATCGAGGTCGGCGGCGATGCGACCGGCCTCGACGGGATCGTCCGTGGCGAGCAGGCGGGCACCGAGGCCGGAATCGCCGATGCGGCCGCCGGCGTTGATGCGCGGGCCGAGCAGGAAGCCGAGATGCCAGGCGGCCGGCGGGCCGCTGAGGCGGGCGGCGTCGGCGAGCGCGGCGAGGCCGGGATTGGCGCGCAGCCGCATTACCGCGAGGCCGCGGGAGACGTAGGCGCGGTTGAGGCCGGTGAGCGGGACAACGTCGCAGACGGTGCCGAGGGCGACGAGGTCGAGCAACGCCAGCAGGTCCGGCTCGCGGCCGCCGGCGAAGCGGCCGCGGCGGCGCAGTTCGCGGTTGAGGGCGACGACCGCGAGGAAGGTGACGCCGGCGGCACACAGGTGGCCGAGCCCGGAGAGATCGTCCTGGCGGTTCGGATTGACCAGCGCCACCGTCGGCGGCAGCACGGTCGGCGCCGGGTGGTGGTCGAGGACGACGACGTCGAGGCCGAGGGTGGCGGCGTGTGCCAGCGCGGCGTGGCTGGAGGTGCCGCAGTCGACCGCGACGATGAGGCGGGCGCCGGCCTCGGCCAGCGTGTCGACGGCGACGAGGCCGACGCCGTAGCCCTCGGCGACGCGGTCCGGCACGTGGACGCGTGGCCGACGGCCGACGAGCCCGAGATAGCGGTCGAGGATCGCGGCGGACGAGGCGCCGTCGACGTCGTAGTCGGCGACGATGCCGACCGCTTCGCCACGCTCGACGGCGTCGGCGAGGCGGACGGCGGCGCGGTCCATGTCGGTGAGGATGGAGGGGTCGGGGAGTGCCGTCCTGAGGCTCGGCGCCAGGAACGCCTCGACGTCATCGACGCCGATGCCGCGCCCGGCGACGACGCGGGCGACGACGTCCGGCAGGCCGTGGCGCTGGGCGATGGCGAGCGCGGTCGCCTCGCCGGCGGCGTCGAGGCGTGGCCGCCAGCGCTTGCCCGTCACCGAAGCGGTGACGTCGAACAGTGGTCGCTCGTCGTCCGTGCGGTGGGGGCCGACGGCCCCCGCCCGATCCTTTGTCGCCGCGATCGCGTCCATGCCCGACGGGAGCCGGCGGCAGTGCGATTCGTCAATCGTTCTCGAACTTCGAGAAGTCGAGATGGGTCGACTTGATGAAGCGGACGGTGCCCGTCGAGGAGCGCATCACCACCGTGTGGGTCTCGATGCGGTCGCGCTTGAAGGCGACGCCGTCGAGGAAATTGCCGTCGGTGACGCCGGTGGCGGCGAAGAAGACGTCGCCGGAGGCCATCTCGGTGAGGTCGTACTTCTTGTTCGGCTCGTGGACGCCCATGCGCTTGGCGCGGGCGCGCTTCTCCTCGGTGTCGAGGATGAGCCGGCCCTGCATCTGGCCGCCGATGCAGCGCAGCGCCGCCGCCGCCAGCACGCCCTCGGGCGCGCCGCCGATGCCGATGTAGATGTCGATGCCGGTCTCGTCCGGATCGGTGGTGTGAATGACGCCGGCGACGTCGCCGTCACCGATCAGGCGGATGGCGGCACCCGTGGCGCGCACGGCCTCGATCAGCGCCTCGTGGCGCGTGCGGTCCATGATGCAGGCGGTGATCTCGCCGACCGGCACGCCCTTGGCTTTGGCGAGAGCGGCGATGTTCTCGGCCGGCGACGCGTCGAGATCGACGAGGCCTGGCGGGTAGCCGGGGCCGATGGCGATCTTGTCCATGTAGACGTCGGGGGCGTTGAGGAGCCCGCCGCCCTCCGACAGCGCCAGCACGGCGAGCGAGTTCGGCAGGTTCTTGGCGCAGATCGTCGTGCCCTCGAGCGGGTCGAGGGCGATGTCCACCTTCGGGCCCTCGCCGGTGCCGACGGCCTCGCCGATGTAGAGCATCGGCGCCTCGTCGCGCTCGCCCTCGCCGATGACGACGGTGCCCTTGATCGGCAGGCGGTTGAGTTCGCGGCGCATGGCGTCGACGGCGGCCTGGTCGGCGGCCTTCTCGTCGCCGCGTCCGCGCAGCCGCGCCGCCGCCACCGCCGCCCGCTCGGTCACCCGGACCACCTCGAGCGTGAGCATGCGATCCAGCACCGCCGACGTCCGCCCCTTGTCGCCCTTCGCCATCGCTTCACCTCTGGAATTGTCTTTGGGTCGAAAACTTTTGCGGCGGCCAGACGGATCAGGCCAGCTTCTCGATGCGGATCATGCGCGGCACGCCCTCGACCACCTCGGACGCCGCCACGGCCTTGAGCGCATCGCGCATGGCCGCCTCGGTCGTCTCATAGGTGATCATCATGATCGGTTGTGTGTCGGACGGAACGGCCGAGCCGGGGGCGTCCGCCTTCGGGGCGCGCCGGCGCTGCACGATCGATTCGAGCGAGATGCCGTGCTCGCCCATCTCGGCCGCCACCGTGGCGAAGGCGCCCGGCCGGTCACGCACCAGCAGGCGGACATAGTAGCCGCCGGCGTGGGCGCGCATCTGCGCGGGACGATAGGGCACGAGCCGGTTTGCCTTGCGGCCGAAGGCCGGCAGCGACCGGCCGGCGGCAACGTCGGCGATGTCGCCGACTACCGAGGAGGCCGTCGCCGCCCCGCCGGCGCCGGGTCCGACGAGGACGATCTCGCCGACGGCGTCGGCATCGACCGCCACCGCGTTCAGCACGCCGTCAATGCGGGCGATGGCGGACGATTTCGGCACCATCGTCGGGTGGACGCGCTGCTCGATGCCGGTCTCTGTGCGGCTGGCGACGCCGAGCAGCTTGATGCGGTAGCCGAGCTCGTCGGCGGCCTCGATGTCGGCCGGCGTGATCGACGAGATGCCCTCGATGTGGATGGCACCGGCATCGACCTCGGTGCCGAAGGCGAGCGCGGTGAGGATCGCGAGCTTGTGGGCGGTGTCGAAGCCCTCGACGTCGAAGGTCGGGTCGGCCTCGGCATAGCCGAGCCGCTGTGCCTCGGCGAGGCACTGGGCGAAGTCGAGCCCCTCCTTCTCCATCCGCGTCAGGATGTAGTTGCAGGTGCCGTTGAGGATGCCATAGACGCGGCTCACGGCGTTGCCGGCGAGCGCCTCGCGCAGCGTGCGGACGATCGGGATGCCACCGGCCACCGCCGCCTCGAAGCCGAGGCTGACGCCGGCGGCGTCGGCGATGCGGGCGAGTTCGTTGCCGTGGGCGGCGAGCAACGCCTTGTTGGCGGTGACGACCGGCAGACCGCGGGCGAGCGCCGCGCGGACGGCAGCGGCCGCCGCCCCGCCCTCCCCGCCGACCAGTTCGACGAAGACGTCGATGTCGGCCTCGGCGGCGAGCGTCGCGGGATCGTCGTACCAATCGAGACCGGTGAGATCGACGCCGCGATCCTTGTTTCGGTCACGAGCGGAGACGGCGGTCAGCACGATCGGCCGGCCGCAGCGGTCGACGAGAGCCTCGGCGTGGCGCTGCAACAGCAAGACCGTCGCCGCGCCGACCGTTCCGAGCCCGGCGAGGCCCACTTTCAGTGGCTTTTCCATGGGGTATCGAATCCGCGGATCGTGTCGGCTCGGCCGATCCGGCGCACCGTCGCCGCGCCCTCGGGGGACCGGGCGCGGACGCGGGAGTGCTCGGCGGCGGGTGGCGGAGCGCGGCGCCAGCCTAGACGGTCAGCGCCTCGCCCCGATCGGGATGACGTTGTGCAATGTTTCCCCCGCCGTTTCAAGGAACCGGCGGACGCCACGAGCAGCCTGGCGGATGCGCTGCTCGTTCTCGACCAGTGCGATGCGGACGTGGCCGTCGCCGTGCTCGCCGAAGCCGATGCCGGGGGAGACGGCGACGTCGGCCTTCTCCAGCACGAGCTTGGAGAACTCCAGGCTGCCGAGGTCGCGGAAGCGCTCCGGGATCGGCACCCAGGCGAACATCGAGGCGCCAGGCGCGGGCACCGCCCAGCCGGCCTTGCCGAAACTGTCGACCAGCACATCGCGGCGGCGGCGGTAGATGTCGCGCACCTCCTGGATCGGCTCGTCGCCGGCGTTGAGCGCCGCGGTGGCGGCCACCTGGATCGGCGTGAAGGCGCCGTAGTCGAGATAGGACTTCACCCGCGCCAGGGCAGCGATGAGACGCTCGTTGCCGACGGCGAAGCCGATGCGCCAGCCGGGCATCGAGAAGGTCTTCGACATCGAGGTGAACTCGACGGCGACGTCCATCGCGCCGGGCACCTGCAGCACCGAGGGCGGCGGCACGCCGTCGAAATAGATCTCGGAATAGGCGAGGTCGGAGAGCACGAAGATGTTGTGCTTCTTCGCGAAGGCGACGACGTCGCGGTAGAAGTCGAGGTCGGCGACGATCGCCGTCGGGTTCGCCGGGTAGCAGAGCACGACGGCGAGCGGCGACGGGATCGAATGGACGACGGCGCGCTCGAGGGCGTGGAAGAACTCCGGCCCTGGCTCCGCCGGCACCGAGCGGATGGCCCCGCCGGCCATCAGGAAGCCGAAGGCGTGGATCGGGTAGCTCGGGTTCGGCACCAGCACGACATCACCCGGCGCGGTGATCGCCTGGGCCATGTTGGCGAAGCCCTCCTTCGAGCCGAGGGTGGCGACGACCTGGGTGTCCGGGTCGAGCTTCACGCCGAAGCGGCGCTCGTAATAGCCCGCCTGGGCGCGGCGCAGGCCGGCGATGCCCTTCGACGCCGAGTAGCGGTGGGTGCGCGGGCGCTGGACGGCGTCGCAGAGCTTGTCGACGATGAACTTCGGGGTCGGCAGGTCCGGGTTGCCCATGCCGAGGTCGACGATGTCGGCGCCGGCGGCGCGAGCCTTAGCCTTGAGCCGGTTCACCTGCTCGAAGACGTAAGGGGGCAGCCGGCGCGTCTTGTGGAAATCTTCCATCGTCGTGGGTCCCGTGGACGGAGGCCACGGACCGTCCCGTGGTCGGCTGCCTCATAGCATCGTTCGCCGGCTCACGCACGCGCCAGGGTGGCAGCGTGCACGCCAGCGTCGGGTCAGCAGCGTCAGGAGCCGCCGATCGCAGCGCGGGCGCGCGCCTCGTGGGTGGCGCCGGCGGCCTGCAGCTCTGCCGCGGTGGTCGACACAGGCGCCGGACGCGCGCCGCCCTGGGCGGTGAGGTCGCCCGAGAGGGACGTCTCGGCGGTGGCCTGCTCCTCGCGGGTGAGCGGTACGCCCCCGACGATCACCGGCATGGCGCTGATGTTGGGATAGCCGTCGGGCGTCGTCGCCGGGACCTCGGCGGCGGAGATGGTGCTCGGCTCGGGCTCGGACATCGGGAATAGCGTCGCGCCCGGATCATTGGCGCAGGCGGCGAGCAATGTCGCGACGCCGAGGGCGGGCATGATCGCGAGCATGGACCGGCCAACCGGTCGGTGTCGTCCATCCCGCTCGCTTCGGCCACCCACCACGCGCGCTCCCGCTTACGCAAAACCGTGCGGAGACATAGCAGACGTCCGCGACGGCGCACAGACGCCCCGGATGGTTGTGGTGCGTCGACGCCACGCTGTTGTCACCGTGCCATCGGACCCGTTTATTAGGACCGAAGAGGGACGGGACGGAAATGACGGTCGGCAAGGAGGTCCCGCCGCGGACTGCGGCGGGCGATCAGGGCAAGCACGAGAAGCAGCCGGCGGCGGGCGCGGCGAACGGCGCCGCTGCGCCGGACGGCACGGCTGTGCCGGAGCACCCGGTGCTGCAGTACATGGTGCAGAACCCGGAGCTGTTCGCGCAGAACCTCGCGCGCGTCGTCGAGGAGGGCGGCAAGGCGCTTGCCGCCTACCTCGGCCCCCGCGAGGCGGGCGAGAAGAAGAACGAGCTCGCCGACGAACTCGCCGACGTCGTCAAGACGATCGGCCAGGTGAGCGAGTTCTGGCTCGCCGACCCGCAGCGCACGATGGAGGCGCAGACGCGGCTGTGGTCCGGCTACATCAGCCTCTGGGACCAGTCGATGCGGCGGATGATGGGCGAGCAATCGACGCCCGCCGCCGAGCCCGACGCCCGCGACAAGCGCTTCCGCGATCCGGAATGGTCGGCGAACCACTTCTTCGACTTCGTCAAGCAGGCCTACCTGATCACCAGCCGCTGGGCGGAGGACATGGTGGGGCGCGCCGAGGGCCTCGACCCGCACACGCGCCAGAAGGCCGACTTCTACGTCCGCCAGATCTCCAATGCGCTGTCGCCGTCGAACTTCGTCGCCACCAACCCGGAGCTTCTGCGCGCCACCCTCACCTCACACGGCGAGAACCTCGTGCGCGGCATGAAGATGCTGGCGGAGGACCTGCGCGAGGGAAAGGGCGACCTGAAGCTGCGACAGACCGACGCGACGAAATTCGAGGTCGGCCGCAACCTGGCGCTGTCGCCGGGCAAGGTGATCGCCGAGAACGCCATCCGGCAGGTGATCCAGTATGCCCCGGCGACCGAGACGGTGCGCAAGCGGCCGATCCTGTTCGTGCCGCCGTGGATCAACAAGTTCTACATCCTCGACCTCAACCCCGAGAAGTCACTGGTGCGCTGGCTTGTGGAACAGGGGCACACGGTGTTCCTGATCTCGTGGGTCAACCCGGATGAGACGCTCGCCGAGAAGTCGTTCGTCGACTACATGCGGGAGGGCGTCCTCGAGACGCTCGACGTCGTCTGCGAGGTGGCGAAGACCGATGCGGTGGACGCCGTCGGCTACTGCGTCGGCGGCACGCTTCTGTCATTGACGCTCGCCTATCTGGCGAAGCGCGGCGACAACCGCATCGCCACCGCGACGTTCCTGACGACGCAGGTCGACTTCACCTACGCCGGCGACCTCAAGGTCTTCGTCGACGAGGAGCAGCTCGACGTGCTCGAGCGCCGCATGCGCCAGAAGGGCTTCCTCGACGGCTCGAAGATGGCGAGCGCCTTCAACATGCTGCGCTCGAACGACCTGATCTGGCCCTACGTCGTCTCGAACTACATGATGGGCAAGGAGCCGTTTCCGTTCGATCTGCTCTACTGGAACGCCGACTGCACACGCATGCCGGCGGCGAACCACTCGTTCTACTTGCGGCGTTTCTATCACGAGAACGCATTCACCAAGGGCGAGATCGAAGTCGATGGCACACCGCTGTCGCTCGGTGACGTGACGATCCCGATCTACAACCTCGCCACCCGCGAGGACCACATCGCGCCGGCGAAGTCGGTGTTCGTCGGCTCGGGCTTCTTCGGCGGGCCGGTGCGCTACGTCGTGTCGGGGTCCGGCCACATCGCCGGTGTCTGCAACCCGCCCTCCTCCGGCAAGTACCAGTATTGGAGCGACGGCCCGCCCGAGGGCGAGTTCGAGGGCTGGCTCGCGCGCGCCGAGATGACGCCGGGCTCCTGGTGGCCCGACTGGGACCGCTGGCTGCGCAGCCACGACGACGCCAAGGTCAAGGCGCGCAAGGTCGGCAGCCGCAAGCACAAGCCGATCGAGGACGCACCGGGGCGGTATGTGAAGATGCGGGCGTGATGGGGGCGAGGGCTGCGGAAACCCTGCCTTGGTCCATCTTGATGTCCACACTTCTGTGGAGTAATTTTGCCGGTGAATGCGTCGGAGCTCAAGCGGTTCCTGGCGAAGCAGGGCTGCACGTTCTAGGCGCACCGCGGCGGTAGCGGCCACCTCACAGTGCGGCGAGGCGACCGGTTCTCCCAGTTGCCGATGCACGGCTCCAACAAGGAGCTCAGTACCGGGCTGGTGAGGAAGATCCTAAAGGACCTCGGGCTGAAATGAGTGAGCGTTACAAGTTGGAGCTGACGCCAGAAGACGACGGGACGCTTCTCGTGACATGCCCGGCCATGCCGGAGGTCACGTCCTTCGGGACGACCCGCAACGAGGCGATGGCGCACGGCGGCTTGGCGATAGAAGAGGCCATCGCCGCCCGGATGGCGCACTGGCGAGACGTTCCGCCGGGGGATTCGCCAGTGGGTGCGGACGTCGTGGAGTTGCCCCTGCTCGCAAGCGTGAAACTACTTCTCTATCGGCAGTGCCGCGCGTCGGACGTCACGCGCGCTGAACTCACCCGAAGGCTCGGCTGGCACCGCGAACAGGTCGACAGGCTGTTCCGCCTCGAGCATGCGTCACGCCTCGACCAGATCGAGGCGGCATTCCGGGCGATCGGGCGAACCGTCGACGTCGCCGTGCGCGACGCCGCCTGATCCGCGCGCTCCCGTTCCCCTCAGGGGAACAGCGCCACCTGCTCCAGTCCCGTCGTCTCGGGCAGGCCGCAGACGAGGTTCATGTTCTGGATCGCCTGGCCGGAGGCGCCCTTGACGAGGTTGTCGAGGGTCGAGAGCACGATGGCGCGGCCCGTCACGCGGTCGGGGACGACGCCGATCTGGACGTTGTTCGAGCCCTTCACGTGGCGCGACTGCGGCACCTGGCCGAGCGGCAGAACGGTGACGAAAGGCTCCGCCGCGTAGGCCTCGCTGAGGATGCGGTGGAAGTCCGCCCCCCCTGCCCCACCGGTGCCGCGCACGTAGATCGTCGCGTAGATGCCGCGGATCATCGGGGCAAGATGCGGCGTGAAGGTCGGGACGACCTGCCGGCCGGCAGCGAGCGACATCTCCTGGTCGAGTTCGGCGGTGTGGCGGTGGTTGGCGACGCCGTAGGCGTGCATGCCCTCGGCGACTTCCGAGAACAGCATCCCCTCCTTCGCCGCCCGGCCGGCCCCGGACATGCCGGTCTTGGCGTCGACGACGATCTCGTCGGAATCGATGGCGCCGGCCTTTAGGAGCGGGATCGTCGGCAGCAGCGAACTCGTTGTGTAGCAGCCCGGGTTGGCGACGAGGCGGGCGCCCTTGATGCGCTCCCGGTGGATCTCCGCGAGCCCGTAGACGGCCTCGCTTTGCAATTCGAGCGCCTGGTGGTCGTGGCCGTACCACTTGGCATAGGCGGCGGGATCGGCGAGGCGGAAGTCGGCGGAGAGGTCGACCACCTTGAGATTGCCGCCCCGACCGATGAGGTCCTTCAGCACCACCTGCGTGGTGGCGTGCGGCAGGGCGCAGAAGACGACGTCGACGGCGGCGGGATCGAGATCCTCGATCCGCGTCAGCGTCGGCAGCTTCAGGTGGGCGAACTGCGGGTAGACCTCGGCCATCGGCCGGCCGGCCTTCGAATCGGCGGTGAGCGCCACCAGCTCGGCGGCGGGGTGGCGGACGAGCAGCCGGACGAGCTCGGAGCCGGTGTAGCCGGACGCGCCGAGAACGGCGATGCGGATGGGAGCCATGACGTGAACCTGTCGCGAAGAGTGGGGGGAGGACGTAGGACCGGGCCTGGTGGGGGCCTCAGCCCGTTCGTCGGCCGCGCCGCTCCGCGAGCAGGCCGAGATAGTACTGGGCCACCGTCGAGCCGGCGACGGCGGTGATGTCGGCATGGTCGTAGGCCGGTGCCACCTCGACGACGTCGGCGCCGACGATGTCGAGGCCGCCGAGACGCCGCAGGATCATCAGCGCCTCGCGCGACGACAGGCCGCCGGACACCGGCGTGCCGGTTCCCGGCGCGAACGCCGGGTCGAGGCAGTCGATGTCGAAGGTGACGTAGGTCTTCGCATCGCCGACCCGCGCCTTGATGCGCTCGACGACGCCGGCGACGCCGAGGGTCGCGACGTCCTCGCCGTACAGGATCTCGATGCCGCAGTCCTCGGGCGCGTGGGTGCGGATGCCGACCTGGATTGAGCGGGAGACGTCGATGATGCCGTCCTTCGCCGCGCGGGCGACGAAGCTGCCGTGGTCGATGCGGCCGCCGTCGTCGTCCCAGGTGTCCTGGTGGGCGTCGAACTGCACCATCGCCAGCGGCCCGTGCTTGGCGGCGTGGGCGGCGAGCATCGGCCAGGTGACGAAGTGGTCGCCGCCGAGCGTCAGCAGGAAGGCGCCGGAGGCGAGGATCGTCTCGGCCTGCGCCCGCATCGCGGCGGCCGCCTGCATCGGGTAGCCCTGGTCGAACGTGCAGTCGCCCCAATCGATGACGGCGAGGTGCTCGAAGGGATCGGCATTGAAGGGATATTGCGGGTCGCCGCAGAGGATCGCCGAGGCGCGCCGGATCGCCTGCGGCCCGAAGCGGGCGCCCGGGCGGTTGGTGACGGCGGAATCGAACGGGATGCCCCAGATGACGGCATCGACGCCGGTGAGGTCGCGCGACAGCCGCCGCCGCATGAACGAGAGGATGCCCGCATAGGCCGGCTCGTAAGAGCCGCCATAGAGGCTGCCGCCCGCGAAGGCGTTCTCGGGTGGGCGATCGGCGTTCCGGGCGGTCATCGACGGGGTCCATCTTCGGGAATGAACGGCGGCGGCACTCTAGCGAGCCGGGCGCGACAGGCCAACGACGGGTCGGCTCGTTGCCGAAGCGGGCGCCAGAACGCGAACGGGGCGGGCCTTCCGGCCCGCCGGGACCTTAAACGCGAACGGGGCGGGCCTTCCGGCCCGCCCCGCTGCAAGATGCGGTGTCGCTGGGGCGCGGATCAGCGCTTCGAGAACTGGAAGCTGCGGCGGGCCTTCGCCTTGCCGTACTTCTTGCGCTCGACGACGCGCGAGTCACGCGTCAGGAAGCCGCCCTTCTTGAGGACGCCGCGCAGCTCGGGCTCGTAGTGGGTGAGCGCCTGCGACAGGCCGTGACGCAGCGCGCCGGCCTGGCCGGACAGGCCGCCGCCGGAGACGGTGGCGCGGATGTCGTACTGGCCGTCGCGATTGGCGATCTGGATCGGCTGGCGGATCATCATCTGCAGCACCGGCCGAGCGAAGTACTCGACATAGTCCTTGCCGTTGACGATGACGCGGCCGGTGCCGCGCGTCACCCAGACGCGGGCGATGGCGTTCTTGCGCTTGCCGGTGGCATAGGCGCGGCCGAGCTTGTCGAGCTTCTGGACATGCACCGGGGCGGAGGGTGCCGCGGCCGGGGCGGAGCCCATGGCGGTGCCGAGATCCTCGAGGGACTGAAGGTCGCCGACCATGGTCAACCCTTCCTGACGTTCTTGCGGTTGAGGGCGGCGACGTCGAGCGCTTCCGGCTGCTGGGCGGCGTGCGGGTGCTCGCTGCCCTTGTAGAGACGGAGGTTCTTCATCTGCTGGCGACCGAGCGGACCACGCGGCACCATTCGGCGAACGGCAGCCTCGAGCACGCGCTCCGGAAAGCGGCCCTCGAGGATGGCGCGCGCGGTGCGCTCCTTGATGCCGCCGGGATGGCCGGTGTGCCAGTAGTAGCGCTTGTCGGAGTACTTGTGGCCGGTCAGCGCCACCTTGTCGGCATTGATGACAACGATGTTGTCACCGCAGTCGATGTGGGGCGTGTAGGTAGGCTTGTGCTTGCCGCGCAGGCGCATGGCGATCAGCGTGGCGAGGCGACCGACGACGAGATCCTCGGCGTCGATCACGATCCAGCGCTTATCGACCTCGGCGGTCTTGGCCGAATAGGTCTTCATCGTGTTCCGTCACTTGATGCGGGCCGAGGCCCGGTTGCCGTCCGCTCCGCGGCGGACGCGGAACGAAGAACGGCGGCCCTCGG
>CAZDCR010000049.1:0-16076 GCA_964503995.1 uncultured Segnochrobactrum sp.
ACGCCGAGCCTGATGCCGGCATGTGGGAACTCAGGACCCGCTCGCGCGTGCACACCTCGTCGAGCCTGATGTCGTGGGCGGCGCTCGACCGGCTGACGAAGATCGCCCGCCACGTCGGTCTCGACGCGACGAAGTGGCAGACGCGCGCCGACCAGGTGCGCGCCACCATTCTCGAGCGCTCCTGGAACGACAAGATCGGCGCCTTCGCGGAGAGCTTCGAGGGCAAGGATCTCGATGCCAGCCTGCTGCTGATGGCGGAGATCGGCATCATCGATCCGCGCGACCCGCGTTTCGTCTCCACCGTCGACGCCATCGCCCGCGAACTGAAGCGCGGCCACCACATGTACCGCTACGCCGCCGCCGACGACTTCGGCGTGCCGCACACCGCCTTCACCGTCTGCACCTTCTGGTACATCGACGCGCTCGCCCGCATGGGCCGCACCGACGAGGCGCGCGAGCACTACGACACGCTGATTTCCTGCCGCAACCACGTCGGGCTTTTGTCGGAGGACGTCGATCCCAAGACCGGCGAGCTCTGGGGCAACTTCCCGCAGACCTACTCGATGGTCGGCATCATCAACGGCGCCATGCGGCTCAGTCGCGGCTGGGAGCAGGCGATATGACGGTGGCAGACGGGTCGGTCGGGTCGGCGGAGAGCGAGGGGAAGCCGCGCTCCAAGCCCCCGACGACGACGAAGGCGCCTGCGACCGCCAAGGCCCCTGCGACCGCCACGGCTCCCTCGGTTGCCAAGGCCACCCCGAGCCCGAAGGCTCCCGCAAGCACGAAGGTCGCCGCGACGGCCAAGGTGCATGGCGGGCGGCTGATCGTCGTCTCGAACCGCGTCGGTCCGCTGAAGGACACCGGCCGGGCGGGCGGCCTTGCCGTCGCCCTCGTCGACACGCTGAGGCGCACCGGCGGGCTGTGGTTCGGCTGGTCGGGCGATGTCTCCGAGCAGGGCACGTTCGGGCCGCTGAAGTCCGAGCACAGCCGCAACGTCCGCCTCGCAACCCTCGACCTGTCGCAGAACGACCACGACGAATACTACGCCGGCTTCGCCAACCGGATGCTCTGGCCGCTTTTGCACTACCGGCTCGACATCGCCGACTTCGACCGCCGCTCGGAAGACGGCTATCGCCGCGTGAACGAGCGCTTCGCCGCCCGTCTCGCGCCGATGGTGGAGCCGGGCGACACGCTGTGGGTGCACGACTACCACTTCTTCCGTCTCGCCGAGGGATTGCGGGCGGCCGGGTTGCAGAACCCGATCGGCTTCTTCCTGCACGTGCCGTTCCCGGGCCCGGACATCCTGGCGGCGCTGCCCCATCACAACGAGCTTTTGAAGGCGATGCTCGCCTACGATCTCCTCGGCTTCCAGACCGAGCGCGACCGCGACAACTTCGTGCGCTGCGCCGTCGAGGAAGTGGGCGCCCGCAACCTCGGCGACGGCGTGCTGGAGCTCGAGGGGCGCCGGACGCGCGTCGGCGCCTTCCCGATCGGCATCGATGCCGATGCGTTCGCCGAATACGCCGTGTCGCCCGAGGCGCGCATCAACCGCAAGCGCATGGAAAAGGCGCTGGTCGGCCGCCGCCAGATCATCGGCGTCGACCGCATCGACTATTCGAAGGGGCTGAACGAGCGCTTCCGGGCCTTCGAGCGCCTGCTGGTCGATTTTCCCGAGCACCGCTCGACGGTGAGCCTCCTGCAGATCGCCCCGCCCTCGCGCGGCGAGCTCGAGGCCTACAGCGACATGCGCCGCCAGCTAGAGCGCGTCGCCGGCCACGTCAACGGCCGCTTCGCCGACATCGACTGGACGCCGATCCGCTTCCTCACGCGGGGGATGCCGCGGCGGGCGCTGGCGGGGCTCTACCGTTCGAGCCGCATCGGGCTGGTGACGCCGCTGCGCGACGGCATGAACCTCGTCGCCAAGGAGTACATCGCCGCCCAGGATCCGGAGGATCCCGGCGTGCTGGTGCTGTCGCGCTTCGCCGGCGCGGCCGAGCAGCTGAAGGAGGCGCTGATCGTCAACCCCTACTCGACCGTCGGGGTTGCCGAGACGATGCACAAGGCGCTGGCGATGCCGCTCGACGAGCGCCAGCACCGCTGGCGCGTGCTGTTCGAGCGCATCCGCGAGCACGATGCGCATGCCTTCGCCGAGACGTTCCTGGCGGCACTGGCCAAGGCTCAGGGCTGAGGCCGGCTCAGGGCTGAGGCCGGCTCAGGACCGGGACGGCTCGGGACCGGGCCGGCCCACGGCGGGGCCGGCCACGCGCGTCACCCGGCTCAGGTGAGCAGCGAGATCTTGCCCGTCGAGAGCTCGTACATGCCGCCGACGACCTTCAGCGTGCCCTCGCTGACCCGCTCCGCGAGCATGTCCGACGTCGTCAGACGAGCGACGCCGTCGCGGACGTTCTGCAACGTCGCGGCGGCCATCAGGTCGCTCGGGTTGTCCTTCATCGCCGTCTCGACCGCCGGCGTGATCTGGCCGATCAGGCCCGGCAGACTGCCAGGCAGTTCCGTCTTGTCCTTCACGACGCCGATGGCCGCCGAGATGGCGCCGCAGGAGGTGTGGCCGAGGACCATGATGATGCGGGAGCCGAGGACGGCCGAGCCGAACTGCAGGCTCGCCACCGCATCGTCGTTGGCGACGTTGCCGGCGACGCGGACGACGAACAACTCGCCCGGGCCCTGATCGAAGGCGAGTTCCGGCGCAACGCGGGAATCGGCGCAGCTCAGGATGCTGGCGAACGGAAACTGTGCTTCTGCGCGGGCGGCGCGACCGGCCGAGAATTCCTCCATCTTGCTGGAGCCGGCGACATAGCGGGCGTTGCCGTCGACCAGGCGCTGCAGCGCCTCATCCGGGGGGATCTCGTTCGGCGCCTGTGCATAGGCGACCGGCGCGAAAGGCAGGTTGGCCGTGAGGAGGCCGCCGGCGGTGACAGCGGCGGCTGCCCCCGTCAGAAAACCGCGGCGGGACGGCGCGTGGTGAAGCCAGGATCCACAAACATTGCACATGGGGTGATTTCCCTTTCGCGTTTTCGCCGGTCCCGTCGTCCGACGCGCCGGCGACTGCCGCAACGGCCGGGAAAGACTACCGGATTTTCGAACTATCGGGCTCAAGAGTTTGTGTGATCGGCGCACAGGGGTTGCACTGGCTGGTCCGCTGCGCTTCACCTCTCCGTGCATGACGCGTGTGGCGCTATCGCTTAGTGTCGCAGTTCGGTAGACGATCCCCGGGGCCGTTGCTCGGGCGAGGAGGCGTCGCATGGCCGACTGGATCGGGACGGACCGGGACGACAAGCGTTCCGGCACCAAGTTCGACGACCGCATGAAGGGGCTCAAGGGCGACGATACGCTGCGCGGCCTCGACGGCGACGACCTTCTGATCGGCAACGAAGGCAACGACATCCTCGACGGCGGCGACGGCGAAGACACGCTGTGCGGCAACGAGGGGGCGGACACGCTCTACGGCGGCCGCGACGATGACCAGGTGCTCGGCTTCGAGGGCAACGACGTCCTCGACGGCGGATATGGCGCCGACACCGTCGATGGTGGCGACGGCAACGACTCCCTGTCCGGCGGCGAAGGCGACGACCTGCTCGATGGCGGCAAGGGCCGCGACCGGCTCGACGGCGGCGCCGGCCGCGACACGCTCGACGGTGGTGCCGGCCGGGACTCGCTGTCGGGCGGCGATGGCAACGACAGCCTCGCGGGCGGCAAGGGAGACGACGCCCTCGACGGCGGCAGCGGCAAGGACACGCTCGACGGCGGCGACGGCAACGACCGGCTCAGCGGCTATTCCGGCAACGACGTTCTCGAGGGCGGCAAGGGCGACGACACGCTCGATGGCGGCGAGGGCGACGACACGCTGACCGGCGGCCAGGGTCATGACCTGTTCGTCGCCTCCGGCGGCACCGATGTCATTCGCGACTTCACCACGTCCGGCAAGAACTCGGACGTCATCGACGTCTCCGCCTTCTTTTCCTCGCTGCAGGAGATGGAAAGCCAGTCCGTCACCTGGCTCGTCGATGGCCAGACGATCACCTGGGTGATCTTCGAGGCGAACGACAGCGGCCGGCCGACACAGTCGCTCCGCATCCTCGACTACGACCTGTTCGAGGACGAGAACGCCGCCGACCATTTCCTGTTCGGCGACGCACCGAGCGGCGGGCGTGCGGCGCGCGACCTCGGCTGGGCGGGTGACCTGGCGTCGCCCGCGGCGCTGCCGATCCCGATCCGCATCGACCTGTCCGAGCGCAACGACGTGTTCGTCGGCACCGAGTTCGCCGATCGCGTCCGCGGGCTCGGCGGCGATGACCAGCTGAGCGGCCGCGGTGGCGACGATTCGCTCTCCGGCGGCAGTGGCCACGACACCCTGCGCGGGCTCGGCGGCGAGGATCTGCTGACGGGCGACGCCGGTGACGACCGCCTCGAAGGCGGCGACGGCGACGATCGCCTCGACGGGGGCAGCGGCAACGACCGCGCCTTCGGCGACGCCGGTGACGACCGCCTGGAGGGGGGACTTGGCGACGATACGCTCGACGGCGGTGACGGCAACGACCGCCTCGTCGGCGGCGACGGCAACGACAGCCTTTCGGGTGGCGGCGGCGAGGACCATCTGCGCGGCGGCGACGGCAACGACGACCTTGCCGGTGGCGGCGGTGCCGACAAGCTGTTCGGCTTCCTCGGTGACGACACGCTGAACGGCGGCGGTGGCGACGACACGCTTCAGGGCGATGCCGGCAACGATCTGATCGACGGCGGCAACGGCAACGACCGGCTCGACGGCGGGGTCTGCAGCGATACGCTGTCGGGTGGCGACGGCATCGACATCCTGATCGGAGACATCGGCAACGATGTTCTCGACGGCGGTGCCGGCGACGATCTTCTCGACGGCGGCGCCGACAAGGACCGGCTGTCAGGCGGCGATGGCGACGACGCTCTGTTCGGCGGCGACGGTCGTGACCGCCTCGCGGGCGACGCCGGCGACGACGTCCTCGTGGGCGGGGGCGGCGACGACACCATCTCCGGGGGCGCCGGCGACGACCTCATCGACGGCGACTCCGACACCTTTTCGCGCAGCGGGAGCGGCAGGGGTCGCACGGCCGCGAGCGAACCGGGTGACGATCGCCTTTCGGGAGGGGCAGGCAACGACATCATCGAAGGTCGCGGCGGCGACGATACGCTCGCCGGCGATGCCGGCGACGACGACCTCTTCGGCGGTGACGGTGACGACGTCATCGCCGGGGGCGATGGCGACGACTGGCTTTGTGGCGAGGACGGCGACGACGCCGTCTCGGGCGGCGCCGGCGCGGATATTCTCTGCGGCGACCTCGGCAACGACACGCTCCTCGGCAATGCCGGCGCCGACGTTCTCGAGGGCGATGACGGCAACGATTCGCTCGAAGGCGGCGGTGGCGCTGATACGCTCGCCGGCGACGGCGGCGACGACACCATCAACGGTGGCGATGGCGACGACTACATCGACGGCGATTCGGATGATCCGCCCACGGGGGGCGATGACCTCTACGCCGGCCACCGCGGCAACGGCGTGCTCGAATACGTGCCCGGCAACGACAGGCTCTCGGGTGGCGCCGGCAACGATACGGTGGCCGGCGGCGAAGGCATGGATACGCTGTCGGGTGGCTCCGGCGCGGACTATCTGACCGGCGGCGCGGACGATGACGTCCTCCGGGGCAACTCAGGTGATGATTTCATCGATGGCGGCGCCGGCGACGACGTTATCACCGGCGGCAAAGGGGTGGACGATCTCTATGGCGGCGGCGGTGACGACACCTTCGTCATCCGCGGGACGGGCCCGGATTACATCAATGATTTCCTCAGCGGCGACGATGCGGACCAGATCGACATGGCCGCCTATTTCAAGTCGTTCGAGCAGATGGTCGAGACTGCGGAGATCGTCGTGGTCGGAGAATTTGGAACGACCGAGATCTATCTGAATGACGAGCTGCTCGTCAGCATCTTTGCCTACGACTTCTACGAGGACAGCAACGTCGAAAGTCGTTTCCTGTTCTGAGGCAGGGACGGTGGGCCGCGGTCGCGGCACTGTCTGCGGCACCGTCTCGCCGCGGGACCGTCACACCCCGGTCGTGATCGTGACGGACGCTCGACGCGATAATCCGAATCGCGCAAGCAGCGACGATGATCAACTGCCGAGTGGACGCTGCAGCAGGAACATCCGCGGGCCGATGCGGAATTTGTGCTTGGCTCTGCTTTCCGGAACCGCTATGCCCTGTCGTGTGTTTCCACTGAAGGCGTGTCTCGCCATCGGTCGCACCGCGGGTGCGGGCGCACCGACGCCGATACGCCGAAGCCGGCGTGCGGCGCCGTCGTCCAGGCTTGGCGGTGAAGGCTGCCGATTCGGAACATGCGATCCCCGCACACCTCGACCCCAATACACATAGAAGAGCCTTTCGAGAGGACTCATGAAGCGACAAGCGCGGCCGTTCGTGGTCGAGACAAAGCGGAGCCGCAAGGCGCCGACAAACCTGTGGGCCTCGACCCCGTTGCTGCAGCAGGAACTCGCCGCCGCCTCCGAGTCGGAACCGCAAGCTGATGCGGTCTTCACCGAACGGCTGAAGGAGCGTGTGGCGGAACCGGCGCGCCGCATCCTGCAGAGCCTGCTCGTCGAGGCTCCGTCACCGGTCATCGAGGCGCTCGAGAACGAGGAGGCCCGCGAGGCCGAGGCGCAGCAGCGCCGCGCCGAGCGCACCGACGACGCGTCTGGTGTCGCCGCGCCCGCTCGCCGCGGTCGCCCGCGCCGCCCTGTCGCGCCGGTGGAGTCCGAGCCCGCCGTGGCCGTCTCACCGCCGGCTGCCAAGGCGGCCGGCGAGGGGGCAGCCCGATCGCGCAAGCCGGCAGCGCGGCCGGCCCTGAAAGCCGAAGCCGCGCCAGCCCGCGAGCCGACCCCGGCACCGCGGATGCCGGCGGCCCCGGTGGCCCCCGCCGACGTGGCCGGCGAGAGCGAAGCCGCCGCCGGACAGCGTGCCGGCCGCTCCCGCCTCGCGCGCAATCCCGTCGCGGCCGCCCTGCTTCCCGGAGAGCGCTGGAAGCGTCGCCTGCCGCAGCGTCTCTGGTAGGAGCGCCCGCGCCGGTGGACCGTCGCCCGCGACCGCGGGCGGCGCTAGGGTTCCGTCTGTGACGCGGCTGGTCCGCCCGTGCGCTCAGGTGCAGGCGTCGATACTTCGGCCAGCACCGACGGAGCCACTCTGCCCCGGGCGAGCCCGCCGGCCCTCGCGATCGCCACGGGAAGCTTCGAGCAAAGCCCGCAGGTCACCACTGATGCCGCCCTGCAGAGCCGGCAGGCGCATCGCTGTCATCGTCCGCCCGCTGACGAACAGTCTCTCGGGGATGCCGCTGATCAGCCCCCCGGTTGCCAGATCTTGACGCGCCCGCCGGGGGTGCGGCGAGGCGGGCGGCGGCCGAACGGTCAGATGTTGTCGATCTTCAGCACGGGCGCCGTCGCGGCGCGGGTAGCCCGGCAGGCGTCGGCGTCGGTGATGAGATCGATGCCGAAGGTCGGGATGATCTCCTTCAGCTTCGGCAGCCAGCCGCTCGCGGTCAGTTCGCCAGCGAAGCACTTCTGCAGCACCTCCATGGCGATGAATGCCGCGGTCGAGGCGCCCGGCGAAGCACCGAGCAGCGCCACCAGCGAGTTGTCGGCGGCGGCGACGATCTCCGTGCCGAACTCGAGCTCGCCGCCCTTCTCCGCCACCGGCTTGATGATCTGCACGCGCTGTCCGGCGACGGCGTGCTTCCAGTCGTGGCGGACGGCGCGCGGGAAGAACTGCTGCAGGGTGGCGAACTGGTGCTCGGCGCTCTGCAGCACCTGGCCGATCAGGTACTCGGTGAGCGCCATGTTGTCGCGCGCCACCGCCAGCATCGGGATGATGTTGCCGGGCTCGATGGAGCGGAACAGATCGGTCAGCGAGCCGTGCTTCAGGAACTTCGTCGAAAAGCCGGCATAGGGGCCGAACAGCAGTGACTTCTTGCCGCCGATGATGCGCTCGTCGAGGTGCGGCACCGACATCGGCGGCGAGCCCTCCGACGCCTTGCCGTAGACCTTGGCGTGATGACGGCCGACCACCTCCGGCACGTCGCAGCGCAGCCAGATGCCGCTCACCGGGAAGCCGCCGTAGCCGTGGCCTTCCGGGATTCCCGACTTCTGCAGGAGTTCGAGCGCACCACCCCCGGCGCCGATGAAGACGAACTTCGCGGAGACGGTTCTCTCGGTGTCGCCAGCGATATCCTCGACGGTGATCCGCCAGCGGCCGCCGTCCTCGCGCGCCAGTCCCTTGACGCGGTGCTTGTAGTGGACCGATGCGCCCGGCTGCCGCGTCAGCTGGCCGACGAGGAGATGCGTCAGCGAACCATAGTCGACATCCGTGCCGGTGATCATCCGCGTCGCCGCGACCGGCTGGGCCGGATCGCGGCCGTCCATGATCAGCGGCGCCCAGCTTGCTATGGTGGCGCGGTCCTCGGTGTACTCCATGCCGTGGTAGCAGTGGTGCGCCGACATCGCGGCGTAGCGCGCCTTCAGGAAGGCGACGTTCTTGTCGCCCCACACGAAGCTCATGTGCGGGCAAGGATTGATGAAGGCGCGCGGGTCCGGGATTGCGCCCTTGCGCACGAGGTAGGACCAGAGCTGCCGGGAGAGGTCGAACTCCGTGTTGACCTCGAGCGCCTTGGAAATGTCGACGCTGCCGTCGGGTCGCTGCGGCGTGTAGTTCAGTTCGCAGTTCGCGGCGTGGCCGGTGCCGGCGTTGTTCCAGGAATCCGAGCTCTCCTGCGCGCAGTCCGCCAGCACCTCGTAGATGGCGATGCTCAGCGACGGGTCGAGCTCCTTCAGCACGGTCGCGAGCGTGGCGCTCATGATCCCGGCGCCGATGAAGACCATGTCGGGCGAGGTGGACGCGGATGCTGCTGCCATGACGATGCTCACCGACCGTTCAAGCGGGCTTCTGATTGGGAACGAAGGGCACGTCGACGCCGGGGGCGAGGATGACGTAGGCGCGGCGCCACGGCTGGTCGTCGACGAGCGTCCAGCTGTGCCCACCGCCGGTGGTATCCTCGGCGAGCAGGATGTCGCCGGGGCGGATGGTGAAGTGCTCGCCGCGCCGCGTCACGAAGTCGAGTGTGCCGCTCAGCGTCACCACGAACTGGCGGGCCGGCGCGTCGTGCCAGGCGAAGGTACCGCCGGACTTCGTCTCGCGGAACGAGATGCTGGTGGCGGGTACGGTGCCGCTCAGGATGTCGCCGCGCGCCCCGCCGGCGAGATCGATCTGGCCTTCCTCGAAGCTGGAGTTGCCGTCCTCGGCCGTCCAGATGCGGACGCAGCGGATCATTGCGGGCCCCTCCCTGTTTCCCGGTGTCGCGCGCCGAGGGCCGCAAGACCCCGGCTCAGGCGCCGCCGAGACCCTTTCCGACCATCGACAGCGGCACGATCGTCTTGTCGAACAGCTCTTCGCTGACCTTGCCGGATGCCAGCGCGGCCTGCTTCAGCGTCGTCCCGTCGGCAATCGCCTTCTCCGCGATGTGAGCGGCGTTCTGGTAACCGATCACGGGCGACAGCGCGGTGACGAGCATGACGCTGCCCTCGACGTACTGCTGGATGCGGTCGCGCTTGATGTCGGTCCCCTCGACCGAATAGGTGCGGAACTTCTCGCAGCCGTCGGCGAGAATCTGCGCCGAGTGCAGGAAGTTGTTGATGATGATCGGCCGCATCGCGTTCAGCTCGAAGTTGCCCTGCGAGCCGGCGAAGGCGACGGCGGCGTCGTTGCCGAGCACCTGGATCGAGATCATCACCATCGCTTCGCACTGCGTCGGGTTGACCTTGCCGGGCATGATCGAGGAGCCGGGCTCGTTGTCGGGCAGCTTCAGCTCGCCGAAGCCGCAGCGCGGGCCGGAGGCGAGCCAGCGCATGTCGTTGGCGATCTTCATCAGCGCCACCGCCAGGCCGCGCAGCGCAGCGTGCGCCCGCACCATCGCGTCGAGCGAGCCCTGGGCTGCGAACTTGTTCGGCGCCGTGACGAACGGCTTGCCGGTGAGCCTGGCGATCGTCGCCGCCACGTCGGCCGAGAAGCCGGCCGGCGCGTTGAGGCCCGTGCCGACGGCAGTTCCACCGACGGCGAGCTCGTAGAGGCCGCCGCGGCTCGCCTCGAGATCGGCGATGCAGGCGCGGAGCTGGCCGGCCCAGCCGTGCCATTCCTGGCCGACGGTGAGCGGCACGGCGTCCTCGAGATGGGTGCGCCCGATCTTGACGACGTCCATCCAGCCGTCGGCCTTCCGCTCGATCGTCTCGACGAGCTGCGTCACCTGCGGCAGCAGCACGTCGTCGATCGCCGTGATGGCGGCGACATGCATGGCGGTCGGGAAGGTGTCGTTCGACGACTGGCCCATGTTGACGTCGTCGTTCGGGCCGACCGGGTGCTGCGTCCCAAGCGTCCCGCCGAGCAACTGGATCGCCCGGTTCGAGATCACCTCGTTGACGTTCATGTTCGATTGCGTGCCCGACCCCGTCTGCCAGACGAACAGCGGGTAGTTCTCGTCGAGCTTGCCGGCGATCGTCTCGTCCGCGGCGCGGACGATCGCTTCCTTCTTCCAGTCGGGCAGGCGGCCGGCAGCGTGATTGACGAGGGCGCACGCCTTCTTGACGGTGCCGTAGGCGTGGTAGACCGCCTTCGGCATGCGGTCGCCGCCGATCGAGAAGTGCTCCAGCGAGCGCTGCGTCTGGGCGCCCCAGTAGCGGTCAGCCGGGACCATCACCTGGCCCATGCTGTCGAATTCCTGGCGCTCGCCCGTCGCGGCAATGCCGATCGGCAGGTCCTGCAGCGTCGGTACCGACGCGTCGCTGGCCTGGTCTGTCGAAGCCTCGCCAGCGCTCATTCCAAGCCCCCTGAATGCCCCCTCAGCACTCATCGGATAGCCTTGCCGGTCCGCCAAAGCAAGCGCCCCTGGCCGCTCGGCAATGCCGTTCCGCCGCCGCTCAGACCCGCGCGCCGACGCCGGTCGGGGGATTTCGCCGCCAGATTGCAAAGTTCAGCGCGCCGGCGAACGTCACCCAGCAGAGGTAGGGCACGAGCAGCCACGCCGCACCGGGGTGGACCGGGTGGAAGGCGGCGATCGTCGCGGCGATCGACAGCCACAGCAGCACGAGTTCGCCGAAGGCGAGGTCGATGCGCCTGAGGCCGAAGAAGATCGCCGACCAGGCGGCGTTGAGCAGCATCTGCACGCCGTAGATGGCGAGCGCCAGGCCGGCGCCGGCGAAGCCCGCCTCGCGCCAGACCAGCCAGCCCGAGACCGCGATCGTCACGTAGAGTACGGCCCAGGCCGGCCCGAACAGCCAGTTCGGCGGCCGCCACGGCGGCTTGGCGAGGCGCTCGTACCACTCGCCGGGTCGGAAGAAGCCGCCGCTCGTCGCCACCACGAAATTGGCGAGGACGAAACCTGCGAGCCCGAGACCAGTCTGCCAGTCCATGCGTCCTCCATGGGCCGCGGCCGCGGCGCCTGTCGCGCCCACCTTAACCCTGATCCGCTGCGCTGCAACGCAAAGGGGCCGGTGGCGGTTCGGCGGGCGGCGACGGCACGATCGGCGGCGACGCGATTTCGCCGCGATCGCCGGCATTCTGCACGGTGATGTCGATGATCCTGAAGGCCCTCGCGGGCGCCCTCGTCCTGCTCGTCGCCGCACCTGTGGCGGTTTCCGCGGCGCTGTACGCCTTCGGCGACGGACCGGCCGACTGGCGCGCCGCCGATCGCACGAGTGCCGGCCTGCTGCCGCCGGCGGAGGCGAAGCCGGAGGCGGTTGTGCGGGTGTTCGCCGCCCGCACCGTGCGCTGGCGTGGCATCTTCGCCGTCCACAGCTGGATCGTCGTCAAGGACGCCGGGGCAGACGCCTACGAGCGCTGGGACTACACCGCGTGGGGCGAGCCCATCCGCCGCAACGGCTTCGTCGCCGACGGACGCTGGTTCGGCCAGACGCCGGAGCTCGTCTTCGCCGCCGACGGGCCGGCAGCCGAGCGGCTGATCCCGCAGATCCGCGCCGCCATCGACGGCTACGCCCACCGCACGCAAGGCGACTACCGCGCCTGGCCGGGACCGAACTCCAACACCTTCGTCGCCGCGGTGCTCGACGCCGTGCCGGAGATCGAGGCGACGCTGCCGCCCACCGCGATCGGCAAGGACTTCCCCCACGACGGCCGGTGGCTGGTGCCGGCGGCGGGCGGCAGCGGCGCGAAGCTCCGCCTCGGCGGCTATGCCGGCCTCAATGTCGGCTGGCTCGAGGGCATCGAGATCGTCGTCCTCGGCAGCGTCGTCGGCCTCGATTTGCGCCGGCCCGCCCTGAAGCTGCCCGGCCTCGGCCGCATCGGCCTCAGCGCCGCGCCGGCGCTCGCAGCCGACGGCCGCAGCTGAGGCCTGTGCGTTAGCGCTCCCGCGTCGCCGCGAGCGCCGCCTCGACTGCCATGCCGATCGACAGGATGCGCCGGTCGCTGCCGCCGGCGCCGGCGATCATCAGCCCGACCGGCGCCGTTCCCGGCGCGTGGCAGGGCACCGACAGCGCGCAGCCGTCAAGGAAGTTGATCCGGTTCGAGTTGCGGAGGATCAGCACGTTCGCCTCGCCGTAGAGGGCGTCGTCGGCGACGAGCGGCGCGAGCGGGGGCGCCACCACCGCCACCGTCGGCATCACCAGCGCGTCGAACGGCGCGATTCGCGCCTCCACCGCCGCGATCCAGGCGGTGCGAGCGTGAAGAGCGTCGACAAAGTCCGCCGCGGACATCGCCGAACTCCGCTCGATCCGCTGGCGGACCCGCGGGTCGTAGCGGCCACCGTCGCGGGCGATGAGCGCCCGGTGATATGCCCACGCCTCCGCGCCCTGCACGCCGCCGTGAGGGCTGATCTCCGCAATGGTGGCGAACTCCGGCACGGCGAGCTCGGTGACGGCGGCGCCCGCCGCCGACAGCATCGACAAGGCCGCCTGGAAGGCCTCCGCCACCGTCTCGTCGAGACCCTCCAGCACCACCGTCGTCGGCACGGCGAGCCGGAGGCCGCGCAGGTCAGCCGGCACCGGCGCGTCGCGCTCGTCGCCGGCGAGCACGGCGTCGAGCAGGGCGCAGCACGCCACGCTCGGCGCCAGCGGGCCGATCGAATCGAGGCTGGTCGACAAGGGCAGCGTGCCGCGCGCCGGCACCCGCCGCGCCGTCGGCTTGAAGCCGGCGAGACCGCAGAGCGCCGCCGGGATGCGCACCGAGCCGCCGGTGTCGGTGCCGATGGCGGCGACGGCCATGCCGTCGCTGACCGAGACCGCCGCCCCGGACGAGGATCCGCCGGGAATGCGGCCGGTGGCCCGGTCCCAGGGGTTCAGCGGCGTGCCGTAGTGCGGGTTGAGGCCGAGGCCGGAATAGGCGAACTCGGTCATGTTGGTGCGGCCGACCAGCACCGCGCCGGCGGCCAGCAGGCGGGCGACGATGGTGGCGTGACGCGCCGCCGGTGGCGCGTCGGCGAGCACGACGCTGCCGGCGCGCGTCGTCTCGCCGGCGATGTCGAACAGGTCCTTCACCGAGATCGGCAGTCCCTCGAGCGGACCGCGCGCCGCCCCGGCGGCCCGTGCGACGTCGGAGGCGCGCGCGGCGGCGTGAGCCCGGTCGCCGGCGTGGGCGGTGAAGACGCGGGCGCCTTCGCCGGCGGGATCGCGGGCGCGGGCCACCGCCGCCTCGGCGAGCGCCTCGGCGCTGGTGCGGCCGGTTGCGAGGGCGGCGGAGAGGGCGCTGAGCGTCTCGGTCATGGCGGGGCATCCGGAGGAGAGGGAAGAGGGGCGGCGACGCACACGGTCCGCCGTCTCTTCGCATTCCCTCGCGCCGCCGTCATCCGCGGCGTCGGTTCCGCGGCGATCCGCTACTCGCCGGCGGGGACCGGTGCGGACGGCGCGCTGTCCGCCGGATCCGGTATCAGACGCTGGAAGATGGCGTCATTGGTCGCCCGCCAGTCCTCGTCCGCGAGCCAGCCATAGTCCTGGTCCGGCATCAGCGGTACGGACGTCACCTCGGCACTCGGAATACGCAAAAAGAAGCTGTTGCGCTCCTGATTGACCTGCAGATAGCGCAGTGGGACGACGATGCTGTCCTTGCCGGGGATGAAGAACCCGCCCGCAGCGATGATGACATAGTCCCAGCGATCCTTGGTGCCGATGATGACGTTGCGCACTTCGCCAACGATCTTGTCGTCGGAGCTGCGCACCTCCGAGCCGACGATCTCGTCGACGCGCAGTCCGGGGCCGAGCTCGTTGATGTCGACGAGGGGGCGAGCGCCGGGCGCCGCGCGGTTGCCGAGCGTCTCGCCGCCCTGGTGCGACTGCGGCTGGCCGGCGGCGAACTGCCCGTCCGCCTCGCCCTCGTCACTGTTGCCGAGTTGCCCCATTGCGGGCGCGGCGATCAGCTGCCGGATGTTGCCGAGTACCCGCTCGCAATCGTCGTGCAGGCCGTAGGACCACAGCAGCAGCGCGGCATCCCGCAGCGTGCGAAGATCGTGGACGAGATAGCGGTTCGCCGGATCGCGCAGGTCCGGGCTCTTGAGGACCGCCTCTTCCAGCTGTGCGTCGGAGATGTTGCAGGTGGCCAGTGCCGGAGTAGCGCCGATCGACCAGCAGACCGCCAGCGCCGCGCTCCATTTCATCAATGTCATAATAATTCCGATCGGATTGAATTTCAGCCGGGAGCGGCAAAAATAATCCGTCGCCATGAAAATATATCATCTCGAGAATATTGCAATATTATTGCATTTCTTGCAGGTATGGGCTCGTGAAATCGATCTGAAATAAAAGCTGAAGATATCGACGGGGCGATGTGAGGGAATATTGATCGCCAACGATAGGGCGAGACGGAGTTGATGGTGGCGCCGCCGCCAGGGCAAGGTGGCCCGCCAGCGGCCGGTTCCGTGGCGCCGGGACCGTTGAAGCGATGTCCGGGCGCGGCCGATCAGGTATCGTGGGCTTCGAATGGTGGCATGCTAAAGTCTCGCCCGCGATCGCGCTTGTCGGGGTCTCGCGGCAGGAGGGAGGGCATCGTGCGTTTCGAAAGGGTGGCGACTGGCCTGCTTCTCGCGACACTGTCTGGTCCGGCCGTCGCGGATGTTCTCGCCGTGCCGGCGGAGGTCGCCGGGCGCACCCTGCTTGGTTGCCTCCATCCGACCGGCAGCTTCCGCGGCGCGGCGGACCTGCCGCCCGACCCGCAGATCGATACCCTGAAGGCGAACTACGGGGCGAGCGCCGCGCGCGGCCTCGCCATCGAATGGTCCGGCCTCCTCACCGACCGGGTCTACCGAACCGACGTCGCGCTTCTCACGCGCGGCTCCGGACCCGCCACCGCCGTGCGGATGGAAGTCCTCGCCGACGACGCCCCGATCCCGCCGATCGACCGGCGCTGCCGCGACGAACTCGACTGGCTCAAGGCGCAGTGATCGACGGCCGGCGCGGGGGCCGTCCGCCGCGTCAGCGCACCAGCGCGTCCCGCAAGCGTTTCAGTTGCCCGTTGATCTCGCCGAGCTCCGCGACGGACATGCCGGAGCGGGCAAGCAGCGCGTCGGCGAGACAGCCGGCCCTGGAGCGCAGGGCTCGCCCCGTGGCCGTGAGGGCGATGATCACCTGGCGCTCGTCGTCGGGATTGCGCGTCCGCCGAACCAGTTCCGCCCCCTCGAGGCGCTTCAGGAGCGGCGTCAGCGTGCTCGATTCGAGCGCGAGGTCGCCGGCGATGGCGCCGACGGTCTGCTTGTCCTCTCGCCACAGGACGTTGAGCACGAGGTATTGCGGGTAGGTGAGGCCGAGCTCGTCGAGCAGCGGCTTGTAGGTGCGCTGGATCGCCATGCCGGCGGAATAGACCGCGTAGCAGAGCTGGTCCTCGAGGGGCACCGGCCCCGTCCGTTCATCGTCCATCGCGTGTCCCATGCCCCGGCGCGACCGGGCGCGGCGCAGCCCGTCGCGGCGTCGAGATACATATCGCGATAATTTTCCGCTCGACAAGCCTCCTGCCGTCCGTTAGCATATATATCGCGATAACAAATATCGCGGTATT
>CAZDCR010000050.1:0-15898 GCA_964503995.1 uncultured Segnochrobactrum sp.
CGGGCACCTGCCGCCGTCCCTGCTGCTGCGCGTCGCCTGCGGGCTCGCGCCGGCGGCGATCGGTCGGCCGGACCTGATTGTCTCCGCCGGTTCGGACACACTGGCGGCCAATGTGCTCGCGGGGCGCCTCACCGGCGCGCCCAACGTCTTCATCGGAACGATCAGGGACCTCGCCGAGCACGACTTCACCGCCGTGCTGACGACGTTCCCGAGCCAGGCGTCGCGGCCCCGGCACGTGCTGGCGGCCAAGCCGACGCTGGTCGATCCCGACCGGCTGCCGCCGCCCCGCCCGATCGCCACCCTTGGAGACCTCGCCGGGGCGAGCCTCGGCGTCCTCGTCGGTGGCCCGACCCCGAGCCACCGCTGGAGCGGAACCGACTGGGCGGCCCTCGCCGCGCAACTCGGCGCCCTCGCCGCCGACACGCGCGCGCGGCTCCTCGTCACCACGTCGCGGCGCACCCCCCCCGAAGCCATCGCAGCGCTCGAAGCGCTCGCCACGACGGGCGCCGTCGAGACGCTGGCGATCTTCGGGCGCGCGCCAGCGGTGCCGCTCGACCGCTTCTTCGGCGCCGACGCCATCCTCGTCACGGACGATTCCGCCACGATGGTATTCGAGGCCGCCGCCGCCCGCCGTCCGGTGGTGACGCTCTCGCCCGCCGACCGGCGGCCGACGCGGGACGACGAAGCCTTCGACAACCTCGCCGCGCGAGGCCTGATCCGGCGGACGGCCATTGTTGCCGCCACGACACACTCGCTGGTCGAAGCGATCACCGCGGTTCAGCCGATGGCAGAGCACCCGGCCGAGCCTCTGCTCGCCGCATTGGCGCCAATGCTGGCGGCGGGCGGCCTGGAACTCCCTCAGAGCCCCGGAAAAGCGGCAAATCGCGACGCCTGACCGCCACGTATGTGGCAGGAGGTGCCGCAATCGCGCCCTTCTGTGGCCGGACTCCCACGGTCTCTACGACCCGGGCGGTGCCGCGGAACCCTTGCCGTGCGCTCTCGTTCCGGAGTGGCGCGACACGCGCGCCGCGCCACAGGCCGAGGCCGATCGGCCGCCGCCGCTCCCGCTGTACCGCGTGCTTGGAGTCGAAGACATGAAACGACTGCTACTCTCCTCGGCCGCCCTGCTCGGCCTGGCCGGAACGGCCTTCGCCGCCGACCTGCCCGAGCCGGCGCTGACCGAAGTCACCCCCGAGGTCTACGGCCCGACCGTCTTCAACTGGACGGGTCCCTATGTCGGCGCCACCATCGGCTACGGTTTCGGCACCGCCGACACCCGCACCGGCGGCCGCTCGCGCGACATCGACCTCGACGGCATCCTGGGCGGCATCTACGCCGGCTACAACTTCCAGGTCCACCCGAACTTCCTGATCGGTGCGGAGGCGGACTTCGTCTTCACCGGCCAGAGCGGTGACGGCCGGGTCGCCGGCTCGCGCATCACCCAGGACAACACCTGGATGTCGACGATCCGCGCCCGCGTCGGCGGCACCTTCGATCGCTTCTTGATCTACGGTACCGGCGGTGTCGCCTTCGCCGATCTGCAGACGAAGGTGCGCGGCACCGGCAGCAAGACCGAGAACAAGGTCGGCTGGACCCTCGGTGCCGGTATCGAGACGGCCTTCACCGACAACGTCGTCGGTCGCCTCGAGTACCAGTACCTCGACTTCGGCGACAACACGACCAACATCCGCGGCACGCGGGTGAAGTCGAACTTCACGGACAACGTCGTCCGCGCCGGCGTCGCCTACAAGTTCTGACAGCGCGCCATCCGGCCCCCGTGGGGGCCGGCACAAGGACAAGGGGCCCCGGCGATCTCGCCGGGGCCCTTTTTGCGTTCTGAGCCGCCGCACAAAGCGGGTCGCATTAACTCCCGGTTCACCAAGGCCCGCAGCAATTCACGGAAAATCTTGCGTCTCTCGTTTCACAGCGCTTAATCATGCCAAGCAATGACCGCGACTTTGTAACAACCCTGCCGGGCTGATGCGTTTCCTCAGCCGCGTTCTACGAGCGATGACGTCGCTTGACGATCGGAAAGCAGGATTTGGCGCTGCGTACTGGAGTGTATCCGATGAAGCACCTGATTGCCGCCGTTGCGGCTGCGACCGTTCTGATCGCCTCGCCGGCGATCTCCGCCGACCTCTATGACCCGGTCGCACCGGTGGCCCCCGAGGTGTACGGTCCGACGGTGTTCAGCTGGGCCGGCCCCTATGTCGGCGCCCAGATCGGCTACGGCTGGGGCGAGACCCGCGGCAAGATCAAGGGCAGCCGCCGCGACATCGACACCAACGGCGTCATCGGCGGCCTCTATGGCGGCTACAACGCCCAGCTGACGCCGAACTTCGTGCTAGGCGGCGAGGCCGACATCTCCTGGTCGGACATTTCCGGCGACCGCAACATCGGCGGCCGCAAGTATGAGGCGCGCACCGACTGGCAGGGCACCATCCGCGCCCGCGCCGGTGCCGCCTTCGACCGCATCCTCGTCTACGGCACCGGCGGTATCGCCTTCGCCGGCAACAACATGAAGAAGCAGGCGCGCGGCAACGAGTCCCAGACGCACGTCGGCTGGACGCTGGGCGCCGGCGTCGAGGGCGCCATCACCGAGAACATCGTCGCCCGCGGCGAGTATCTCTATGCCGGCTACGGCAAGGAGAACTACAACAAGATCAACGCCAAGGGCGTCGACCTCAACACCAACGTCGTCCGCGCCGGCGTCGCCTACAAGTTCTGATCGAAGTCAGAGCCATCGACGAAACGGCCCGGCGGTACCCCCGCCGGGCCGCCGTCGTTTGTGGAGCAGGAGGCCTGTCGCGCACCGGACAGTTGCCGATGACAGGTCAGCCGAGCGGGCTCGTGGCCTCGAAGGCGGGGACGGCGGCGGCGAAGGCGTCGAGGAAGCGGACGAGCTTCGGGTGATCGCGGCGCCAGCGCCCGTCGAAGCGCAGGTCGAGATAGCCGAGGGCGCAGGCGAGCGCGATGCGGCCGACGTCGGCCCGCTCCGGATGGGCGGGCGGCGCCTTCTCGAGCGCGTGGAGGGCCCGGCTGACCTTGCCATCCTGCCAGCGCACCCACTCGGCGTGCCGACGCGCCTCGGGGCGGTAGCGGACCTCGTAGATCTGCAGGAGCGCCGCTTCCATCATCGCATCGGCCAGCGCCTGCAGCTTCAGCGTCGCGAAGCGCTCGGACGGGTCGGTGGGGATCAACCGGCCACCGCCGGCGAGATGGTCGAAGTACTCGAGGATGACGCGCGAATCGTAGAGCGAGCCGCCGTCTTCGAGCACCAGCACCGGCAACTTGCCCACCGGGTTCTCGTCGAAGAAGGCCGGGTCGGGGGCCCGCACGTCGGTGTTTTCGAGGGTGAAGCGGTCATCGAAGCCGACGAGGGCGGCGCCGATGCGCACCTTGCGGGCAAACGGCGACGGCGGAGCCGAGCGGAGCACCATCATCGGATCAATCTCCCTCGAACGCCACGAGCGTGCGCACGGCGACGCCCTTGTTCCGCAGACGGTCCGCACCGCCGAGGTCCGGCAGGTCGACCACGAAGGCGGCGGCGACGACCTCGCCCCCGGACCGCCGGACGAGCTCGATCGCCGCATCGGCGGTGCCGCCGGTGGCGATCAGGTCGTCGACGACCAGCACCCGGTCGCCGGGCCTGATGGCGTCGGCGTGGATCTCGATGGTGTCGATGCCGTATTCGAGCTGGTAGTCCTGGCCGATCGTCTTGGCGGGAAGCTTGCCCTTCTTGCGGATCGGTACGAAGCCGCGACCGAGCTCGTGGGCGACAGCACCACCAAGAATGAAGCCGCGTGCCTCGATGCCGGCGACAAGGTCGACACGGGCGGTCAGGAACGGCCAGACGAGGCCGTCGACGGCGGCGCGCAGACCGACCGGATCGGCGATCAGCGTCGTGATGTCCCGGAACTGGATACCGGGCTTCGGATAGTCGGGGATGGTACGGATCAGGTCCCTGAGGTCCATGCCGCGTCCTTGATGGTGCCCTGCCCTGCCATCGGTCGTGGGGAACGACGGCGCCCGACGGGTCGTCCGGCTCCAGACGACACGCTCTTGTTATCGTTCATCCGTTAGACGGTGGCGGCGACACCCACAAGCGCGGTAGCCGCATTCCCGCTATGCGTCGGCGTGGGTTCGGGCGTCAAGCCGGGCGGCCGGTGGCGTCCATCTCGCGGAACACTTCCTCGGCGAGATGAAAGGCCGCGTTCGCCGCCGGCACGCCGCAGTAGATGGCGGCCTGCAGGATCACTTCCTTGATCTCGTGGCGGCCGAGGCCGTTGTTGATCGCGGCGCGGACGTGCAGGCGGAACTCGTCGGGCCGGTTGAGCGCGATCATCATCGACAGCGTCATGCACGAGCGGGTCTTCCGGTCGAGGCCCGGCCGCGTCCAGATCTCGCCCCACGCATAGCGGGTGATGAGGTCCTGGAACTCGCTCGTGAACCCCGTCTTGCGGGCCTCGGCGCGATCGACGTGGGCGTTGCCGAGGACGGCCCGCCGCACCGCCATGCCGCTCGCGCGGCGCTCGTCGTCGGTCATCGCTTCTCCCCGCATGGACACGGCCTCGCGGCCGCGTCCCAAGTGGCGCAAAGCACCGACGACTGCAAGCGGCGCCTCACTCCGCGGCGTCGAGCGCCGGGGACACCGTCCCGGTCCCGGCCGGCGAGGCGGCGAGCCGCAGCAGCAGCGCCTCGCGGCGCGCCTTCATCGCCGACAGGCGGCCCTCCTTCACCGGCCCGTAGCCGCGCACATCCTGGGGGAGGCGCGCGAGCTCGCAGAGGAGGCCGTAGTCGGCCTCGCCCAGCCGCTCCAGGATGAGGCCGACGTCCGCCCGCACCTGCTCGACCAGCGCCCGCTCGGCGCGGCGCTCGGCGGTGTAGCCGAACGGGTCGAGGGCGGTGCCGCGCAGCCCCTTTCCCCTGGCGAGCCAGGCGAAGGCGGTGAAGATCCATGGCCCGAAGGCGCGCTTCTTCGGCCGTCCCGTCGCCGGATCGGTGCGCGACAGCACCGGCGGCGCGAGCATGACGCGCAGCCGCCGGCGATCCGAGAACTGCCGCTCCAGCCCGACACGGAAGGCGGGATCGGCGTAGAGGCGGGCGACCTCGTACTCGTCCTTGTAGGCCATGACGCGGTAGAGGCTTTCCACCACGTGGCCGGCGAGGCGGCCGCCGCCGGCGCCGCGGGCGGCATCGGCGTCGCGGACGCGCAGCACGAGTTCGCGGAAGCTCCGCCCATAGGCGGCGTCCTGGTAGGCCTCGAGCTCGGCTGTGAGGAAGTCGATGCGCTCATCGAGGTCCATCACCGGCACCACCGGCGCCTTCGGCAGGGCCGACAGGATGGCGTCGGGATCGACGGCCAGCACGCGGCCGGCGTGGAAGGCCTTGATGTTCTTGTCCACCGCCGCCCCGTTCAGCCGGATGGCGGTCTCGATCGCCTCGATCGACAAAGGCAGCGCGCCGGACTGCCAGGCGAGGCCGACGAGCAGCATGTTGGTGAAGATGGCGTCGCCGAAGACCGCCTCGGCAATGGCGACGGCGTCGACGCCGACGAAGTCGTGCGTCCCCTCGCGCAGCGTGCGCGCCATCTTGCCGGCGTCGAAGGAGAGCGTCTGGCGCATGGCGAACTCGGCCGTCGGCGCGACGTGAGTGTTGACGACGGCGAGCGTGCGGCGGCGATCGAGGAGCGCCAGGTTCTCGGTGGTGCTGGCGACGACCATGTCCGACGCCACCAGGGCATCGAGCATCGTCGTCGGGATGCGCGGCCCCTCGATCGCCGCGCCGCGGGCAGCGAAGCGGACGTGCGAGGTGACCGGGCCGCCCTTCTGGGCGAGGCCGGTCATGTCGAGGGTGGAGGCGTTGATGCCGTCGAGGTGGCCGGCCATCGCCAGCGTCGCCCCGACGGTGGTGACGCCCATGCCGCCGATGCCGGCGACCAGCAGGTTGAGCGTGCGGTCGAGGGCCGGCAGCGTCGGCAGGGGCAGCGCCGCGGCGAGGCCGGCGACGTCGAGGGCCGCGCCTTCCGCAGCCCTGAGCTTCCCCCCGTCGACCCAGACGAAGGACGGGCAGAACCCCTCGACGCAGGAGAAGTCCTTGTTGCAGCTCGACTGGTTGATCACCCGCTTCTCGCCGAAGGCGGTGGCGAGCGGTTCGACCGAGATGCAGTTCGACTGCACCGAACAGTCGCCGCAGCCCTCGCAGACGCGCGGGTTGATGTAGAGGCGCCGGTCGGGATCGGCCATCAGGCCGCGCTTGCGGCGGCGTCGCTTCTCGGCCGCGCAGGTCTGGTCGTAGACGAGGACGGAGACGCCGGGATGGGCGGCGAGCTCGGCCTGGATCGGCAGGAGGTCGTCGCGGTGGGCCACCGGCGTGCCGGCCGGCAGGTCGTGGCGGCCCTCGTATCGCTCGGGCTCGTCGGTGACGACGACGATCTTCTCGACGCCCTCGGCGGCGAGCTGGCGGGTGAGGATCGGCACCGTCAGCGGTCCGTCGTGGGCCTGGCCGCCGGTCATGGCGACGGCGTCGTTGAAGAGGATCTTGTAGGTGATCGGCGCCTTGGCGGAGACCGCCTGGCGGATCGCCAGGATGCCGGAGTGGAAGTAGGTGCCGTCGCCCATGTTGGCGAAGACGTGTTTGTCGTTGGCGAACGGCACCTGGCCGACCCACGGCACGCCCTCGCCGCCCATCGCCACCTGGCCGTCGGTGGTGCGGCCGGGGATCTCCGTCATCGCATGGCAGCCGATGCCGGGCATGGCGCGGGCGCCGTCGGGCACCCTGGTGGACGTGTTGTGCGGGCAGCCGGAGCAGAAATAGGGCGAGCGGCCGGCGCGCTCGGCATGACCGGCCGCCCAGGCCGACTGCTGCACCATGCGGTCGGCGACGGCCCGCATCTCGGGGTCGGCGGCCGCCTCGGGCAGGAAGCTCATCAGCGCCTGCACGAGCTCGGACGCGCTGAGCTCGAGGAGGTCGGTGAGGAAGGGAATACCCTCCGGCGTCGTCTTGCCCCACACTGGCGGGCGCTGGCCGGCCGGCCAGTGGTAGGCGAGGTCCTTCATCTGCGGCTCGATCAGCGGCCGCTTGTGCTCGACGACGAGGACGCGCTCGAGGCCGCGTGCGAAGGCGGCGAGACCCTGCGGCTCCAGCGGCCACGGCATCGCCACCTTGTAGACGGCGAGGCCGATGGCGCGGGCGCGGCGGTCGTCGATGCCGAGCATCGAGAGCGCCTGCAGCAGGTCGCGGTAGGCCTTGCCGGTGGCGACGATGCCGACGCGCGGGCGCGGCGAGCCGAAGGAGACGCGGTCGAGCCGGTTGCCGCGCACATAGGCCTTCACCGCGGGCAGGCGCACGTCGCGCAGCAGACGCTCCGTTTCCAGGCGGTTGCCGAGCAGGAGCGCGCGGTTCATGTCGCCCCGCCGGCGCGGGTCGGCGTCGACGGGGTGGGCGAAGGCGAGGCGGCCGGCCGAGACGTCGACCATGCCGGAGGCGTCCATGGTGTCGGCGACGCAGATCATCGCCGCCCACAGGCCCGCATAGCGCGACAGCTCGAGGCCGTGCAGGCCGTAGTCGACGACGTCCTGCAGGTCGGCCGGGTTGAGCACCGGCATCTCGGCGTGGACGAAGAAGAACTCGCTCTGCGCCGGCAGGATCGAGGACTTCGCCAGGTGGTCGTCGCCGGCGAGCGCCAGCACGCCGCCGAGCGCCGAGGTGCCGCTGGCGTTCGCCTGCTTGAGCACGTCGCCGGCCCGGTCGACGCCGGGCGCCTTGCCGTACCAGACGCCGAAGACGCCGTCGAAGTCGGTGCCCTGGCCGTGCAGCCCGACCTTCTGCGTGCCCCACACGGCCGTCGCCCCGAGCTCCTCGTTGACGCCCGGCTGGAAGTGGATGTCGTGGGCGGCGATGAGCTTGCGGGACCGGGCGAGTTCCTGGTCGAAGCCGCCGAGCGGCGAGCCGCGGTAGCCGGAGACGAAGCCACCGGTGCGCTTGCCCGCGGCGCGGTCGAGGCGGACGCGGTCGAGGGCGACGCGGACGAGCGCCTGGATGCCGTTCAGATAGACGGTGCCGGCATCGCGAACATACTTGTCGTCGAGGCTGACGCTTCGGATCGGTACGGTCACCTGCGCCTCCGTTGCCACCGCCGGCCGCCGCATCGACAGGCGGCCGCAGTCTTCATCACTGACCAAGATAGTGCGGTTCGGCCGCGATTTCCGTGCTAACGTCCCGCAACATCCCCGGTTGCGTGCAAAATCCCTCTCCGATGAAGCCATCTTCCGAACGGATCACCCTCGATGCGGGGGATCTGCGCATCCTGCGCATCCTCCAGCGCGACGCCTCGCTGTCGGTCGCCGACGTAGCGCGCGAAGCGGGCATGAGCGCGACGCCGTGCTGGCGGCGCATCAAGCGCATGAAGGAGGCCGGCGTGATCCGGCGCGTCGCCGCCTTGGTCGACCGCGAGGCGGTCGGGCTCGGCTTCGTCTCCTACGCCTTCGTCAAGCTGGCGATGCCGAGCCGGGACAACATGGAGCGCTTCGACCGGCTGATCGAGCGCTGGCCGGAAGTCGTCACCTGCGAGCGGGTGACCGGCGCCGTCGACTACCTGCTGAAGGTGGTGACCGACGACATCAAGACCTATGACGACTTCCTGCGGCTGAAACTGCTCGACAACGAGCTCGTCTCGGACGTGCAGTCGCGCATCGTCGTTTCGACGGTGAAGGACACGGCAGCCCTGCCGATCCACGATCCGTAACGCCCGGCCGCAGGGAGGGCGTGCGCCGCCGTCGCAGGCGCGGACTTGCGTGGCACCCTATGATCCCGCCGCGCGATGTGGCATGTAGCCCGCCGAGACGCCCTCGTGCGCCGCCCGGCGGCCGGCCCATATGGCCGCCCCCGTGCCCGGCCGCACCGCCCTCACCTCGCGGTCCGGCGACGACCGGAACAGCGCCAGCGGGCGTCGAGGCGCCTCCCTGAGACTGTGCCCCCCGGGATCGCGGAGTGGATCATCATGGCCTTCAAGCCGAACTATCGCCAGCAGCGCAACGAGCGGAGCCGCTCGAAGGAACAGAAGAAGCTGGAGAAGCTGCAGAAGCGTGAGGAGGAAGCGGCAAAGCGCAAGACCGTGCCCGGGGACGGCGACACCGAGACCACCGACGAGGACGCCCCCGACGCGGGGACGGATTCGGCCACCAACCCGGAGACCTCCGATGGCCCGCAAGAAAACCAAAGTTGATACCAACAGTGCCGTGCTGTTCGACGTGTTCTACGAGGACGGCCAGCGCACCTCGAACCGCAAGGTTCCCGGCGCCGACCTCGGCGGCCTCGACGGCGACGAGCCGGCCCGCACCTACATCGAGGAGCAGGACCGCAAGATCGCCGAGATGAGCGGCAACCCGCCGCGCGTCATCAAGAAGATCGTCCGCTCCGGCAAGTGAGCGGATGCGGCCGATAGCCAGCCCGCAGGCGGGCCACCGGCTGCGGCCCATCGGCTCCCGGGGACACGTTCCCCGGGGCGCCGCCGCCGAACCAGCCCATCAGGCCCCTCGGCGCACCATTGCCCCCACGACATTGAGGACGAAGCGTGCGGCGACCATCGCCGACACCCCCGTCACGTCGAGGCGCGGCACCAGTTCCACCACCGACAGGCCCAGCACCGGACGCGTCGCCGCGACGCGGCGCACCAGCGCGGCGATCTCCGGGAACAGCGGCCCGCCGGGTGTCGGCGCATTGACGGCCGGCACCAGGCTCGGGTCGAAGGCGTCAAGGTCGAGGGCGATCAGCACCGGCAGGTCGTCGGGCAGGGCGCGCAGCACCGCATCGATGCCGTCGCGGCGAAACACCTCCGCCGGCAGGATGTGGGCGCCAAATGCCGCCGCCGCCTCGACCTCCTGCCGCCGTGCGCTGCCGACGCCACGCGCGCCGACCTGGACGATCGAGCGGACGAACGGCAGCTCGGACGCCCGCCGCATCGTGCTCGAGTAGCCATCGCGCTCGCCGCCGATGGTGTCGCGCCAGTCGATGTGCGCATCGATCTGCAGAATGGCCAGCGGCCCCGCCTCGGCGAAGCCGCGGTGGAAGGGGATCGGCACGGAATCGTCGCCCCCGAGCAGCACCGGCACCGCGCCACGGGCGACGAGGGCGCGCGTCGCCGCCTCGATGCCCGCCCGGTTGCCGGTGCCGTCCTCGGGCGTCGCTTCGACGTCGCCGCAGTCGACCAGCCGCATGGGACTATCGCCGAACAGCGGGCCGCCGAGATCATAGTCCCAGTGGTCGAGGTTGCTGCTCGACTGCACGGCACCGCGCCGGATGGCCGCGGGCGCGTCGGCGCTACCGGTGTCGAGCGCATAGCCGATGTCGTCGTCCGCCGGATAGGGCGTGCCGTGGCCGGCGCCGAAGACGGCGATGTCGCCGCGGCTCACGTCCCCGAGGCCACGATGCGGGACGCCGAGGAAGGTCGGATCGGCGGGCCGGAGCGAGAGTTGGGTCAAGACGAGCCTCACCAGAACGGCGAACGCCCCACCCGCACGTCAGGTGCGAGAGGGGCGTTCGGTCTCTCAGAAAAGGCCGGCGACTGGATTGTCCGTCGCCGCCGGTCGATCGGCGATCAGGCCGCCTTCTTCTTGGCCGGCGCCCGCTTCTTGGGGGCCGGCGCCGGCGGCGGCTCGACCGGGGCGGCCTTGCGGCTGCGCAGCTGGCCGAGGCCGAGGCTCTTCGCCATTGCCGAACGGGTGGCGGCATAGTTCGGAGCGACCATCGGATAGTCGGCCGGCAGGCCCCACTTCGCGCGATATTCCTCGGGGCTCAAATTGTAGGCGGTGCGAAGATGCCGCTTCAGCGACTTGTACTTCTTTCCGTCCTCGAGGCAGATGATGTAATCGGGCGTGACCGACTTCTTGACCGGGACGGCGGGAACCAGCGGCGCCGGCGCAGCCGTCGTCTCGCCCTGCACCGTCTTGTGGAGGGCGCTGTGAACCTGCCCGATCAGCGCCGGAAGATCGGCGGACTGGACATTGTTGTTCATCACATAGGCGGCCACGATATTGGCCGTCAGCGCCATCAGGTCGTCGGTATCGTCAGACATTTCAAACTCCGGGTACGAATCGCGATTTCTCGGAGCAGAAAATTGCTGAAGACGTCGCTAAAATCAAGGGTCGATCGTCAACTCTATAAAAATTCTCGCTTGGCGACTTGTTCTGTTCCAGCCCGACCTTGATCGCACAGAGATGGAGCTCCGGACAATCTCGACGCGAACAGACGGCCAGCAGCGCGTCAAAGTCATGCATGGAAATCGTCGCCCCAACTAATCATGGCGACGGCGAGGCAGCGGCAGCAGACGGCGCGCAACGAGGATCACGGGCAACAGATTGAGACGTCAATACTGGTAAGACCAGAGCTTCCCTCACCGCGGATCGGGCGGTGTCAGATACGCTCCCACCATGCCCCCGTCGATCGGGATCGCCTGGCCAGTGATGTAGGAGGCTTCGTCCGAAGCGAGGAACACGGCGAGCGCGGCGATCTCTTCCGGCAGTCCGAAACGGCCCATCGGGATGTGGGCGCGGCGGACCTGGTAGGCGCCCTCGTCCCGCACGATCTGCGAGGCCATCGCTGTCGCCGTGACGCCCGGCAGGACGGCGTTGACGCGGATGCGGCGACGGGCGAGGTCGACGGCGAGTTCGCGGCTCAGCGCCACGACGCCGCCCTTGCTGGCGGTGTAGGCGATCTGCGAGGGGTGCGAGCCGAGCAGCGCGACGATCGAGGCGATCGTGACGATCGCGCCGCCGCCGGATCGCTCGATCTCGGGGACGGCGTGCTTCGCCCCCAGGAAGACCCCCTTGAGGTTTACCGCCAGCGTCGCGTCCCACGCCTCCTCCGGCGTCGCCACGGCGTCGGCGTCGTCGGGGTGGACGATGGCGGCATTGCAGACGAGCACCTCAAGCCCTCCGAAAGCCCTCACGCACGCGGCCACCATCGCGGCGGTCGACGCCGAGGAGGCGACGTCGGCCTCGACGGCCACCGCCTCGCCACCCGCCGCCCGCAGCCGCTGCGCGGTGTCCTCTGCGGCCGGCCAGTTGCGATCGGCGATGACGACACGCGCCCCCTCCGCTGCGAAGCGCGCCGCGATCGCTGCGCCGATGCCGCTCGCCGCGCCCGTGACGATCGCCCGCTTTCCCTGAAGACGCATCTCGAGACCTCGCTCTCTCGGTTCGGGTTGCCGGATCCCGGCAATCCGGATTTCACTGTCGCGCAACGGAAGGGCCGCCCGCGTGCCGGCCCGCTGAAAGCGGGGACTTCGCCATGACGGGGCGTTTCGACGGCAAGATCGCGCTGGTGACGGGGGCCGGCGGCGGCATCGGGTTCGCCATCGCCCGTGACCTCGCCAGCGCCGGCGCGACCGTGCACGCCTTCGACCTGAAGCCGGCACCAGCGGCGCTGCGAGGCGTCGACGGCCTCGCCTTCCACCAGGGCGATCTTCGCGACGGGTCCGACATCGCCGCGCTGATGCGGGTGATCGGCGACCGCCATGGCCGGCTCGATGCGGTCGTCAACGCGGCCGGGCTGTGCCTGTTCGAGCGGGACGGCTCGTTGGAGACGGCGGCCGACGACGTCTTCGCGCTGACCTTCGACGTCAACCTCAACGGCGCGATGCGCGTCGTGCGCGGGGCCTTGCCGCTGATGCGGGCGGCGGGCGGCGGCGCCTTCGTCCACATCGCCAGCGTCGTCGGGCTGCGCAACATGGAGAACATTCTCGGCGGTGGCCCGGCGGATGCCTACCAGCTGTCGAAGGCAGCGCTCGTTTCGCTGTCGCGCTCGCTCGCCATGCAGTTCGCCCACGAGAACATCCGCTCCAACACGGTCTGCCCCGGCGCCATCGCCACGCCGATGACGGCCGACATCTATGCCGACCCCGCCCGCGTCGCGGCGATGGAGGCGCGCACGCCGCTGAAGCGCGTCGGACGTCCGGAGGACGTGTCGGCGGCGACGCTGTTCCTGCTCGGCGAGGCGGCGAGCTTCATCACCGGGATCGACCTCGTCGTCGACGGCGGACTGCTCGCCAAGCTCTGACCGGAGACACTGCGCGCCCAAGCCCTGCCTCCGAAGCCCTGTCTCCGACGCCCTGCGTCCAAGCCCTGGCGCCGAAGGCGGATGCCCTGCTGGCGTTCGCAGCCGCGCGCCGCCGCGCCGCGGGGCAATCGACGCTTGACTAATGGAGCATGTGGTCTGAGAAATAGACCAAAGGCAATCGCGAATGTTTCGCGTTGGCTTGTGGTCGATCGGGAGGGGTGTCGATCGTGCAGATGCCGACGCCGTCCGCCCCCCGCACTGCCGGCAAGCTCGTCGTCTCCGGCGTCAGCAAGAGCTTCGGCGGCCTCTCGGTGCTGCGCTCCGCATCGCTCGATTGCAACCGAGGCGAGATTGTCGGGCTGATCGGTCCGAACGGCGCCGGCAAGTCGACATTGATCAACGCGATATCCTCGCTGATGCCGGTGGACGAGGGCGAGGTGCGCCTCGGCGACCGCCGCATCAGCAACACCACTCCGCAGCTCTGTGCCTCCGCCGGCGTGGCCCGCACGTTCCAGAACATCAAGCTGTTCGCCCGCCTGACGGTGCGCCAGAACGTCGAGGTGGCGCTGACGAGTTGCCGGCGCGACCGCCCGGACCGCGCCGGCGCCATCGACGTCGACGCGCTGCTCGAGGGCTTCGGCCTCCTCGCCATCGCCGACTGGAAGGCCGGCGCCCTCTCCTACGGCAACCAGCGGCGGCTCGAGATCGTCCGCGCGCTGGCGCTCGGGCCGGACTTCCTGCTGCTCGACGAGCCCGCCGCCGGCATGAACGCGGTGGAGACGACGGCGCTGATCGGATCGGTGCAGCGCATCCGCGACGCCTTCGGCTGCGGGGTGATCGTCATCGACCACGACCTGCGCTTCATCATGACAGTCTGCGAGCGGATCTACGTGCTCGACATGGGCGAGATCGTCGCCAGCGGCACACCCGAAGAGGTGCGCCGCAACCCCCGTGTCATCGAGGTCTACATCGGCAACGAGCGCGCCAGGCGCCGGCCGGCCACCGCCCACTGAGACAAAAGCAAAAAGCCACAACCTCAACCAGAGAAGGGAACACGCTATGGCACTGGCTCGGACGCTCATGGCCTGCAGCGGCGCGATCATTCTGGCCGCCACCGCACTCTCCACCGCGCACGCCGCCGATGACGGCCTGACCATCGGCTACGCCGCCGCCGTCACCGGCCCGCTCGCCCCCTATGACAGCCCCGACGGCGTCGCCTGCCGGGTCGACCAGATCAACGCCGCCGGCGGCATCCTCGGCAAGCCGGTGACGCTGATCGTCCGCGACACCAAGAGCGACCCGGTGACGGCCGCCAACGCCGCCCAGGAACTGCTCGACCTCGGCGCCGACGTGCTGCTCGGCCCGCCCACCGACGACGGGCTGATCCCGATGGCGCAGCTCGCGCTCGGCCAGGGCGTGCCGGTGCTGTCGGTCGGTGCCACCCAGCCGGCCTTCCCGATGGCCTCGCCGGACAACGGCTACCTCGTCCCCTACGGCGACAACGCCGCCGCCGCGGCAGCGGCCGAGATCGCCTACGCCAACGGCCTGCGCAAGGCGATCCTGATGATCGCCCATGACGTCGGCGCCTATTCGTCGATCACGCCGGAATATTTCGGCAAGGCCTTCGAGAAGCTCGGCGGCCAGGTGGTCGGACGGGTCAACTACAACCACGGCCTCGCCGACTACACGGCGCAGGTGACCGAGATCAAGAACGCCGCCGATGCGCCCGACATGGTGTTCGCAGCAATCCTGGTGCCGGATGCCGGCGTGCTGGTGCGGACGATGAAGTCGGCCGGCCTCGAGCTGCCCGTCTACGGGACCGACGGCTTCGACGACCCGTCCTTCATCGAGGTCGCCGGCGACGGCGCCGCGCTCGCCACCTTCATCACCCACGGCTTTCCGTCGGAGGGCAGCAAGCTCGCGACCTTCTATGCGGACTGCGAGACGGCCGGCAAGAAGGTGCAGAACATCTTCTTCGGCCTCGGCGGCGAGGCCGTCGACATCGTCAAGGCGGCCACCGAGAAGGCGGGCTCCTTCGATCCGGCGGCGATCAACGCGCAGATCCGCGAACTCAGCGGCCTGGAAGGCATCACCACCGGCTCGATCACCTACAAGGACCAGAACGGCGTACCGCTCAAGGAAGTCACCGTCATCCAGGTGAAGGATGGCAAGTTCACGCCGGTCGGCAAGGTCGTGCCGGCCTGGGTTCCCGCCCCGTGATGCTGGAGGCCTCCGGCATCCACGTCAGCTATGGACCGATCAAGGCAGTTCGCGACGTCTCGATTTCGGTCGGGGAGGGCGAGATCGTCGCCCTCCTCGGACCGAACGGCGCCGGCAAGTCGAGCCTGATCGGCGCGATCGTCGGCATGGTGGCGAAGGCGAAGGGCACGGTGCGCTTTGCCGGCGAGGACATCGGCGCCCTGTCGGTCGAGGCGATCGTCCGCCGCGGCATCACGCTGACGCCGGAGGGACGGCGCGTGTTCGCCGACCTGACGGTCGGCGAGAACCTCAGGCTCGGGGCTGCCTCGCGCCGCGACAAGCAGGGCGTCGCCGACGACATCGAGAAGTACCTCGCGATGTTTCCGATCCTGCGCGCCCGCTTCAACGCGCTGGCGCGCATGCTGTCGGGGGGCGAGCAGCAGATGCTGGCGATCGCCCGCTCGCTGATGTCGCGCCCGAAGCTCCTGATGCTCGACGAACCCTCTCTCGGCCTCGCGCCGCGCATCGTCGACCAGATCTTCGAGCTGCTGGCGCAACTGCGCGCCGACGGGCTGACGATGCTGGTGGTGGAGCAGAACGTCCACGAGGCACTCGCCTTCGCCGACCGCGCCTACGTGGTGGC
>CAZDCR010000051.1:0-15565 GCA_964503995.1 uncultured Segnochrobactrum sp.
GGTCGACTACAAGGCCGTCTTCGGCACGCTCGCCAAGTGGGCGGTGGAGATCGACGATCCGGCGCGGGTGCCGGAGCTCGTCGCCCGCGCCTTCCGCGTCGCCATGCAGGGCCGGCCGGGGCCTGTCGTCGTGGCGCTGCCCGAGGACATGCTGACGGCCCTCGCCGCGGTCGCCGACGCGCCGCGCGTCGAGGCGGTCGAGACCTGGCCGGGCCTCGCCGACATGGCGCGGTTGCAGAAGCGGCTGTGGGCGGCGGAGCGGCCGATGGTCGTGCTCGGCGGCGGCCGCTGGTCGGAGGCGGCGGTCGCCGCCACGGTGCGCTTCGCCGAGCGCTTCGCGCTGCCGGTGGCCGTCACCTTCCGGCGGCAGATGCTGTTTCCGGCCGACCACCCGAACTATGCCGGCGACCTCGGCCTCGGCGTCAACCCGAAGCTTCTGGCGCGCATCCGCGACGCCGACCTGCTCCTCGTCGTCGGCGATCCTTTGTCGGAGGTGCCGTCGCAAAGCTACACGCTGATGGAGCCGGGCGCGCCACAGCCGGCGCTCGTCCACGCGCTGCCGGATGCCGACGGGCTCGGCAAGGTCTACCAGCCCTCGCTCGCCATCAATGCGAGCCCGCAGGCGTTCGCCGCCGCGCTGGAGGGCCTGCAGCCGCCGACCGCGCTCGCCTGGGCCGAGGCGACCCGCGCCGCCCGCGCCGACTATCTCGCCTGGAGCGAGACGGTGCCGGCGCATCCGGGCACGTTCCAGATGGCGGCGGTGGTGGCGGCGCTCAGGGCGCTACCGGAGGACGCCATCCTCACCAACGGCGCCGGCAACTACGCGATCTGGCTGCACCGCTTCCACCGCTTCCGCCGCTACGGCACGCAGGTGGCGCCGACGTCGGGCTCGATGGGCTACGGCCTGCCGGCGGCGATCGCAGCGAAGCTCGCGCATCCTGACCGCGTGGTGGTGGCGCTCGCCGGCGACGGCTGTTTCCAGATGACGAGCCAGGAGATGGCCACCGCCCTGCAGGCGAACGCCGCGGTGGTGGTGGTGGTGATCGACAACGGCATCTACGGCACCATCCGCATGCACCAGGAGCGCACCTATCCCGGCCGCGTCTCCGGCACGACGATGAAGAACCCGGACTTCGCCGCCCTCGCCCGCGCCCACGGCGCCCACGGCGCGACGGTGGAGACGAGCGAGGATTTCGCCCCCGCGCTCGCCGCCGCGATCGCCTCGCGCCGGCCGGCCCTCCTGCACGTCAAGCTCGACCCGCAGGCGATCACGCCGACGAAGTCGATCGACGACCTGCGCGCCGGGGGGTGAGGCGGCGGCCTGGCGGGTGGCACGGTGGCGGCGGCTCGGATAGGGTCGCCACCTCGGCCGCGCCTCCCGCGCGCCGACCCCCGTCGATACCCAAGTCCGGATGACGCCATGACCGCAGCCCTGCTGACGCCGTTCGACATCGGACCGGTGACGCTGCAAAACCGCATCGTCGTCGCGCCGATGTGCCAGTATTCCGCCGACGACGGCTCGGCCAACGACTGGCACCACCAGCACCTGATGACGCTGGCCATGTCCGGCGCCGGGCTCGTCGTCGTCGAGGCCACGGCGGTGGAGCGGCGCGGCCGGATCACCCACGGCTGCCTCGGGCTCTACAGCGACGACAACGAGGCGGCGCTGAAGCGGGTCATCGACGCGGCGAAGCGCGTCGCGCCGCCCGGCACGAAGTTCGGCATCCAGATCGGCCACGCCGGCCGCAAGGCCTCGACCGCGCGGCCGTGGGAGGGCGACCACGGACTGAAGCCGGGCGAGGACCCGTGGCCGACGGTCGCCGCCTCGGCGCTGCCGCTGACGCCCGACCGCCCGGCGCCCGAGGCGCTCGACGCGGCCGGCATCGCGCGGACGATCGCCGCGTTCGTCCAGGCGGTGGAGCGCGCGGCGCGCATCGGCTTCGACGTCGTCGAGTTGCACTGCGCCCACGGCTACCTGATCAACTCGTTCCTCTCGCCGCTGTCGAACGTCCGCGAGGACGGCTACGGCGGCTCGTTCGACAACCGCACCCGCTTCATGCGCGAGGTCGTGAAGGCGGTGCGGGCGGCGCTGCCGGATCGGATCCCCCTCGGCGCGCGCATCTCCGCGACCGACTGGACGCCCGGCGGCCTCGACGGCGACGACGCGGTGGCGATCGCCAGGGTGCTGAAGGCGGAGGGCGTCGTCTATGTCTGCGCCTCGACCGGCGGCATCAACCCGACCGCCAAGGTGCCGGCGGCGCCGCTGTTCCAGGTGCCTTTCGCCGAGCGCATCCGCAAGGAGGCGGGGGTGGCGAGCCGCGCCGTCGGCATGATCACCACGCCGGCGGAGGCCGAGGCGATCGTCGCCGACGGGCGGGCCGACCTCGTGGCGCTCGCCCGCGGCTTCCTCGCCGACCCGCGCTGGGGCCTGCGCGCGACGGCGGCCCTCGGCGGCAAGCCCGAGTTGCCGCCGCAGTACCTGCGCGCCGCCCGGCTGCTGTCGCCGCAGGGCTGAACGGGCGGGCAGAGCCGCCCGCCTTTCGCGAGGCCCTGCGCGGCACGCCTTGCCGGCGGGCCCGGCTTCTGGCTCTCTCGCGCCACCCAACCGAGGGTTCGCCGATGAGTTCGCACGACCACCGCGACGATGACGGCAAGCCGCCGGCGGGCCACGACCACGCGGCCCACGCCGGCCACGCGCACCACGACCACGACGGGCCGGGTCACGCCGGGCATGACCATGCCGGCCATGCGCACGGCGCCGGCGGCCACGCCGGGCATTCGCATGGTTCCTCCAGCGAGACGCGCACGGCGATCGCGGCGCTGATCACCGTGTCATTCATGGTCGTCGAGGCCATCGGCGGCGTGCTGTCGGGGTCGCTGGCGCTCCTCGCCGACGCAGCCCACATGCTCACCGACGCGGTGGCGCTGGCGCTCGCCTGGTGGGCGTTCCGGATGACGCGGCGGCCGGCCTCGGCGGCGATGAGCTACGGCCATCACCGCATGACGGTGCTGGTCGCCTTCGCCAATTCCGTGGCGCTGCTGCTGCTCACCGCCTGGATCGTCGTCGAGGCCGTCGAGCGCTTCTCCGACCCGGTGGCGATCGACGCCGAGACGATGGGCATCGTGGCGCTGCTCGGCCTCGGCGTCAACGTCGCCTCGTTCTTTGTGCTCGCCGGTGGCGAGCGCAACATGAACATCCGCGGCGCCATCCTGCACGTGCTTTCCGACCTGCTCGGATCCGTCGGCGCGGTGATCGCGGCCCTTGTGATCTGGCTCACGGGCTGGGTGCCGATCGACCCGATCCTGTCGCTGGTGGTGGCGGGGCTGCTGCTGCGAGCGACGATCTCGCTGATGCGCGAGTCCGCCCACGTTCTCCTCGAGGGCGCGCCCACGGGGGCGGAGGGACCGGCCATCGCCGCCGACCTCACCGAGGCGGTGCTGGGGGTGGAGGAGTGCCATCACGTGCACGCCTGGACGCTCGCCGAAGGCCGGCTGAACGCGACGCTGCACGTCGTCGTCGCCGAGGGCGTCGAGACGGCGCCGGTGGTGCGGGCGGTCAAGGCCAGGCTCGCCGAGCGCTTCGCCATCGCCCACGCCACCATCGAGGTGGAGCGTCCCGGCGATTGCGCCGACGGGCACGCGGGGACCGCGCACAAGGCGGCGACGGCCTAGCCGGACGGGGTTGTCGCGCTCCCTCGGCGCGGCTGCCTGGCGCCCCCTCAGCGACGGCGGGCGGTGTAGAGCACCGGCCAGTCGTCCGCCGGCACGCCCATGCAGGTATCCATCGCGGCATAGGTGAGAGCGCGGAAGCGCTCCCCGTCGAACACCCACTCCGCCAGCCCGCCGCAATCGCCGATGCCACGGCCCTTGGCGAAGGCCGACAGCACGAAGCCGTCGTCGGACAGGCCGGGGTTGGTGAGAGCGGCGAAATCGTCGTCCTCGCCCATCGACATCACCGCGCCGGCGCCGGGCACCTCGAAGCGCGCGGGGACCGCCGCGCCGGCGCCGGCGACCCGGAAGTCGTAGGTGAAGTTGTAGGCGCCGGCGCTGACGCAGGTGCCCCAGAGCGTGCGCCCGCCGGAGAGCGACACCGCCATCTCCTTCGGGTCGATCGGGCAGTCGTCCGGATCGGCGGCGGGAATGCCGGCCGGGCGGCGCTTCGGCGGCGGGTCGAGCTCGCTCATCGAAACAGCCGTGACGACGGGGGCGACGGGGGCCGCCGGCACCTTGCTCGCGGCGGCGGAGCCGGTCGCCACCAGCGCGGTGACGCCGCCGGCGCGGCCCTGCTCGGCATCCATGTAGCGGAGCGTCGCCGAGGAGCCGGACAGCGACACCGGCGAGGACGACAGGCTCTTGCTGCCATCCAGAAGCTCGACGGTGAGGCCCGTCGCCGGCAGCAGCGCGGCGATCACCGCCGCGGCATCGGCGCCGGCGAGACGGGCGCGGGCGAACTGGCCGTCGAACGTGGCGGCGAGCACGTCGGACGGCAGGCCGGGTCCCTTGCCACCGTCGAGACGCAGCCGCAGGCGCGGCGTGGCGGGCGTCGTTTCCGCATAGACGACGACGCTCACCTCCGCCGTGGCATTCGGCCCGGCGGCGCGGGCGATCTTGACGTAGGCGCCGGCTTCGCCGTCCGCCGGCGCCATGCCGAGGGCAGTGCAGGCAAGCGTGTTGTCGCAGCCGATCACCCAGTCGCGGAAGGTCTTCAGCTCGCCGGCGCGGTCGGCGGCGAGGCCCGGGCCGGGAAGTGCGACGAGGGCCGCGACGGCGAGGCCTGCCAGTTGGCCGGGCGTCAGACCCCGTGCGCGCGGGACATGGCCGATGCCGGGGGTGGTGCCGATCGTGCCCATGTTCGCCCTCGTGGCTTTGCCGCGCCACTGCGCGGCGCACCGGCGAGGGTAGCGACCGCGCCCGCCGCAGCAAAGACCCCGCGTGCCGTGCCTACTGCACCACGGCCGCTGTCGCCTGCACGGGGGCGGCGGCGCTCTTCACCGGGGTCGTGCCGGCCGTGCCGCCGCCGAGGGCGGAGATCGCCGGACCGACCGCCGCCGGCTTCGCGGGCGTGGTGGCGGCGGAAGCGGTCGCGGCGGGAGCGGTGGCCGGAGCCGCCGCCGTGCGCCAGCGGGCGGCGAGGCTGCCGGCGATCATCCCGGCGATGCACTCGTAGCCCTGGTCGTTCATGTGGAAGGCATCGCGCCACAGCATCGACACCGGCTGCGGGCGGCCCGCCCAGTAGCGCATCGCCTCATAGCGGCGCACCAGCGGCACGCCATGGCGGGCGGCGAGATCGGCGATCACCGCCACCGCCTGCCGATAGCCGGCGTTGTCGGCGATGCGCGGATAGAACTGCGGGTCCATCAGCACGGCGTCGACGCCCTCGGCCTTCAGGAAGGCGAGGCCGTCCTCGACGATGCCGGCCATGACGTCGAGGCCGACGCCGCGCACGGCATCGTTGGTGCCGACCTGCCAGATCACGAGGTCCGGCCGCACCGCGGCGACCTCGGTGCGCAGGCGGGCGGCGGTGGTGGCCACCACTTCGCCGCCGATGCCGCGGTTGACGACACGGACCGCTGCGCCGGGGACGCGCGAGGCGAGGTGCACGGCGAGGCGGGCAGGATAGGTGTGGTCGGCGTCGGTGGCGCCCACGCCCTCGGTCGACGAGGAGCCGATCGCCAGTATGGTGGCCGTGCCGCCGCCGGCGATGCGGGCGCGGGTGCGCTCGAGGCCGGCGGTGAAGCCCAGCAGTTCGTCGGGGACGGAACAGGCATCGACCGTGTCGCCAGCGCGGGCGGGCCCGGCGAACGACAGGGCGATCAGGGTCGCAAGGGAGAGAAGCGCGGCCGAAAGGCGGCCGACACGCGGACGGGACATGCAGCATCTCCGAAGGCGGCGCCGAGCCAGCGCCGCCGGGTACTCGAAACATCCCCGCGGGAAATCGGCTAACACGATGGCTGCCGCACCACCATGCATGGTTCCCTCACGAAGGTTCACATTCCGTTTCGCGGCTGCAAGGCGGCGTGCGTGCAAGGCGGCGTGCGTCGGGTCCGGCGCGGCCGTTCCGCCGCATCGGTCCGGCCGGGAATGCCATGCCCCTGGCGGGGCCATCCGCGAAACCCCGCGGCTCGCCGCCGGGGGCGGGCTGCGTTAGGCTTGCCGCCGCCATCGAGACGAATGAGCGCCGCGGCGCGTGAGCGATGCAGGCGCGGCCACGACAATCGGGAGAGCCACCATGACCATCCGCCTGGGCGACACCGCGCCGGACTTCACCGCCGAGACCACCGAGGGCACGATCCACTTCCACGAGTGGCTGGGAGACTCCTGGGGCGTGCTGTTCTCGCACCCGAAGGACTTCACGCCGGTGTGCACCACCGAGCTCGGCACCGTCGCGCGCCTGAAGCCGGAGTTCGACCGCCGCAACGTCAAGGTCATCGGCCTGTCGGTCGACCCGCTGGACGCCCACGGCCGCTGGGCGGCCGACATCGCCGAGACCCAGGGCCACGCGCCCAACTTCCCGATGATCGCCGACGCCGACCGCAAGGTCTCCGACCTCTATGGAATGATCCATCCGAACGCGAGCGACACGATGACGGTGCGCTCGGTGTTCATCATCGGGCCGGACAAGAAGCTGAAGCTGTCGCTCACCTATCCGGCCTCGACGGGGCGCAATTTCGACGAGATCCTGCGCGTCATCGACTCGTTGCAGCTGACGGCGAAGTTCTCGGTGGCGACGCCGTCGGACTGGAAGGACGGCGAGGACGTGATCATCGTGCCGTCGGTCTCCGACGAGGCGGCCAAGGAGAAGTTTCCCGGCGGATGGAAGACGCTGAAGCCCTACCTCCGCATCGTGCCGCAGCCGCGCTCGAGCTGAGCCCGGCGAACGCGGTGGCCGGGGACGGCGCGGCCGGGGCTGGTCCAGCGGCTCCTTCGTCCGCACCGGCAGCGCCGCTGGCGGCCCTGCGAGAACCGGTTGCGCCCGGCGCAACGCCGGCCACGGCGGTGACGGGCGAGCATGTCGTGCTGCTGCACGGCATCCTGCGCTCGCCGCGGCAGATGCGCCGGCTCGAGCGCCGGCTCGAGGCGGACGGCTACATCGTCCACAACATCGGCTACCCCTCGACGAAGCTCGGGCTTTCGGCGCTTGTCGAGCACGTCCACGCGGCGCTGTCGCAGCCGGCGGTGGCCGAGGCCATCGCCGCCGCGCCGGCAGTGCACTTTGTCGGCTACTCGCTCGGCGGGCTGATCACCCGGGCCTATCTGGCGCGCCACCGGCCGGCGCGGCTCGGCCGCGTCGTGCTGCTCGCCACGCCGAACCACGGCTCCGAGGTCGCCGACGCCCTGCGCCGCCTCGCCCCCTATCGCTGGATCGCCGGCCCCGTCGGCCAGGAGCTCTGCACCGACCAGGCGGCCGTGGCCGACCTGTTCGGGCCCGTCGACTATCCCTGCGGCGTGCTCGCCGGCGACGTCTCCCTCGACCCGTTCGGCAACCTCGTGCTGCCTCGCCCGCACGACGGCAAGGTGTCGGTGGAGAGCACGCGGCTCGTCGGCATGGCCGACCACCGGGTGATCCACACCGGCCACACCTTCTTCCCCGTCGACGACCGCGTCATCGAGGCGACGGTTCGGTTCCTCCGCGAGGGGCGCTTCTCGCCGGCGTGAGGGCGAGCGGCGGCGCCACACCGGCGCGGGACGGCGATCCGGCAACCGCGTCCGACTGCAGCGCATGATGGCGCCTCCCTGGGCGGCCCCGATCGGCCGCGGGAGTGGGCGGGCCCGCGGTGCAGAAATGCCACTCGCACCCCGCCGTGCAACTTGAGCGCGATCTGCCACTTCACACGCTTCTGATTGCGACCGATACTCGCCCTGGTGTGCATTCTGGGCACTTCAGATTGCAGGGAGTTGATATGGGCAGCGTCACCTTTTTTCGCATCTATGACTATTCAGCTGAAAATGTAGTAACCAACCAGTCGAGTACTCCTGTCCCTGTGTCCTGGGAAGGGGACGTTTTGAACGTCGGCGACGCAGTGAAGACTGGGAATACAAGCGGAAGAATTTATCTGGGATTGACTGACGACGGCGAGCTTGTCTTGCAGATCGTCTCGAACGGGCAGATCCGGCTGGCGTCGGACAATTCGTATTCAATCGGTGATCCGCTGCCGAGCTACTCCGCCGTCAGCTATCCGCCCTGCTTCCTCGCCGGGACGCGGATCGCCGTTCCGGGCGGCGGTTGTGACGTCGAACGCCTGGAGCCCGGCTCCCTCGTCCTGACGGCCGAGGGAGAGACGCGGGCCATCCGCTGGGTAGGACGGAAGAGGGTCGCCTCGGCCCTGCTTCCCGAGACGGTGCGGCCGGTGCGCGTTTGCGCAGGCGCGCTGGGCGAGGGTCTGCCGGTCCGTGACCTGCGTGTCACGGCCGATCACGCCGTCCTCATCGACGGCCTCCTCGTCCAGGCGGGCGCGCTCGTCAACGGCCGGACCATTGTCCGGATGACGACCGAGGAGCTCGGCGAGGCCTTCACCGTCTACCACCTCGAGCTCGACCAACACTGCCTGGTGCTGGCCGAAGGGGTCCCGGCGGAGACCTTCGTCGACAACGTGACGCGGCGCCGCTTCGACAACTACGCCGAATACGAAGCGCTCTACGGCAACGTCGCCCCCCTGATCCGGGAGATGGACCTCCCGCGGATCAAGTCGGCCCGCCAGGTGCCGGCCGCGCTCCGCCGGCGCCTCGAGGGGATCGCGGGCGCGAAGGGCACCACCCAGGCGACGGCCGCGGCTTAGTTCCGCGCCGCGCGCCGGCGCCGGCGGCACACCCTGTCGGCTTCGGCGTCCGGCCGACTGCCGGACGCCAGTTGCTGCCCGGCCTTACAAGTGGCGCTTGAACCAGGCGCACTGGGCGGCGGACGAGATCTCGAAGGGCTTGCCCGTATAGGCCTCGAAGTGGCCGCCGGGCAGGACGACGAGTTGCTTCGGCTCCAGCGCTTCTTCGAAGGCGCGGGCGGTGAGGTCGAAGGGGGTGAGGTGGTCGCCGGCTGCGACGACCACCAGCAGTGGCGTCGGGGCGATACGGGCGATGTAGGTCGCCGGCTCGTATTCGGTGAAGAGCTCGATCGAGTGCAGCGTCACCTCGTTCGTCCAGGCGTCCGGGTGTTCCTCGGCGAAGCGGGTGAAGAACTCGTAGGTGTCGGCGGTCGGCAGCGCGGATGGCTGGCCCTCGGGCGCCGTCACCGGCATCCGCATCCCCGGCTCGCCGCGCGCCCGCGCCGCGCGGTCGGCGTCGAAGGCTGCGCGCAGGCCCGCCCAGTGGTCGCCGCGGACGAGGCGACGAGCGGTCTCGAGGCCGTAGGTGAGCGGCACCTGGGCGACGACGCACTTCACCCGCCGGTCGATGGCGCCGACGACGAGGACGTGGCCGCCGGAATAGCTCGACCCCCAGACGCCGATCCGGGCCGGGTCCACCGACTTCATCGTCTGGGCGAAGGTGATGGCGTCCCGGTAGCCGTTCACCTGCGCCCACGGGTCGATGTGGCCGCGCGGGGCGCCGTCGCTCGCGCCGAGATTGCGGTGGTCGTAGACGAGGACGCCGAGGCCGGCCTGCTGGAACACCTCGGCGAAGCCGGCGAGGTGGATCTCGCGCGTCGCCGAGAAGCCGTGCGCCATGATGACGAGCGGCGCCGGGCCGTCGACGCCTTCGGCCGGATAGTGCCAGGCGCGCAGGGTGACGCCGTCCTCGGTGCTGAACTCGATGTCGTGGCGCATCGCTGTTTCCTCCCGTGAAGGTCTGTTCTACCTGCCGCTCTTCCACCGGCGGCGCTACGCGCGAGGCTAGCGGTGCGACGGTCCCGCTGCTTGGACGGGAGGGAAGGCCGGCTTGGACATCCGCGAACACCACCCCTGATCGGCGGCGTCGTCAGACGGGCGGCTCGGTGGTAGACTTGCAGCCGTCGACCACCCGCAGAGGTGGCGACGCGGGGAACGGCCGGGACGACGGCGATGCACGGTCACTGGGACACGCGCGGGCTTGCCCCGTCTGACGCCGCCGAGGGCGTGCGAGCGGAACTGAGCCGCGTCCACCTGCCTTGGACGCTGACCGAGTGCCGGCCAGAGCCGTTCGGCGTCCGCCTCGCCTGGCAGGGCCTGGGCGACGGCACGCTGGTCGAGTATCGCGGCGCGCCCTGCGCCGGCCACCGCCGCGCGCGCGAGATCCGTCGCACGGAGCAGGCGTTCGCGGGCCTGCTGCTGGTGCTGGCCGGTCGCGAGCACGTCCGCCAGGGCGAAGGCGCCGTGGAGCTCCGCGCCGGCGACCTGTTCCTCTGGGACGGCACGCGGCCGATCGACTTCTCGGTACCGGCACCGCTGCACAAGCTGACGCTGCTGATGCCGCGCGAGCGGCTGGAGCGGGCGCTCGGACGGGGCGGCACGCCGCCGTGGGGGCGGATCGCGACGGACACCGGCAACGGCGCGCTGCTCTCGGCTCACCTCGCCGCTCTCGGTCGGTACGCCGGCGGGCTCGGCGCATCGACCGCGGGGCTGTCGGTCGACTTCGCGCTCGACCTCCTCGCCGGGCTGGTGGCACGATCCGCGACCGGCGGGGCGTCGGGCCTGCGTGAGCGCGCGGTCGACCTGATCGACCGCCATTTCGACGATCCCACTCTGACGCCGACGCGGCTCGCGAGCCTCCTCGACGTGACGCCGCGCTATCTGCACATGGCCTTTGCCGCGACCGGCGGCACGGTGGCGGAGCGCGTCCGCGCGCGCCGGCTCGAGCGGCTCGCGGCCGATCTTGCGGATCCACGCCTCGCCGGCCGCACCGTCACGATGCTGGCGCTAGCCGCCGGCTTCGACGACCCGGCGCACGCGAGCCGCGCCTTTCGACGGGCGACGGGCATGAGCCCCTCGGCCTTCCGGGCGGCGGCGCTGGGACGGCGGGACGAGGGTGGGGAGAACGGGGTCTAGCGGCGGCCGTGCTGGAGCGGAGCGGGAGTGCGGCCGCCACCGGTCTTCGCCTCAGTCGAGCCGCTTGGCGGCGAAGCGCAGGCGGACGTAGTCGGCCGTCCAGCCACCCGAGCGATCCCGCAGGCTCCACGCGCAGAGCGCCTCGACGGCGGCGAGAATGTCGTTGCGCTCGTCCTCGGTGAAACCGCCGAGGAAGGGGTTGGCGAAGGTGTCGAGCCAGCCGGCGAGGCCAGTCGGCAGCGGCGTCGGCCGCGGGATGGCGGCGATCGACAGCACCTCGAAGCCGGCGTCTTCCAACAGCTGCGAGAACTCGCCCACCGTCGGATAGGTCCACGGCATCCGCGTGCGGGCGTCGACGCCGTGGCGCTCGAGCACGGCGATGAGCGCGGTGACGATCGCCGCGACATTGCCGTGGCCGCCGAATTCGCCGACGAAGCGGCCACCGGGCACCAGCGCCCGGCGCACGCCGGTGGCGACGGCGGGATGGTCCGGCATCCAGTGCAAAGCGGCGTTGGTGAACACCGCGTCGAAGGCCTGGGAGAACGGCAGCCGCTGGCCGTCGCCGACGCGGGCGTCGAGGCCGCGGGCGCGGGCGGCGGCGACGAGCTCGGGCGAGGCGTCGAAGCCGGTGACGATGGCGCCGCGGGCGGCGAGCTCTTCCGTCAGCACGCCGTCGCCGCAGCCGAGATCGAGGATGCGCTCGCCGGGGCGCGGATCGAGCAGGTCGACCACCGGGCCGCCGAGCGCCGGCACGAAGCCGGCGTTGCGGGCATAGTCGGCAGCGGACCAGATCTGGGCGGGCTGAGACATCCGGCGACCCTTCAGAGGCGATGGCGGCCGTCATCACGGACGGCCGCCGCCTCCCCCTACAGGAAGCGGCCGGCGGGGGCCAGTGTGGCGCAGGGCACGGGCCGGTCGCGAGGCCACTAAGCGACACCCGCCGGACACCCTGACCGACCCCCGGGCCGGACCGTGCCGGCTCAGTGGCCGACGAAGCTGCCGCGGTCGGCCTCGGCGGCGAGCAGGGCCGCCTTCAGCTTCTCGAGCGCCCGCGCCTCGATCTGGCGGACGCGTTCCTTGGAGATGCCAAGCGTGGCTCCGAGGGCCTCGAGCGTCGCACCGTCACCTTCGGTGAGCCGACGCTCGCGGACGATCTGCAGTTCGCGCTCGTTCAGCACGGCGAGCGCCTTGCCGAGCCAGGCGGTGCGGCGGGCACCGTCGAGGGCCTCGCCGACCGTCTCGTCCTGCAGCGGTGCCGCGTCGACCAGGAAATCCTGGCGGTCGGAGCTGCCCTCGCCGTCCGTCACCGGGGCGTTGAGGGAGGTGTCCGGCCCGGACATGCGGGCGTCCATCACCGCGACATCGGCCTGCGAGACGCCGAGGGCGTCGGCGATGGTGCGGTGCATCTCGCTCTGGGTGATGGCCCCGGGCTCGCGCGTCAGCTTGGCGCGCAGGCGGCGCAGGTTGAAGAACAGCGCCTTCTGGGCCGACGAGGTGCCGCCGCGGACGATCGACCAGTTGCGCAGGACGTAGTCCTGGATGGCGGCGCGGATCCACCAGGTGGCGTAGGTGGAGAAGCGCACCTGCCGTTCCGGCTCGAAGCGGGCGGCGGCCTCCAGCAGGCCGACGTGGCCTTCCTGGATGAGGTCGCTCATCGACAGGCCGAAGTGGCGGAAACGGGCGGCAATGGCGATGACGAGGCGCATGTGCGCCTGCGTCAGGCGGTGCAGCGCCGCCTGGTCCTGCGCCTCGCGCCATTGCACGGCGAGGGCGTGTTCTTCCTCACGCTCGAGATAGGGCGCGCGCGATGCGGCGCGCTCCAACCTGCTGCGGCTGCCTCCGGCGTTGACCATGGCGTCCTCGCTCGCGCCTCGCGCCCCCTTGGCAACGATACGCGCGGGCTCGCCTTACGGATCAGCGGCAACTTTCTTTCAAGAACGGCATGCGAGGCGGACGGGTGTCCGCTGCGGGACGAGGCCCGACATGCGAAAAGGGCGGCCCGCGGGCCGCCCTGTCTCAGCGCCTGTCCTGCTGCGGGGAAGCGACCGTCAGGCCGCCTCTTCCTGCTCGCTCGGCTCTTCGTCGAGGTCCGTCTCGGCCTCGGCGTCGCCCTCGGCCTCCGCGCCGGCTTCCGCCGTGCGGGCGCCGCGGCGCGGGCTCTTGGCGAGCTGGCCCTCGATGCGGCGGACCGCCTCGGTCTCGGAGATCTGCTCGACGACGGCGATCTCGCGCGCCATGCGGTCGAGCGCCGCCTCGTAGAGCTGGCGCTCGGAATAGGACTGCTCGGGCTGGCTGTCGGCGCGGAAGAGGTCGCGCACCACCTCGGCGATGGCGATGAGATCGCCCGAGTTGATCTTCGCCTCGTATTCCTGGGCGCGGCGGGACCACATGGTGCGCTTGACGCGGGCGCGACCGCGCACGGTGTCGAGCGCCTTCGCCACGGTGGTCTCGTCGGCGAGCTTTCGCATGCCGACCGAGGCGACCTTGGCCACGGGCACGCGCAGCGTCATCTTGTCCTTCTGGAAGGTGACGACGATCAGCTCGAGCTTGTGTCCGGCGACCTCGCGCTCCTCGATCGCGACGATCTGACCGACGCCATGCGACGGATAGACGACGTACTCGTTCGTCCGGAAGCCCTGACGCTGGCCGGTCTTCTTCGCGGTGGTGGTAGCCATTCGCGCGCTCACTCCTGACTTCGATCGGTCCGCTCCGGGTGCACCCGCACGCCCTCGGCCGGCCGCTGTCGATGAGACGCCGCGGCCCTCGCCGGGCGCTTCACGCCCGCGGCCGCCGGCCGTCCCGAATTGTCGACGATCTCGCAGGTGGTGTCCGGCACCGCACAGGCCCTTCCCGGCCGCAAGGCCGGGAGCGATCGCAACAACGATCGGGGGAGCTCGTGGGGAGATCCAGATGCCGAACAGCGTCGACGTCCTGGACAATATAGCCCAAGCCGCCGAAAAAACAAAGGCTTCCGCGACGATTCGGCGCGCCGCGGGGTCGTCTCGGGGGCGGCGGCATCGTCATCATGCAGCCGCGCATGGGATTTTCGAGGCGGCGGCGCCTCAGTCGCCCTGGCCGGGCTCCGGCGACAGCAGCGGGAGCTTGTCCGGCTTGCCGTCCCACTCGGCGGCGTCGGCGGGCGAGTCCCGCTTCACCGTGATGTTCGGCCACTTGACGGCATAGTCGGCATTGATGCCGAGCCATTTCTCGAGGCCCGCCTCGGTGTCCGGCTTGATCGCCTCGGCCGGGCACTCCGGCTCGCAGACGCCGCAGTCGATGCATTCATCGGGGTGGATGACGAGCATGTTCTCGCCCTCGTAGAAGCAATCCACGGGGCACACCTCGACGCAGTCCATGTACTTGCACTTGATGCAGTTCTCGGTGACGACATAAGTCATCCGCGGGATCCTCTCGACGGGAGCGTGCGCTCCCTCGCGCCATGCCGTTCTCCGGCCCGCACCTAGCGCGGAAGCGCTCCAAGGTGCAAGCGAGCCGCTGTCGCGGCAGGGCCGCGGCGGGAAACGGCTTTCTCCGGAACGCCCCGGCGACGGCAATGACGGCCGATGTTCGCAGAATGTTCTTGCGCGGCCCCGCGACCTCGCCTAGCATCGCAACCATCGGATGCAGGCGGCAGGAGGGGGCGTCCATGGTCAGCCGCGTCACCACGGTGGCGTTCCACGGCATCGAGGCGGTGCCGGTGGACGTGCAGGTGCAGATCGGTCCCGGCACGGTCGTCTTCAACATCGTCGGCCTCGCCGACAAGGCGGTGGCCGAAAGCCGCGAGCGGGTGCGGGCGGCCCTCGTCGCCTCCGGACTGTCGCTGCCGGCGCGCCGCATCACCGTCAACCTCGCCCCGGCCGACCTTCCGAAGGAGGGCAGCCACTACGACCTGCCGATCGCGCTCGCCGTGATGGCGGCGATGGGCGCCGTGCCGGCGGCCGAACTCGCCGAGTGGGTGGTGGTGGGCGAGCTCGGGCTCGACGGCACCATCGCTCCCGTCGCCGGGGCGCTGCCGGCGGCGATCGGCGCCGGCGCCCTCGGCCGCGGCCTGATCTGCCCGGCCGCCAACGGGCCGGAGGCGGCGTGGGCCGGGCGCGACCTGCCGGTGATCGCCCCGGTCAGCCTGATCGGCCTCGTCAATCACTTCCGCGGCACGCAGGTGCTGTCGCGGCCGGAGCCGAGGGTGCGCGCCGCCGAGGGCCGCCTGCCCGATCTCGGCGACGTCCGCGGCCAGGAAAGCGCCAAGCGGGCGCTCGAGATCGCCGCCGCCGGCGGCCACCACCTGTTGTTCGTCGGTCCGCCCGGCTCCGGCAAGTCGATGCTGGCGAGCCGGCTGCCGTCGCTGCTGCCGCCGCTCGAGCCGCAGGCGCTGCTCGAGGTCTCGATGATCCACTCGATCGCCGGGGCGCTCGCCGACGGACGGCTGTCGGACCGCCGGCCGTTCCGGGCGCCGCACCACTCGGCCTCGATGGCGGCGCTGATCGGCGGCGGCCTGCGCGCCCGGCCGGGCGAGGTCTCGCTCGCCCACCAGGGGGTGCTGTTCCTCGACGAGCTGCCGGAATTCCACCCGCAGGCGCTCGACGCGCTGCGCCAGCCGCTCGAAAGCGGCGAGG
>CAZDCR010000052.1:0-15492 GCA_964503995.1 uncultured Segnochrobactrum sp.
GAGATCTGCCGCGAGCGGGCGGTGAAGCACCTGATGCTGGCCTCGACGAGCTCCGTTTACGGCGCCAACCCGGACGTGCCGTTCCGCGAGACCGACATGACGGACCACCCGCTGACGATCTATTCGGCGAGCAAGAAGGCGACGGAACTCGTCGCCCACTCCTACGCGCACCTGTGGAACATCCCGACGACGGCCTTCCGCTTCTTCACGGTCTATGGGCCGTGGGGCCGGCCGGACATGGCGCTGTTCAAGTTCGTCGACGCGATGCTGAAGGGCGAGCCGATCGACGTCTACAACCACGGCAAGATGGAGCGCGACTTCACCTACATCGACGACCTCGTCGAGGGCATCGTCCGGCTGATCCCGGCGGTGCCGGTGCGCGGCCAGCCGGTGGCGGACTGTGACAGCCTGAGCCCCGTGGCGCCCTTCCGGGTGGTCAACATCGGCAACGGCCAGCCGGTGACGCTGGAGGCCTTCATCGCGGCGATCGAGCACTCGCTCGGGCGGGAGGCGGTCCGCAACTACATGGACATGCAGCCGGGCGACGTGCCGCGGACCTTCGCGAGCGCCGACCTCCTGGCGGCGCTCACCGGCTTCCGCCCGAACACGCCGGTCGACCAGGGCGTCGAGGCCTTTGTCGGCTGGTTCCGCGAGTATTACGGGGTCTGAGAGCCGGCGCCGCGCTTGCCGGCGCGCGCCCCGCCGTGGACAGTCGCCGGGGCGGAGGAGCGATGCGGCGGACACGGCAGATCGAGGCGGTCGCAGCCCTGGCGGACGCGCACTTCGTCGCGTGCCGCTGGCCGGGCTTTGCGGACGGCTTCGACGCCGCCCGCCTCGCAGATCACCTCGCGGCGCTGACCATCGGCGAGGCGCCGCCGATCAACCCGCTCGTCGACTGGGGTCATCTCGCGGCGCTCGCCGGTGCAGGTCCCGGCGAAACGGCGCTCGCCGTTCTCGCCGACTATGCCGCGCGCGCCCTGCCCGCCGGCCTGTCGCCGCATCCGCTGCTGCGTGAGAGGGTCTGTCGGCGCCGCGCCGAGGCCGGCCCGGCGGCGCCTGTGAGCAGCGGCTGGGTGGGCGCGGCGCTCGATGACGCGGATGCCGACGGCCGCGCGTTCCTGCCGGTGCTCGATCCGGCGTTCGTGCTCGCCACGCTCGGCGTCGCGGCGGACCATCTCGCCGGCTGGGGCTTCCGTTCGCTGGGGCGCTTTTATCTCGCCGAGGCCGTCCGCCGCGGCGTGCCGCCCTGCGCCGTTTTCGATCCGATCTATGTGCTGGCCGCGACGGGCGTGCGCGGAGGCGCCGGAGCAGCCGATCCGCCCGCCGTGCTCGCGGCCGCACTCGCCGTCTACCTCGATGCGGTCGAGCGTGGCGCTCCGCCGTCGCCCTCACCGGCCTTCGACGAGGCGTTCGTGCGGACGACGCAGCCTGCGATCGCGGCGGCGCTCGCCGACGGCGCCGGCTCTGCGCTCGCGGCCTGGCTCGACCTCGGCTCGCCCCCGGTCGCCCGAACGGCGGGTGGCCTCGAGGTCTTCCCCGAGGCGATGCCGCAGCCATGGTGGGAGCGCGAGCGGCGCGCCGCGGCGACCCGCGGCCGCAAGCGCCTCACGCCGGCGCGGCTGATCGCGGAGGCGGTCGAGCGGGTGCGGACGGCCGACCCCCCGGCCCTTGCAGTGCAGGTGACGCCGCGCCTGCCGGATGCGGTGTTCGCCGGCGAAACCATCACGCTCTTCGCCGACGGCTTCGCCTGCAGCCCGGGCGGCGAGGTCGCCACGGTCGCGCTGGTCGTCGGCGAGGACGAGGTGGCCCGCGAAGCCTTCCAGGCCTTGCCACGGGCGGAGGCGTTCGCGCGGTCCGCCGATGTCGTCGACCCCGCCGCTCAGCTCTTCGGCGGCTTCGCCGTCGGCTGGACGGGGCCGGCACCGGCCGTGGGACGCCATGCGGTGACGCTGCGGATCGGGGTCGCCAGGCGGGGTGGCGGCGAAGCGGTGGCGCGGTCGCTCGCTCTCGGCACCCTCGTCGTCCGGCGCCGACCGGTTGCGCGGCTGGCGCCCGCGACGAAGCCCGCGCCGGCGGTCGCGATCGCCATGGCGACCTTCGAGCCCGACGCCGACCTGTTCGCGGCACAACTGGACTCGATCCGCGCGCAGACGATGGGGGACTGGCGGCTCGTCGTCAGCGACGAATCCGAGAGCGAGGCGGCGCGGGACCTCGTGGCGCGGCTGACGCGGGGAGATCCGCGGATCACGCTCAGCCGCGGCCCGCGCCTCGGCGTCGTCGGCAATTTCGAGCGGGCGCTCAGGGCGGTCGACCCGCGTGCGCCCTTCGTCGCCCTGGCCGACCAGGACGACCGCTGGCACCCCGATAAGCTCGACCGCCTGCTCTCGCGCATGACGGACGGCGTGACGCTGGTGCACGGGTCGATGCGCCTTGTCGATGCCGGGGGGCGCTCGCTGCCCGGGGTCGCCGAGACCCACCGCCTGCCGGATCCGTCGCTGGCCGACCTCCTCGCCGAGAACGAGGTCACCGGCGCGTCGGCGCTGATGCGGACGGCAGTGGTGGCGGCGGCACTGCCATTGCCGCGGCTGCCGGGCCTCTTCCACGACCACTGGCTGGCGCTGGTGGCGCGGGCGCTGGGCCGCGTCGTCTTCGAGCCGGGCGTCGTGCAGAACTATGTCCAGCATGGCGGCAACGTCGTCGGCGAGGACCCGCGCCGCGACCGGGCAGCGGCGGCACGGCTTCGGCGCGAGCGGGAGGCCTTCCGCCGGCCGATCGAGCGGTTGCGGGCCGGGGAGGGCAACGCTCCGGCCGTGGTGGCGGAGCGGGCGCTGCTTCCGGCGACCTTCGCGGTCGTTCCAGCCGCGATGATGCGGCTCGCGGCGTGGGACGCCCTCGGGCCGCGCCTGCCCGCCGACCGGCCGATGGGCCTCACCCACGGTTTCCGGTTGCAGGATTGGCCGGCCCCGGCGCCCATCCCGTCGGCAGGGGGGTCGCCCTCACACGAACCCGGCCGCCTGGCGAGGGCGTGCCTCGCCGCCTTCGCGAGGGCGCTCGCGGCGGCGGCCGGCGAAGAGGAGGGCGGCAAGGGCGACCTCGCGACGCCCGCCCGCCTCGGCGTCGCATCGTGGCTCGCCGACGGCGTCTGCGCCCTCGAGGCGACGGCGGAGCGGCCGGCGCTGGTCAGCGCGATCGCGACGATCCATCACCGCCGCGCCGCCGCGAAGGCGCGCTGACGGGGATCAGTCAGCCGCGGCGTCCGCGTGTGCGTGTGCTGCGGCGACGGTCGCGAGCGATGGCGGCTTGCGGCTGATCGGGCGCCCCTCGGCAATCGCCCGCACCACTTCGGCATAGCGCGGCAGGGTGACGTCGTGGACGTCGTAGTGGCGGCGGGCGTGGTGGCGGGCGCTCGCGCCGAGGCGTGCCCGCTGCTCGTCGTCGGCGAGCAGCTCCGCCACAGTGGCACGCAGCGCCTCGCGGTCGAAGAAGGGGACCAGCCGGCCGTTGACGCCGTCCTCGATCACCTCTTCCACCGGTCCGGTCTGCGAGCCGACGATGGTGCACCCGCACGCCATCGCCTCGATGAACGACCACGACAGCACGAACGGGAAGGTGAGGTAGGTGTGCACGGCCGAGAGCTGCAGCACCCGCTGGTAGTCGGCATAGGGCAGTTTGCCGGCGAACCAGATGCGGTCGTGGTCGAGCCGGTCGCCGACTTCCGCCAGCATCGCCTCGCGCCAGTTCGCGCCGTTAGGCGGCCGCCGCCCGTAGGAGACGCCGTCGCCACCGACGATGATGGTGAAGAGGTCGGGGTTGTCGCGCTGCATGTCCGGCAGCGTGCGCATGAAGACGTGGAAGCCGCGATAGGGCTCGAGGTTGCGAGCGCTGTAGGTGAGCACCGGCGTCTCGCGCGTCAGGAGCCGCCCGCCGGGCAGCCGCATCCTGACCGTGTGCTTCGGCTTCAGGGCCCGCGTGTCGACACCCTCGTGGACGACGTGGATCGAGCGGCGCACGGCGGCTGGAAAGAGGTCGCGCTGCCAGCGTGTCGGCGAGATGCAGAGGTCGGAGAGGTGATGGGCGTGGATCTGGGCGAGGTTGCGCAGCGTCAGGAGCTGTCGGTCCTGGCCCTCCACGGGAAATTCCGGATCGAAACCGTAATCGGCGCCGACGTCGCGATAATAGAACTCGAGGTAGGAGATCAGGCGTGCCGCCGGCCAGACCTGCTGCGCGAACATCAGATCCCCCCAGCCGGGGTGGCCGATGATGACGTCGGGCTCGTAGCCCTCCTCCTTGAGGCGGGTCATCAAGGCCGCGGCGGCGCGCCCCTGGCGGACCTGGTTGGCGAAGGCGTCGAGCGGCGGGAAGCGGGGATCGACCCGCATCGGGCTGCCCTTGTAGCGATGCACCGTCACGCCCGGCAGGCTGCTCACCGCGATCGGATGGCGGCCGATGGCGGTGACGTCGAAGCCCGCGGCCGCGAGGCCGGGGGCGATCAGCTTGTACTGGCCGGGAAGGTTGGGGTGGACGAAGAGCAGCTTCAAGGCGCACGCCGTTTCGAGCGGGGCGGGGGCACGGGCCCGCCCGCGCTGTCGGTGGTGGGGCGGGGATCGACGGTGCCCGAGCCCGGCGACGGAGCGACAGGCGCTGAGGCCGCGGACGACGCGGCCCGTCGCCGGACCGCGTCCACCGCCAGCGGCTGCTCCAGAGGACCGGTGGTCAGGCCTTCTTGGGCGCGCGTGCCTTCGGCGCCGGCTCGGCGGGAGCCCGCTTGCCCTGCACCGCGGTGAGGCATTCGGCGTAGGTGTCGAGGAGCCAGTCCTTCTCGAAGACGTGCGGCTCCTGGCGGGACTGCTCGACCTGCACGATGCTCTTCAGCAGCACGAAGGCGATGAGCTCGGGGCTGTCGCCACTGATGTCGACGCCACCGCCGCGCGCGGTGGTGTTCGCCGCGGTCGAGGCGGCCGTCGAGCTCCCCAACGGAAAATTGGCAGGTTTCTTCAAGTCGCCTCTCCCCTAACGCTCAAGGATGATCGGTGGTCGATGGTGGAAGCCGCGTCGTTGCCGATCCGGCAAACCGTCCTAACGACGGATGCTGCGCTCAGGCAATATCCGATCACTCCGATATGCGGTCGCCGTGGCGCGCGCCAGCCTCTGTCCGTTCCAGAATGGATCAATCTTCCTTCATCGCGAAATCGTAAACGCGCAGGATCGGGTCGAGGAAGAATTGAAGCACGGTGCGCTCGCCGGTCTTGATCAGCGACGTCGCCGCCATTCCGGGCACGAGCTCCACATTGGCCCGCTTGAGGTCCTCCGGATTCAGTGTGACGACTGCATCGAACCAGGCGGCCTCGCCGTTCGGCGTCTCGATACGGTCGGGGGAGACGCTGCGGACGGTGCCGTTGAGGATGCCCTGGTAGCGCTGCTTGTAGGCGAGGACGTGCACGTCGACCGCCTGGCCCGGACGGACCTGGTCGACGTCGTTGGGGTCGAGCTTCGCCTTGACGACGAGGGGCGCGGTGTCGGGGACGATCTCGAGCACCACCTGACCGGGAAGGATGGTGGCGCCTGACCCGTGCACGGCGAGCCCGAGGACGCGGCCGCCCACCGGTGCCGGGAGATCGATCCTCGTCAGGGCGTCCTGCGCGGCGACCAGGCGGGGCTCGATCTCGGCGAGCTGCGCGCCGGCCTGCGACAGGCCGGCGGAGATCTCCTGGCGCCGGTCCTTCTGGAGCTGGTCGATCTCCAGCTCGGCGCTGTGGATCTCGTTGCCGGAGGCCGCGATCTGGGCGTGCAGGCCCTCGAGGGTGCTGCTGAGGCTCGCCGACTCGCGCTGCAGGGCGAGCACGCGCGACTTCGGCGTCAGCCCCTTGGCGAGCAGCTGGTTGAGGCCGACGAGTTCCTCGGCGATCAGGTCCACCTGCCGCTCGGTCTCGCGCACCTGGCCGGTGAGCCCGTTGATTTGCCGCTGGTAGCCTTCGATCTGCTGCCGCAGCAGGCCGACCCGGCCGGCGACGGCGGCCCGCCCGGCCTGGAAGATGCGCTCTTCCTGATCGAGGACGTTGGCGACGTCGGGGTCGGAGCGGCGCGCCTCGAGGTCAGCGGGGAAGCTGATCGTCTCGGCGTCGGCGGCCTCGGCGGCGAAGCGGGCGAGCTGCGCCATCACCTGGACGCGTCGTGTCGTCAGCACCTGCACTTCGGCGCGCACGTCGGAGAGGTCGAGCCGGACGAGGACGTCGCCTGCCTTGACGAGCTGTCCCTCCTTGACGAGCACCTCGCCCACCGGGCCGCCATCGCGGTGCTGGACCGGCCGCCGGCTGCCCTCGACGACGACGACGCCCTCGGCTCGCGAGGCGCGGGCCACTGGCGCCAGTGCCGCCCAGGTGCAGATGCCGCCGAGGAAGAAGACGGCGATCGCGACACCCGCCAGCACGACCTTGCGGGGGTTGTCGGTCGGACGCTGGAACGTCGGGCCGTGATACTCGATCAACGACATCTCAGGCCTCGTCCTTCACCATCCGCAGCGAGAGTGGCCGCCCGGATCGCTTCATGAACTCCTCGGCGGTGACGACGATCTGCAGCTCGCCGTCGCGCAGCAGCGCGACGCGGTCGAGATGCTGCACCAGCGTCGGCCGATGCGACACCATCACCACGGTCGTCTCCAGTTCCTTCAGCGCTGCGAGGCAGCTCACCAGCGCCGCTTCGCCCGGCCCGTCGAGCGCAGCATTCGGCTCGTCGAGCACCACGAAGGCCGGCCGACCGATCACCGCCCTGGCGAGCCCGATCAGCTGCCGCTGTCCGCCGGAGAGCGGATGGCCGCCCTCGCCCACCGGCGTGTCATAGCCCTGCGGGAACTTCAGGATCATTTCATGGCAGCCGGCGCGCACAGCCGCTTCGACGATCTCCCGCTCGCCGAAGGTGCCGAAGCGGCCGATGTTCTCCGCCACCGAGCCGGTGAGCAGACCGATGTCCTGCGGCAGGTAGCCGATGTGGCGGCCGAGGTCGGCGCGGTCCCACGACCACAGCTCGACACCGTCGAGGCGGATCTCGCCGGCCGACGGCCGGATCACGCCCATGATCAGGCGCACGAGCGTCGACTTGCCGGAGCCGATCGGCCCGACGATCGCGAGCGACGTGCCAGCCAGCGCTCCGAAGGTGATGCCGCGCAGGATCGGCTTCGGGGCGCCGCGCGGCATGTAGCTGACGTTGCGGATCGCAAGTTCGCCCTTCGGGCGCGGCAGCGGCATCGCCACCGGGGGCGCCGGGTACTGCTCGTACAGGGACGCGAGCCGCTCACCGGCCTCCTTCGCGCCGAGATAGCTCTCCCAGGAATGCACGACCTGCATGACCGGGCCCATCATCATGTTGAAGATGATGATGGCGCTGAACGCCACACCGACGTTCAACTGGCCGTTCATCGTCCCGATCGCCACCACCGTGATGATGGCGACCTTCTGGAAGAGACTGAAGCTCTCCTCGAAGCTCGAGAACTTCGCTCCGGTGATGCCGCCCTGGGCCTCCGCAGAGACAGCCACATCGTTGCTGCGCAGCCACCGCTGCACGAGACCGGGCAACAGGCCCATCCCGACTGCCGCGTCGGCGCTGCGGATGTTCGCCTCGGCGACCCGCATCGACGCCTGCATCGCCGCCGACGCTGCCTCGATGGTGCCGCGCGTCACCGCCATCTGCACGATCGCCATGATGACGTTGAGGACCAGGAACACCGTCGCGAGCACGCCGACCCAGACGTACATCAGATACAGCAGGCCCAGGAAGACTCCGACCCACGGCACGCTCATTGCCGTAATGGCGCCGCCGCCACAGAAGAACTGCCGGAACATCATGAGATCGCGCAGCGGCTGTGCACCAGTCTCATCGCGCTGCGAGGCGCTCTTCTCCATCAGGGCCCGGAACGTCCGCCCTGCCAGCACCTTGTCAAGGCGCAGCGTCGCCTTGATCAGCAGATTGGTACGGACGTAGCTGAACAGACCCTTGAAAATCAGGGCGATGAACACCCCGATGAACAACGCGATCAATGTGTCGTAGCTTCGGCTCGGAACTGCACGATCGAAGACGTTGATCAGATACAGGATGTACGAGAATCCGAGCGCCGTGGAGATCGTGTGGAACCACGTCGCGAAGACGAAGTTGGTGCGGCACGTGCGCAGGACTTCGCGCAGCTCGCGTGAATCGGTGACGATCGCCATCAGGCGGTTCCTCGGTGCGCGGCGGCTGGCCGCGGATCTGTAACAAGGGCGCGGTCCACCAGGGCGTCGAACGTCGCCTGCCGGAGCGCGTCGGGCTCAACCGCGAAATCGTCCGGGCGCAAGACCCGTCCGCCCCCCTCGGCCGCGACGCGCGCGATGTCGGCGAGGACGGCCGGCAGGGTGGCGAGCCGGTGATCGGTTGCCCCGAGCCAGCGCTGCAAGACCTGCCGCGGCACGACCGCTCCCGCGGGCGGGTCTCCACCGGCGGCGAGGAGCAGGGTGTCGTCGTCGGCGGACCCGGTGCGCTCGAAAACTGGATGACGGTCCGACGCGTCCGGCAGGCGCGCTCCCGCGTCGAGCAGCACGAACGCCGCGGCCTGAAGACGGGTGACCGCCCGCGACAGCGCTGCCGCCGGGCCGCAGGGGCCCGCCAGCACGAGGGTAGCGATCGCGGGGTCCGGAGTGCTGGCGGTCGTGGCGAGGTGCTCCAGGGTGCGGTCGTAGTCGGGGTTGGACGATCTTAGCACGATCACGATCGGAATGCTGCGCCGCACGGCCACGGGGACCGACTGCAGGGTCCGCTCGATCGCTGCCGCGTCGGCGTCGAAGGCGAACAGGAGGATCACCGTCTCGGCCGTTCCGGCACGGTCCGGGATCTCGTCGCCGACGACCACGACCGGGACGCGCGCCGCGCTGGCGCGGACGGAGGCGGCGACGATGCGGACGAAGGTCGCGTCGGCGGGGGCGGGGGGCAGCCAGGCGCGCAGGATCTCCTGGGTGCGCGTGGCGCCGGTTTCCATCGTGCGCACCCAGCCGCCGCCGTCGGTCTTGCCGGCGAGCGACAGGTGCAGGGCCCCCGCCCCGAGACGCCGCGGCAGCAGCAGGACCAGGTGCAGGCGACTGGGGTGACGCTCGGCATCGGGGTGGAACGCCGCGATCGGCCGCGCCGCATCGAACAGCCGTTCGCCGGCGTTCGACACGTCCCGGACCACGAGAGTGCCGAGTTCGTGCTCCCGGTCGTCGCTCGCCAGAAACAGCACGGTGCCCGCCTCGACCGCAACGGCGCCGACGAGGGCGATACTGCCACCGTCGGTGCCGCGCCAGCCGAGGGCGTGGGCGATCGGAAGCCAGTCCGGCACGCGCGGCCCGATTTCGAGGCCGTGTTCGGCGACGAGATCGAGGAGCACTTCCGCCTCGCTGGCGCGCAGCGCCATCGCGGCGGGGGCGCGTGCGATGGCCGAGCGCGTCGCTCCGGGCGGACAGGAGACGTCGACCAGCCCATCGTCGAGCATCAGGAAGTATCGCGCTCCCAGGACGGGCAGGAGGATGATCGAGCGCCCTGTCTGGGGATCGAGCGCGACCCGGGCCTTCGTCGCCGTCAGATGTCCGCCATCGAGGGCAAACGCCAGCGGCTGCTCCTCCGCCGCCCCGAGGTCCCCGTCGAGGACCAGCACCAGTCCGGGCCCGACCGGCAGCGACAGGTCGGCGCGCACGCCGAGTTCGCTGGTGGTCGCCAGATAGCGCAGCAGCGGCTGCCAGTTGAGGCGCGTCTCCGTGGGCTCGAGGCGGGCCATCGCCTGCCCGAGCAGGGTCGCGAGCGTCCGGTCGAAGGGGGCCGGCGTCGGGCAAAGCGGACTGTGGGTCGCGCCCTCGTCGCCGGACACCGAGAGGATCAGCGCTTCGCCGCCGGCCGCGGGGGCAGACCCGGCGACGACGACCAGCGTCTTGCTGCCGACGGGGCGCAGCAGCCGCGCCTGGGCGAGGACCGTAAGGGCGACGCGGCCACGGCTGACGGTGATCGTTCCGGGCGGGATCTCCGGCATCAGCAGGGCGAAGGCACCGCCGTGCCAGGGCACCAGGCCGCAATCGATCTCCGGACCGAGATCGATGTCCGCAAAGGCGGTGGCTCCGTCCCCTAACGGTCCGGAGTTCGGAGCGAAGGCATCGTCGTCACCGCCGAAGAGGGGTGCCGCGCCGCCGAATTCCATCGAGCCGAAGAGGGGATCACTCATGACGGGGAGGGTTCGCACCAATCCATGGTGACAGCGTGGCCGCGCCTCCGGGAGGCGCTTCGCCGCCGAATGCCGATGATGCCGCCGAACTGCGATCCGGCCGGAGGCAAGCCGCGTCGGCGGCCGGACGCGGCCGATGTGTCCCGGAGCGCGGCTCGGGGCGCGCCGGAGTCGGGATACGGGAGCGGGGTCACGTCCCGATCCGTCTGCCCGCCCAGCAGGACCCGCGCAGCGGGACGGCGGAACCTGTTTGACCGAGGGAGCGCATGCTCGATGTAAAAAATGCAGCACTGGAAAAGCAAACGGCCGGGGCATGGCTCGCCATACCCCGACCGCCGATCTTGCCGTCGCGCCGACGTGGCGCGGGACCCCGTTCGATCAGAAGTCGAACCAGTCCTTCTTGACGTCGTTCTTGTCGAAGCCCTCGATGAGGATCTTCACCTTGCTGCCCTTGACCTGGACGAGAACGCCGTCGCCGTCGTTCTTCAGCTTGAGGTCGCCGAACTTGGTGTTGAAGTCCTTGAGGTCGATGGTGTCCTGCTTCGGGTCGAAGTCGGTGATCGTCTGCTTCGTGCCCTTGCCGGTATCGTCGATGTCGAAGACGTCCTTGCCGCCGCCGCCGGTCAGCTCGTTCTTGCCCGACCCACCGTTCAGCGTGTCGTTCTGGCTGCCACCGAACAGGTCGTCGTTGCCGCCGTCGCCGAACAGCTTGTCGTTGCCGCCGGTGCCGAAGAGGGTGTCGTCGTCGCCACCGCCTTCGATGCTGTCCTTGCCGGCACCGCCGGTGAGCGAGTCCTCGCCGGAGCCACCCTTGATGGTGTCGTCGTCGTCGCCGCCGTCGATGGTGTCGTCGCCGTCACCACCGTCTAGCGAGTCCTTGCCGGTGTCGCCGGAGATGCTGTCGTCGCCGCCGCCACCCTTGATGGTGTCGTTGCCGGTCTCGCCGCGTAGCAGGTCGTCGCCGTTACCGCCGTCGATCGAGTCGCTACCGTCGCCGCCGAAGATGGAATCGCGGCCACCCGCGCCGCTCAGATTGTCCGCGCCGTCGAGGCCGAACAGAAGGTCGTTGCCCTTGCCGCCGTCGACGGTGTTGTTGCCGCCGTTGCCGAGGACGAGGTTGGCGAGGTCGTTGCCGATGATGTTGGCGTTGCCGGTCTCTCCGAGCGTCAGACCAGCGAGATTATCCCCCATCTCGTAGGTCTTGCCGAAGTTCACCGTGAACATGCCGTAGTTGTAGAGATCCTTGTCGAACTCCGGCGGATCACGCGGATCGAACTTTACGACGTTGATGTCCTTGTTCTTCTCCGGCAGGAAGTCAGCGATGATCTGCTTCTGCTCTTTCGTGAATTGTACGTTTTCGCTGCCCGGTACCGTCGCCATAATAACAACCCCATATCAACAAGCGGTCGGAACCCCACCGGTCCCGGAAGCGCGATGAACTTTCGATGCAGCCAGCGTCACCCTGGTGACACCCCACGCCAAACCCGGCGCGGGAGGTAGCACGCGGAAAACGCCGTCACATCTGAACAGATCGTGAGGTCGGGTCGAGGAACCCCCCCTCACTGAGCACATTGCCATAGCATGGCGTTTTGCAGAGCACAAAGAGCCGGTCGATCACGACCGCTTGATAAAATCCGTGAGCGCTCCGCGTCTCTATCAGCCATAGCGAACGCGGCGCTCCACACCACTGCAGACTGCTCCGTTCGCAGCGAGGTCGCGGGGTTTCCGCTCCACATCGCGCTGCGATCCGACGCCCGGAAGACGCGGTGCTGGGGCCGCAGCGCTCCCCCGCCCGGCCCGCCTCTCGGGCGCCCGAAACAAACCTCCCGGCGACATCCGGACGTCAGGAAAGGCCGGTGATCTCGCCGCGTTCATCCAGACCGATGCGCTCGGCCGCGGGGATGCGCGGCAGGCCGGGCATCGTCAGGATGTCGCCGCAGATCGCCACCACGAACCCGGCACCGGCAGACAGCCGCACGTCCCGCACAGGCACCGTGTGGCCGGTGGGAGCGCCGCGCCGACCCGGGTCGGTCGAGAACGAATACTGCGACTTTGCGACGCACACCGGCAGGCGGCCGAACCCGTCGGCTTCCCAGCGCGCCAGCTTGTCTGCCACCGCGTCGGGCAGGACGATGTCGTCCGCGCGGTAGATCTCGCGGGCGACGGTGCGCAGCTTGTCGGCGAGCGGCATGTCGTCGGGATAGAGCGGCCGGAAACCGGCCGTCGTGGGCGGGCCGTCGAGGGTCTCGGCGACCCGTCGGGCCAGCGCCTCCGCCCCCGCCGAGCCGTCGGCGAAGTGGCTGCAGACGATGGCCGTCACGCCCAGCCGATCGCGACAAAGTGTGACCACCCGGTCGAGCTCGGCGGGCGTGTCGCTGGCGAAGCGGTTGAGGGCGACGACCACCGGCACGCCGAACTTGCCGACGTTCTCGACATGGCGGGCGAGGTTGGCGAAGCCCGCCTCGACGGCGGCGACGTCCTCGCGGTCGAGCCCCGACTTCGGCAGGCCGCCGTGCATCTTCAGTGCCCGCACGGTGGCGACGATGACGGCGCAGTCCGGCGCCAGCCCGGCGCTGCGGCACTTGATGTCGAAGAACTTCTCGGCCCCGAGGTCGGCCCCGAAACCCGCCTCGGTCACGACGATGTCGCCGAGGCGCAGGCCCGCGCGCGTCGCCGCGACCGAGTTGCAGCCGTGTGCGATGTTGGCGAACGGCCCGCCGTGCACGAGGGCGGGCGAACCCTCCAGCGTCTGCACGAGGTTGGGCATCGCCGCCTCGCGGAGCAGCGCGGCCATGGCGCCGGCGCCCTTCAGTTCGCCGGCGGCGACGAGGCGGCGCTCGCGGGTCTCGCCGATCACCATGCGGGACAGCCGCGCCTCGAGGTCGGCGAGGCCCTCCGACAGGCACAGCACAGCCATTACCTCGGAGGCGACGGTGATGTCGAAGCCGTCCTCGCGCGGAAAGCCGTTCGAGGCGCCACCGAGCGAGGAGACGACCTGGCGCAATGCGCGGTCGTTCATGTCGACCACCCGTCGCCAGCTGATGCGGCGCGTGTCGAGGCCGAGGGCGTTGCCCCAGTAGACGTGGTTGTCGACCAGCGCCGACAGAAGGTTGTGCGCCGAGGAGATGGCGTGGAAGTCGCCGGTGAAGTGCAGGTTGATGCGGTCCATCGGCACGACCTGAGCGTAGCCGCCGCCGGCAGCACCCCCCTTCACGCCGAAGCACGGCCCGAGCGAGGGTTCGCGCAGGCAGATGACGGCACGCCGGCCGATGCGGTTCAGCGCGTCGCCGAGGCCGACGGTGGTCGTCGTCTTGCCCTCGCCGGCGGGCGTCGGACTGATCGCGGTGACGAGCACGAGCTTGCCCGCCGGCCGGTCCGCCAGCGAGGCGAGGTAGGCGAGGTCGAGCTTGGCGATGGTCCGGCCGTAGAGGTGGAGAGCGTCCTCCGGCACCCCGAGCTTCCCGGCGATCTCGACGATCGGACGAAGGTGTGCGGCGCGCGCGATCTCGCCATCGGATTTCATGTTGTTCTCGTTGGGCGGTGGCCGGACGGCCGGGTCGGTCGGGGCGCGATGGTGATGGCCGTGATACGCCCGTGTCAATCGCCTGTGACGGCGACGATCGCAGGCGATTCTGGCTCGGCCGGGCGTTCCGGCACGTCAGTCCCAGAAGGGCGGTCGGATCGGGGAAAGCGCGCCGCCGAGACGGAGCGGGGCAATCGCCGTCGCGCGGCCCGTGCGGTCGTCGATCTCGACCGCGACGCCCGACAGCGTCGCCTCGCCGAGCGCCGGCGAGAAGCGGGCGCCGGGGATCTTGCGCAGGAAGCGCGAGATCGGCTCGTCGCGCTCCATGCCGATGATCGATTCGTAGTCGCCGCACATGCCGACGTCGCTCATGAATCCGGTGCCCTCCGGCAGCACGCGGTGGTCGGCGGTCGGCACGTGGGTGTGGGTTCCGACGACGAGGCTCGCCCGCCCGTCGCAGTAATAGGCGATCGCCTGCTTCTCGCTGGTCGCCTCGGCGTGGACGTCGACGACGACCGCATCGACGGCCATGCCCAGCGGGGCGCCGTCGAGGATCCGGTCGAGGGCGGTGAAGGGGTCGTCCATGGCGTCCATGAAGACGCGCCCCATGACATTGGCGACGAGCACGCGGGCGCCGTTGCGCGCCGTGAAGACGTTCGCCCCGCGCCCCGGCGCGCCGTTGGGGAAATTCGCCGGGCGCAGCAGCCGCGGCTGCCGCTCGATGAAGACGAGGGCCTCGCGCTGGTCCCAGACGTGGTTGCCGGTGGTGATCGCGTCGGCGCCGGCGTCGAGGAGCTCCTGGGCGATCTCCTCGGTGATGCCGAAGCCGCCGGCGGCGTTCTCGCCGTTGATGACGACGAAGTCGATCGCCGCCGCCTCGATCAGACGTGGCAGGTGCTCGGACACGACCTGCCGCCCGGAGCGGCCGACGACGTCTCCGAGGAACAACAGGCGCATTGCGGTCCTTTCGACTCCGGGCGAGGGCCGCCCGGCCATGGCGACGCCGGGTGGCGCCCGTCTCGCGAAACTCTAGCCGGACGGCGCGGCCGTTGTCGCGTCCCGAGCGACGCCGATCACGACGTCGGGCGAAGGCCATCGTCGGTCAGGAGGGCGTCGAGGCGGCGGTCGTGCGGTTCGTCCGGCACGGCCGGCACCTCCTGCACGGCAAAGGCGACACCGATGGCGCGCCGGCGGCCGGCCGCGTCGAGGCGGGCGAGCGCCCGGTCATAGTAGCCGCGGCCGTAGCCGATGCGGTGGCCGCGCCGGTCGAAGGCGGCGAGCGGCACGAGCAGCACGTCGGGATCGACGGCCCCGGCCTCGGGGGGTGGATGAAGCAGCCCGAAGCCGGCCGCCTCGAGCGCCGCGCCGGGCCGCCAGCGCCGGAACACGAGCTCGGTCGGCCCCATCACCACGGGAAGCGCCAGCGGGTGGCCGCGGGCGGCGAGCGCCGCGAGCAGCGGCATCACGTCGATCTCGCCGCGCACCGGCACAAAGCCGGAGACGACGGCGCCGGGGGCAATCGCGAGGGCGTCGACGGCGGCGGCGAGCCGGTCGGCCGCCTTCTGTCGGGTGAGATCGTCGAGGGCCGCGCGGCGGGCGAGGGCCTCGGCCCGCAAAGCCGCCTTCACGGAGGCGACATCACTCAAGGCAGCCTCGACAACGCGGGCGCCTGCAGAGGGGAAAATCGTGGCGAGCCGCCTCGGCCGTCAGAGGAGATCGATCCCGGGAGACCTACGGAGTAGGTGGGAGCCGTGTG
>CAZDCR010000053.1:0-15054 GCA_964503995.1 uncultured Segnochrobactrum sp.
ACCGTCCTGGAGGCCGCCGAGCTCTCCAAGATGCTGGAAGAGAAGTGGGGCGTCTCCGCCGCGGCTCCGGTCGCGGTCGCGGCTGCCGCCGGTGGTGGCGAAGCCGCTCCGGTCGCCGAGGAGCAGACCGAGTTCGACGTGATCCTCGCCGATGCCGGCGACAAGAAGATCAACGTCATCAAGGAAGTCCGCGCGATCACGGGCCTTGGCCTGAAGGAAGCGAAGGACCTCGTCGAGGCGGCTCCGAAGGCGGTGAAGGAAGCCGTTTCGAAGTCCGAGGCCGAAGAGCTGAAGAAGAAGCTCGAGGACGCCGGCGCCAAGGTCACCGTGAAGTGATCCGGCGGGGGTGCGCTCCGGCGCGCCCCCACCCCGGACCGCCGGCTCCCGCCGGTGGACCGGATGCGACGACCGCCGCGCGGACCTCGGGTCCGCCGGCCGGTCGGACCAGGCCCCGAGGCCCGGTGACGATCTCCGGGCGGCAAGCCCGGTGAAGCTGCCTGGATGGTCTTCCCTGCCGCCCCCCGACGGGCGGTGCGGTGGACAATCCGGCGAACAGGCCCCGTCCGCCGCAGCGGCGGCACCGCGGTGCGGGGCATGAGATAGGTCGGCGGCACGGTGCGCGCCCCCCGGCGCCCAATCGGCGCCGGCGGCGGCCGCCCGCGAAGCGAGGAGCGACGAATGGCGCAGGCTCAGAAGGCGCAGACGTTCAACGGTCGCAAGCGGATCCGCAAGTACTTCGGCTCGATCCGCGAAGTGGCGGACATGCCGAACCTGATCGAGGTCCAGAAGGCGTCCTACGACCAGTTCCTGCTGGTCGACGAGCCGAAGGACGGGCGCCCCGACGACGGCCTGCAATCGGTCTTCAAGTCGGTGTTCCCGATCTCCGACTTTGCCGGCACGGCGCTGCTCGAGTTCGTGCGCTACGAGTTCGAGGCGCCGAAGTACGATGTCGACGAGTGCCGCCAGCGCGGCATGACCTTCGCGGCACCGCTCAAGGTGACGCTGCGGCTCATCGTGTTCGACGTGGACGACGACACCGGCGCCAAGTCCGTCAAGGACATCAAGGAGCAGGACGTCTACATGGGCGACATGCCGCTCATGACGGACAACGGCACCTTCATCGTCAACGGCACCGAGCGCGTCATCGTCTCGCAGATGCACCGTTCGCCGGGCGTGTTCTTCGACCACGACAAGGGCAAGACGCACTCCTCCGGCAAGCTCCTGTTTGCCGGCCGGATCATTCCCTATCGCGGCTCCTGGCTCGACATCGAGTTCGACGCGAAGGACATCGTGCACGCCCGCATCGACCGTCGCCGCAAGATCCCGGTGACGTCGCTGATGATGGCGCTCGGCCTCGACGGCGAGGAGATCCTCGACACCTTCTACAACAAGATCCCGTACACCCGGGACGGCGACGGCTGGCGCATGCCCTTCGACGCCAACCGCATGCGCGGCATGAAGGCGACGATCGACCTCGTCGACGCCGACACCGGCGAGACCGTGCTCGAGGCGGGCAAGAAGATGACCGCCCGCACGGCGCGCCAGCTCGCCGACAAGGGCCTGAAGTTCCTGAAGCTGACCGACCTCGACCTGGTCGGCCAGTATGTCGGCGAGGACCTCGTCAACCCGGCCACCGGCGAGATCTTCGTCGAGGCCGGTGACGAGATCACCGAGAAGCTGCTCGCCACGCTCGTCGGCGCCGGCTTCGAGGAAATCCCGATCCTCGACATCGACCACATCAACACCGGCGCCTACGTGCGCAACACGCTGGCGGTCGACAAGAACGCCAGCCGTGAAGAGGCGCTGTACGACATCTACCGGGTGATGCGCCCGGGTGAGCCGCCGACCATCGAGACGGCGGAGGCGATGTTCCAGTCGCTGTTCTTCGATCCGGAGCGCTACGACCTCTCGGCCGTCGGCCGGGTGAAGATGAACATGCGCCTCGACCTGCAGTGCCCGGACACCATCCGCGTGCTGCGTCGCGAGGACGTCATCGCGGTGATCCGCACGCTCGTCGACCTGCGCGACGGCCGCGGCGAGATCGACGACATCGACAACCTCGGCAACCGGCGCGTGCGCTCGGTCGGCGAGCTGATGGAGAACCAGTACCGCGTCGGCCTCCTGCGCATGGAGCGGGCGATCAAGGAGCGCATGAGCTCCGTCGAGATCGACACCGTCATGCCGCAGGACCTGATCAACGCGAAGCCGGCGGCCGCCGCCGTGCGCGAGTTCTTCGGCTCCTCGCAGCTGTCGCAGTTCATGGACCAGACCAACCCGCTCTCCGAGGTGACGCACAAGCGCCGCCTGTCGGCGCTCGGCCCGGGCGGTCTGACCCGCGAGCGTGCCGGCTTCGAGGTGCGCGACGTGCACCCGACGCATTACGGCCGCATCTGCCCGATCGAGACGCCGGAAGGCCCGAACATCGGCCTGATCAACTCGCTGGCGACGTTCGCGCGCGTCAACAAGTACGGCTTCATCGAGGCGCCCTACCGCAAGGTGCGCGACAACCACGTCACGCCGGAAGTCGTCTACCTCTCGGCGATGGAGGAATCGAAGCACTACGTCGCGCAGGCGAACATCAACCTCGACGCCTCCGGTCGCCTCACGGACGATCTGCTCATCTGCCGCCACGCCGGCGACGTGATGATGGTGACGCCGGACCGCGTCGACTACATGGACGTGTCGCCGAAGCAGCTGGTGTCGGTCGCTGCGGCGCTCATCCCGTTCCTCGAGAACGACGACGCCAACCGCGCCCTCATGGGCTCGAACATGCAGCGCCAGGCGGTGCCGCTGGTGCGGGCCGAGGCGCCGTTCGTCGGCACCGGCATGGAGCCGATCGTGGCGCGCGATTCCGGCGCGGCGATCGCCGCGCGGCGGGCGGGCGTCATCGACCAGGTCGACGCCACCCGTATCGTCGTGCGCGCCACCGAGGACCTCGAGACCTCGCGCTCGGGCGTCGACATCTACCGGCTGATGAAGTTCCAGCGTTCGAACCAGAACACCTGCATCAACCAGCGTCCGCTGGTGCGCGTGGGCGACATGGTCAACAAGGGCGACATCATCGCCGACGGTCCGTCGACGGACCTCGGTGACCTGGCGCTCGGCCGCAACGTGCTCGTCGCGTTCATGCCGTGGAACGGCTACAACTTCGAGGACTCCATCCTCCTCTCCGAGCGCATCGTCTCCGACGACGTGTTCACCTCGATCCACATCGAGGAATTCGAGGTGATGGCCCGCGACACCAAGCTCGGGCCGGAGGAGATCACGCGCGACATTCCGAACGTGTCGGAAGAGGCGCTGAAGAACCTCGACGAAGCCGGCATTGTCTACATCGGCGCGGAGGTGAAGGCCTCCGACATCCTCGTCGGCAAGATCACGCCGAAGGGCGAGAGCCCGATGACGCCGGAGGAGAAGCTGCTCCGCGCCATCTTCGGCGAGAAGGCCTCCGACGTCCGCGACACCTCGCTGCGCGTGCCCCCGGGCGTACAGGGCACGGTCGTCGAGGTGCGCGTGTTCAACCGCCACGGCGTCGAGAAGGACGAGCGCGCCATGGCGATCGAGCGCGAGGAGATCGAGCGTCTCGCCAAGGACCGCGACGACGAGCAGGCGATCCTCGACCGCAACGTCTTCGGTCGCCTGGCCGAGATGCTCGACGGCAAGGTGGCGATCGCCGGCCCGAAGGGCTTCAAGAAGGACACCGAGGTGACGCGGGCCGTGCTCGCCGATACCCCGCGCTCCCAGTGGTGGCAGTTCGCCGTCGCCGACGATCAGCAGATGACGCAGATCGAGGGCCTGCGCGGCCAGTACGACGAGAGCCGCAAGCGCCTCGAGGGCCGCTTCATCGACAAGGTCGACAAGCTGCAGCGGGGCGACGAGCTGCCCCCCGGCGTGATGAAGATGGTCAAGGTCTTCGTCGCCGTGAAGCGCAAGATCCAGCCGGGCGACAAGATGGCCGGCCGGCACGGCAACAAGGGCGTCGTCTCGAAGATCGTGCCGGTGGAGGACATGCCGTTCCTCGCCGACGGCACCCACGTCGACATCGTGCTGAACCCGCTCGGCGTGCCGAGCCGCATGAACGTCGGCCAGATCCTCGAGACCCACCTCGGCTGGGCCTGCGCCGGCATGGGGCGGAAGATCGGCGAGATCATCGACGCCTACAAGAAGTCGCACGACGTCCAGCCGCTGCGCTCGGCGCTCGTCGACATCTTCGACGACGGCCGCGAGCCGGTCGCCCAGTACGACGACGCCTCGGTGCTTCGCCTCGGCGAGCAGCTGCGCAAGGGCGTGCCGATCGCCACCCCGGTGTTCGACGGCGCGCACGAGCCCGACATCGTCGTCATGCTCGAGCAGGCCGGTCTCGACCGCTCCGGGCAGGTGACGCTCTATGACGGGCGTTCCGGCGAGGAGTTCGACCGGAAGGTGACAGTCGGCTACATCTACATGCTGAAGCTGCATCATCTGGTGGACGACAAGATCCACGCCCGCTCGATCGGCCCCTATTCGCTGGTCACCCAGCAGCCGCTCGGCGGCAAGGCGCAGTTCGGTGGACAGCGCTTCGGCGAGATGGAGGTGTGGGCGCTCGAAGCCTACGGCGCCGCCTACACGCTGCAGGAGATGCTGACGGTGAAGTCGGACGACGTCGCCGGCCGCACCAAGGTCTACGAGGCGATCGTGCGCGGCGACGACACGTTCGAGGCGGGTATCCCGGAGTCCTTCAACGTGCTCGTGAAGGAAATGCGGTCGCTCGGCCTCAATGTCGAACTCACCGACTCGAAGCCGAAGACGGCGGCCAACGAGCTCGAGCGACCGGCAGACGCGGCGGAGTGATCCGCCGCGCTGCGGCCGCAAGGCCGCCCTACGCTCGCCGATTCATGATTCTAGGACGACGGGGTCGCGTCATTCGCGGCTGCCGGCGTGAAGGAGAGAACCGATGAACCAAGAGGTCATGAACCTGTTCAACACGCAGGTGCCGGCCCAGACGTTCGATCTCATTCGGATCTCGATCGCCAGCCCTGAGAAGATTCTGTCCTGGTCCTACGGCGAGATCAAGAAGCCGGAGACCATCAACTACCGGACCTTCAAGCCGGAGCGGGACGGCCTGTTCTGCGCCCGGATCTTCGGGCCGATCAAGGACTACGAGTGCTTGTGCGGCAAGTACAAGCGCATGAAGTACAAGGGCGTCATCTGCGAGAAGTGCGGCGTCGAGGTGACGCTGTCGCGCGTCCGGCGCGAGCGCATGGGCCACATCGAGCTCGCCGCGCCCGTCGCCCACATCTGGTTCCTGAAGTCGCTGCCGAGCCGCATCGGCATGCTGCTCGACATGACGCTGAAGGATCTCGAGCGGATCCTCTATTTCGAGAACTACGTGGTGCTCGAGCCCGGCCTGACGCCGCTCAAGATGCACCAGCTGCTCTCGGAAGAGGACTTCATCGAGGCGCAGGACAAGTACGGCGAGGACGGCTTCACCGCCGCCATCGGCGCCGAGGCTATCCGCGAGCTGATGAAGGCGCTCGACCTCGAGAAGCTCGCGGCCGACCTGCGCGTCGAGATCGCCGAGTCGACCTCCGAGCTGAAGCCGAAGAAGCTCGCCAAGCGGCTGAAGCTGATCGAGGCGTTCATGGAATCCGGCAACAAGCCGGAGTGGATGATCCTCAGCGTCATCCCGGTGATGCCGCCGGACCTGCGTCCGCTGGTGCCGCTGGACGGCGGCCGCTTCGCCACGTCCGACCTGAACGACCTCTACCGCCGCGTCATCAACCGCAACAACCGACTGAAGCGGCTGATCGAGCTGCGCGCGCCGGACATCATCATCCGCAACGAGAAGCGGATGCTGCAGGAGGCCGTCGACGCGCTGTTCGACAACGGCCGCCGCGGCCGCGTCATCACGGGTGCCAACAAGCGCCCGCTGAAGTCGCTCTCCGACATGCTGAAGGGCAAGCAGGGCCGGTTCCGCCAGAACCTGCTCGGCAAGCGCGTCGACTATTCCGGCCGTTCGGTGATCGTCGTCGGTCCGGAGCTGAAGCTGCACCAGTGCGGCCTGCCGAAGAAGATGGCGCTCGAGCTGTTCAAGCCGTTCATCTACTCGCGGCTGGACGCCAAGGGCTATTCCTCGACGGTGAAGCAGGCGAAGAAGCTCGTCGAAAAGGAAAAGTCCGAGGTCTGGGACATCCTCGACGAGGTGATCCGCGAGCATCCGATCATGCTCAACCGGGCGCCGACGCTGCACCGCCTCGGCATCCAGGCGTTCGAGCCGGTCCTCATCGAGGGCAAGGCGATCCAGCTTCACCCGCTCGTCTGCTCGGCCTTCAACGCCGACTTCGACGGTGACCAGATGGCCGTGCACGTGCCGCTGAGCCTCGAGGCGCAGCTCGAAGCCCGCGTGCTGATGATGTCGACCAACAACATCCTGCACCCGGCGAACGGCTCGCCGATCATCGTGCCATCGCAGGACATCGTGCTCGGCCTCTACTACCTCTCGATCATGGCCGAGAACGAGCCGGGCCAGGGCATGGCGTTCTCGTCGATCGGCGAGCTGCATCACGCGCTCGAGTCGAAGTCGGTGACGCTGCACTCGAAGATCCGCGGCCGCTATGCCGGCATCGGGCCGGACGGCAAGCCGTTCACCAAGATCTACGAGACGACGCCGGGGCGCATGCTCATCGGCGAGCTCCTGCCCAAGCACAAGGCGGTCAGCTTCGACGTCTGCAACCAGCTGATGACGAAGAAGCAGATCTCCAACATGATCGACATGGTCTACCGTGGCTGCGGCCAGAAGGAGACCGTGATCTTCTGCGACCGCATCATGACGCTGGGCTTCACCAACGCCTTCAAGGCGGGCATCTCCTTCGGCAAGGATGACATGGTCATCCCCGAGACGAAGGAGAAGCTGGTCGAGGACACGCGCCAGCTGGCGAAGGAGTACGAGCAGCAGTACTCCGACGGTCTGATCACCCAGGGCGAGAAGTACAACAAGGTCGTCGACGCCTGGGCGAAGTGCACGGATCGCGTCGCCGACGAGATGATGAAGCGCATTTCGTCCGTGCAGATGGACGAGGACACCGGCCGTCAGAAGAAGATCAACTCGATCTACATGATGAGCCACTCCGGCGCCCGTGGCTCGCCGGCGCAGATGAAGCAGCTCGCGGGCATGCGCGGGCTGATGGCGCGACCGGACGGCTCGATCATCGAGACGCCGATCATCGCCAACTTCAAGGAAGGGCTGTCGGTGATGGAGTACTTCAACTCCACCCACGGCGCCCGCAAGGGTCTGGCCGACACCGCGCTGAAGACGGCGAACTCGGGCTACCTGACGCGTCGTCTCGTCGACGTCGCGCAGGACTCGATCATCACCGAGTACGACTGCGGCACCGACGCCGGCATCAAGATGACGGCGATCGTCGACGCCGGCCAGATGGTGGCGACGCTCGGCATGCGGATCCTCGGCCGCACCGCGTGCGAGGATGTTCCTGATCCGGCGACGGGCGAGATCATCCTGCCGCGCGGCAAGCTGATCGAGGAGAAGGAGGTCGAGCGCGTCGAGAAGGCGGGCATCCAGGCCGTCCGCATCCGCTCGGTGCTGACCTGCGAGACGAAAAACGGCTGCTGCGCGGCCTGCTACGGGCGCGATCTCGCCCGCGGCACGCCCGTCAACATGGGCGAGGCGGTCGGCGTCATCGCGGCGCAGTCGATCGGCGAGCCGGGCACGCAGCTCACCATGCGCACGTTCCACATCGGCGGCACCGCGCAGGTGGTCGACTCGTCCTTCATCGAGTCGAGCTTCGAAGGCACGGTGAAGCTGCGCAACCGCAACGTGGTGCGCGATTCCCAGGGCCGGCTCATCGCCATGGGCCGTAACATCGCGATCGTGGTGATCGACAAGGACGGCACCGAGCGCGCCGTCCACCGCATCACCTACGGCGCGCGCCTGCACGTCGACGACGGCGACCAGGTCAAGCGCGGCCAGCGCATGGCGGAGTGGGATCCCTACACCCGTCCGGTTCTCACCGAGGTCGACGGCATCGTCGCCTTCGAGGATCTGGTGGAAGGCGCCTCGGTCACCGAGACGACCGACGAGGCGACCGGCATCACCAAGCGCATCATCCTCGACTGGCGGACCTCGACGCGCGGCTCGGATCTCAAGCCGGCCGTCATCGTCAAGGGCGCCGACGGCAAGGTGGCGAAGCTCGCCCGCGGCGGCGACGCCCGCTCGCTGCTCTCCGTCGACGCCATCTTGTCGGTGGAGCCGGGCGAAGAGGTGAAGGCCGGCGACGTTCTCGCGCGTATCCCGCTCGAGAGTGCCAAGACGCGTGACATCACCGGCGGTCTGCCGCGGGTGGCGGAGCTCTTCGAGGCGCGGCGTCCGAAGGACCACGCGATCATCGCCGAGATCGACGGCACGGTGCGGTTCGGCAAGGACTACAAGAACAAGCGCCGCATCATCATCGAGCCGCATGACGAGGCGCTCGACCCGATCGAGTACCTGATCCCGAAGGGCAAGCACGTCCACCTTCAGGACGGCGATGCGATCGAGAAGGGCGACTACATCCTCGACGGCAACCCGGCGCCGCACGACATCCTGGCGATCCGCGGCGTGGAGGCGCTTGCAGCCTACCTCGTCAACGAGATCCAGGAGGTCTACCGGTTGCAGGGCGTGGCGATCAACGACAAGCACATCGAGGTGATCGTCCGTCAGATGCTGCAGAAGGTGGAGATCACCGACGCCGGCGAGACGGACGTCATCAACGGCGAGCAGATGGATCGCATCGAGCTCGACGAGCTGAACGAGAAGGCCAAGGCCGACGGCAAGAAGCCGGCCTCGGGCGTGCCGGTGCTTCTCGGCATCACCAAGGCCAGCCTGCAGACCCGCTCGTTCATCTCCGCCGCGTCCTTCCAGGAGACGACCCGCGTCCTCACCGAGGCGGCCGTCAACGGCAAGGTCGACAACCTCGAGGGCCTCAAGGAGAACGTCATCGTCGGCCGCCTGATCCCGGCGGGAACGGGCGCGATGGTGAACCGCATCCGCGAGATCGCGACGAGCCGCGACGAGCTGATCCTCGACGAGCGCCGCAAGGCGGCGACCGTCGACGTGCCGCTCACCGGCATCTCCGGTCCCGCGGCGGCCTGACGCACGGCCGGGCCCCCGCCGTCTCGGCGGCGGCCTCGACCAGCCGGCATTTCCGCTCGTGGTGGTGCGGCCCACGAAGAGACCGAACGGGCCGTCCTGGCATCAGGGCGGCCCGTCGTCGTTCGGCGCCGCGACGGGCAAGCTGACCCCCGCCCGCCGGTTCCGGTCAGCGCGGCGCGATTCCGACGGCCTGCATGACGAGGTCGACAAGGGCCCGGGCCGAGGCGGTGTCGCCGTGGCCGACCTCGACGGTGAACGTGCGCGGGAGCCCGGCGAGGACCGCGTGGTTCGACAGCGAGCAGTCGCTCCGCCCCGGCCGGACGGTTTCGTAGAGCACGTTGACACCCCGCTCGGTGAACCAGGCGATGGCGCTGCGCGCCGCGGCATCAGATGGTGGGGCGCGACCGGCGAGGATCACCATGGTGTCGTCGTCGCGCCGTGGCGCGCCGGCCCGCACAGGCGCGCCGGCGGCGCGGAAGGCATCCGCGCCGGGATAGGGCCGCGCCATCGAGATGGTGCCGCCACGTCGTTCGTTGGAATGCAGACCGACGATGGGAAAACGCCGGTCGAGGCCGGCGAGCACCGCAGCCGTGTAGGACGGGTCGGCGCGACCGCGTCCGCAGGCGCCGCTGCCGAAGATGCGATTGGGATCGACGCCCCGCCACATCCGCGTGTCTCCCGATTCGACGGCCACCAGAACGCCCCCGTAGCGCTGCACGGCGGCCACGCCCGCATCGAATGCCGCGTTCTCGTTGTCGTGCGGCAGCACCCAGCGGGGGCCGCTGCGGCTCCGGTGGGCGATCATCAGCAGAGACCACCGTGCCACCGTGCTCTCGACCGACACGATGCCGAGGCAGAGCGCCGGATCGGCCAGCCGGTCCGCGAGCCGGCGGACGTCGCGGTCGCCGGTGGCGGCGATGATCTCGGCGGGCGTGCGGCAGGCCTCGGCGGTCGACGGGGGTGGGCGGTCCATGACAGGGAGGGGCGCGGTGGTGGCCGCGGGCGGGCGCCGCAGGACCGGCGGCTCGCCGGCCACGGCCGCGACGGTGAAGCCGGTCGGCTGGTGCCCAGGGCCGGGAGCGCCGGGGAAGGAGACGAGAAGTGCGCTGGCTACGAGAATCGTCGGCACGGCACGGCGCATGACGGAGCCCCCGCAGTCCAATCGGCGCGAACATCAGCTCGCCGCGCCGTCGCCGGATGCGCGGGAATCGCGCCGTTCCTGTGGCGGATGGGGCGCGAAACGGGCGTGATCGGCGGAGCTCGGCGGCCGCGCGCGAAAGCGCGCAACGATCTGTCGCCGAATATGGCCAGCGCGACAGAAACGGCACCCTGGGAGCACTCGTCACGCCAGAACGGGATGCCCGAAAAACGCCCGGAGAAGGCCGCGATTCCGCTATTGACGGGCGGGAACCGAAAGAATAGGTTCCGCCAACTTTCGCGGCAGGCGGTAAGCCCCGTTCGCGTCGCTGGCGCCTCGCGCTGCGACTGATCGGCTTAAACGCTGCCGGGTTCAAGTAGACGACATCGGCTTCTCCGCAGCTGCCGTAAGGCAGCCGCAACGTGGCCATGATCGCACTCCGGTGCGATCCTCTGGCTTGGGGCGCCGCCCGCGATCGTGAGATCGCGGACCGGCGCCTTCGCGTTCGTGCGTGGAAGGCAGTGGCGTCAACCGACGGCGGGCGAAAGCTCGAAGTTACGGAACGGGACAGCATGCCGACGATCAACCAGTTGATCCGCAAGCCGCGGAAAGACCCGCCGAAGCGCAACAAGGTGCCGGCCATGGAGGCCTGCCCGCAGAAGCGCGGCGTCTGCACGCGAGTCTACACGACGACCCCGAAGAAGCCGAACTCGGCTCTCCGCAAGGTCGCCAAGGTTCGGCTGACGAACCAGTATGAAGTGATCGGTTATATCCCGGGCGAGGGGCACAACCTTCAGGAGCACTCGGTCGTGATGATCCGAGGTGGCCGCGTGAAGGACCTTCCCGGCGTGCGTTACCACGTGGTGCGCGGCGTGCTCGACACGCAGGGCGTCAAGGACCGTAAGCAGCGTCGTTCCAAGTACGGCGCCAAGCGTCCGAAGTGATGGGAGCCTGAGCGATGTCGCGTCGTCACAGCGCCGAGAAGCGTGAGATCCTGCCGGACCCGAAGTTCGGCGATCAGATCGTCTCCAAGTTCATGAACAGCATCATGCGCGACGGCAAGAAGTCCGCCGCCGAAACGATCGTCTACGGTGCCTTCGACCAGATCCGGTCGCGGTCGCGCCAGGATCCGCTCGAGGTGTTCCACACGGCTCTCGACCGTGTGATGCCGCAGATCGAGGTGCGTTCCCGCCGCGTCGGTGGCGCCACCTACCAGGTGCCGGTCGAAGTGCGCACCGAGCGTCGCCAGGCTCTGGCGATCCGGTGGCTGATCACTGCCGCCCGTGCCCGCAACGAGAAGACCATGGTCGAGCGCCTCTCCGGCGAGCTGCTCGATGCGTTCAACAACCGCGGTACCGCCGTGAAAAAGCGCGAGGACACACACCGGATGGCCGAGGCCAACCGCGCGTTCTCGCACTATCGCTGGTGAACTGAGCGCGAGCCGAGGTCGAGGACCGTACAATGCCCCGCACGCACAACCTCGAAGACTATCGTAACTTCGGCATCATGGCCCACATTGATGCCGGCAAGACGACGACGACCGAGCGCATCCTCTACTACTCCGGCAAGTCCCATAAGATCGGCGAAGTCCATGACGGCGCCGCGACGATGGACTGGATGGAGCAGGAGCAGGAGCGGGGCATCACAATCACGTCTGCCGCGACCACGACGCAGTGGAACGGCAAGCGCCTGAACATCATCGACACCCCCGGCCACGTCGATTTCACGATCGAGGTCGAGCGTTCGCTGCGCGTCCTCGACGGCGCCGTGTGCGTGCTCGACTCCAACCAGGGCGTCGAGCCGCAGACCGAGACGGTCTGGCGCCAGGGCGACAAGTACAAGGTTCCGCGGATCGTCTTCTGTAACAAGATGGACAAGACCGGGGCTGATTTCTACAACTGCCTCAACGACATCAAGGTCCGCCTCGGCGCCAAGCCGGTGGCGATCCAACTGCCGATCGGTGCCGAGTCCGACTTCAAGGGCTGCATCGACCTCGTGAAGATGCAGGCCTATGTCTGGCACGACGAGGACAAGGGCGCGAAGTACGACACCGTCGCGATCCCGGACGATCTCGCCGAGAAGGCAGCGGAGTATCGCGCGCTGCTGATCGAGGCGGCGGTCGAGCTCGACGACGAGGCGATGACGGCGTTCTTCGACGGCGTCGAGCCGGACGAGGCGACCCTGAAGCGCCTGCTGCGCAAGGCCGTCATCACCGGCGCCTTCTATCCGGTGCTGTGCGGCTCGGCCTTCAAGAACAAGGGCGTGCAGACGCTGCTCGACGCGGTCGTCGACTACCTGCCGAGCCCGCTGGAAGTGCCGCCGATCAAGGGGATCGACGTGCGGACCGGCGCGGAGGTGGTTCGCCACTCGACCGACGACGAGCCGCTCGCCATGCTCGCCTTCAAGATCATGGACGACCCCTTCGTCGGGTCGCTGACGTTTTGCCGGATCTACTCCGGCAAGGTGGAGAGCGGCACGGGCGTGCTGAACTCGCCGCGCGATCGCCGCGAGCGCGTCGGCCGCATGCTGCTGATGCACGCCAACTCGCGTGAAGACACCAAGGAGGCCCATGCCGGCGACATCATCGCGCTGGCCGGCCTCAAGGAGACGCGGACGGGCGACACGCTGTGTGATCCGGCTCATGCCGTGATCCTCGAGAAGATGGAGTTCCCGGACCCCGTCATCGAGATCGCGGTCGAGCCGAAGGCGAAGGCCGACCAGGAAAAGATGGCGGTGGCGCTGTCGAAGCTCGCGGCCGAGGATCCGTCCTTCCGCGTGTCGACGGACCAGGAGAGCGGCCAGACCATCCTGAAGGGGATGGGCGAGCTTCATCTCGACATCAAGGTCGACATCCTGAAGCGGACCTACAAGGTCGAAGTCAACGTCGGCGCCCCGCAGGTCGCCTACCGCGAGACGATCACCCGCTCGGTCGACATCGACTACACCCACAAGAAGCAGACCGGTGGTACCGGCCAGTTCGCCCGGGTGAAGTTCACGATCGCCCCGAACGAAGTCGGCAAGGGCTTCGAGTTCGACTCGAAGGTCATCGGCGGCTCGGTGCCGAAGGAGTACATCCCCGGCGTCGAGAAGGGCCTCAACTCGGTGCTGACCTCGGGCGTCGTCGCCGGCTTCCCGGTCGTCGACGTCAAGGTCGACCTGACGGACGGTGCTTATCACGAGGTGGACTCGTCGGCTCTCGCCTTCGAGATCGCGTCTCGCGCCGGCTTCCGCGAAGGCCTGCAGAAGGCCGGCCCGGTGCTGCTCGAGCCGATCATGAAGGTCGAGGTCACCAGCCCCGAGGACTATCTCGGCTCGGTGATCGGCGATCTGAACTCGCGGCGTGGCCAGATCTCCGGCACCGACACGCGTGGCAACGCCCAGATCGTCACCGCGATGGTGCCGCTCGCCAACATGTTCGGCTACGTCAACACGCTGCGCTCGATGAGCCAGGGACGGGCCAGCTACTCGATGCAGTTCGACCACTACGAGCAGGTGCCGCAGGCGGTTGCTCAGGAAGTCCAGGCGAAGTTCGCCTGAGACACGCCGAAGAGCCAGTCGACACTGTCAACACCTTGAGACCGACGGAGTTACGCCGATGGCGAAAGAGAAGTTTGCGCGGACGAAGCCGCACTGCAACATCGGGACGATCGGCCATGTCGATCACGGCAAGACGTCGCTGACGGCGGCGATCACGAAGGTGCTGGCGAAGACGGGCGGCGCGACGTTCAAGGCGTACGACCAGATCGACGCGGCGCCGGAAGAGAAGGCGCGCGGCATCACGATCTCGACGGCGCACGTCGAGTACGAGACGAAGAACCGCCACTACGCCCACGTCGACTGCCCGGGCCACGCTGACTATGTGAAGAACATGATCACGGGTGCGGCGCAGATGGACGGCGCGATCCTGGTGGTGTCGGCCGCCGACGGCCCGATGCCGCAGACGCGCGAGCACATCCTGCTCGCCCGCCAGGTCGGCGTGCCGGCGATCGTCGTGTTCCTCAACAAGTGCGACCTCGTCGACGATCCCGAGCTGCTTGAGCTCGTCGAGCTCGAGGTGCGCGAGCTCCTGTCCTCCTACGACTTCCCGGGCGACGACATTCCGATCGTCAAGGGCTCGGCGGTGGTGGCGCTGAACGACGGCGACCCGGTGCTTGGCGAAGAGGCGATCCTCGAGCTGATGACGCAGGTCGACGCCTACATCCCGCAGCCGGAGCGTCCGATCGACCAGCCGTTCCTGATGCCGATCGAGGACGTGTTCTCGATCTCGGGTCGCGGCACGGTGGTGACCGGCCGCGTCGAGCGCGGCATCGTCAAGGTGGGCGAGGAGGTCGAGATCATCGGCATCCGCGCGACGCAGAAGACGATCGTCACGGGCGTCGAGATGTTCCGCAAGCTGCTCGACCAGGGCCAGGCGGGCGACAACATCGGCGCGCTGTTGCGCGGCACGAAGCGCGAGGACGTCGAGCGCGGGCAGGTTCTCTGCAAGCCGGGCTCGGTGAACCCGCACACGAAGTTCAAGGCGGAAGCCTACATCCTGACGAAGGAGGAGGGCGGTCGCCACACGCCGTTCTTCACGAACTACCGGCCGCAGTTCTACTTCCGCACGACGGACGTGACGGGCGTGTGCACGCTGCCGGAAGGCACCGAGATGGTGATGCCGGGCGACAACGTCGAGCTGACGGTGACGCTGATCGTTCCGATCGCGATGGAGGAGAAGCTTCGCTTTGCCATCCGAGAGGGCGGCCGGACGGTAGGCGCGGGCGTCGTCGCCCAGATCATCGAGTAACAAGAC
>CAZDCR010000054.1:0-14519 GCA_964503995.1 uncultured Segnochrobactrum sp.
GCAAAGAGAGAATCGAACTCTCATGACCGAAGTCGTCAGATTTTGAGTCTGATGCCGTCGCCTGCCACGGCTCTGTGCGCGCCGGCCGTCGCCTCCGGCCGGAGGAGATGGACGCGCTGCTTCGCGAGATGGAGGAGACGCCCAATTCCGGCACCTGCAACCACGGCCGGCCGACCTTCGTGCGCCTGACGCTCGCCGACATCGAGCGCCTGTTCGGCCGGCGTTGAGGACCCGTCCTTGACCGATCCCGCCGACGGCCGCGTCGCCGCCCTGAAGCTCTATGGCGAGCGCAACACCGGCACGCGGGCGCTCGCCGAGGCGATCGGGGCGAACGTCGACGTCGCGATGATGCGCCCCTCGGCACGCGGCCGCATCGCCACGCTGGACGCCGCGGTGGCCGAGCGCGCCGGGCCGCTGGCGCGCGTCTTCCCGCATCTGCGCCAGCGCGTCCGGGAGGGTGTCGTCGACGAGACGAGCCGGCCCTTCGTCGCCACGGGCTTCGGCTGGAAGCACGCGGCGCCACCGGTCGACATCATCCTCGCCGACCCCCGCGCGGCGACGACGCTGTTCGTCGTCGTCACCAAGCACCCGCTGTTCTTCCTGAAGTCGCTCCACCGCCGGCCGCACCACGACGTGCTGCTGCGCTGGCCGAAGCCGTCCTTGTCGCGCTTTCTGCGCCAGCCCTGGCAGCCGGTCGAGCGCGACCTGATCGGCCCGGCCCGCCTCGCCTCGACGGCCGACCTGTGGACGTCAAAGGCCCGCGCCTACCGCACCCTGCTGGACGCCGCGCCGCACGCCCTGCACGTTCGCTACGAGGACTTCGTCGCCGATTATGCCGGCACGCTCGACCGCGTCGCCGACGCGCTCGGTCGCCCGCGTGCGGCGTGGACCCGACCCGACCTGTCGACGAAGGGCGATCCGCTCGGCTTCGAGGACTATGCCGGCCGCTACCGGCTGACCGAGGCCGCCCGCGGCTTCAGCGCCGCGGACCTGCGCTTCCTCGCCGACCGGATACCGGCCGATCTCGTCGCCTCGTTCGGCTACGCCCTCGACGCCTAAGCCCGCTCAAGCAACCGCTGCCTCCGCAGCAAAGCGCACCCGGTCGCCGCCGTCGCGCTTGGCGGCGTAAAGCGCCCGGTCGGCGGCCGACAGCAGGGCCGCGATGCCGAGCCGGCCGGCGGGCGAGGCGGCGACGCCGGCCGACGTCGTGCAGCCATCGACGCAGCCTTCCACGGCCGCGGAATAGTCCCGGAACGTCGTCATCAGCCGCTCCGCCAGGGCGGCCGCATCGGCGGCGGTCGCATCCGGCAGCACCACCGCGAACTCCTCGCCGCCGAGCCGCCCGACGATGTCGCCCGGGCGCAGCGTCGCCACCGCGGCCGCAGCGAAGGCGACCAGCACCGCATCGCCGACGGGATGGCCGAAGCTATCGTTGATTTCCTTGAAGCGGTCGAGATCGAAGGCGACGACGGCGATTGGCCGGCCCCGCCGCGCCGCCTCGGCGACCGCCTCCGCGCCGCGATCCAGCAGGGCCCGCCGGTTGGCGAGGCCCGTCAGGGCGTCGGTCAGGGCGGCGGCATTGAGCTGTCGCTCGACCCGCTCCTTGGTGAGCGAAACCATCAGCACCGCGATCACCTGCGAGAAGACGATCGCCTCCAGCGCCGCCATGCCGAACCACGCCGCCTGATAGACCCCCGGCAGGTCGTCAGCGCTCGTCAGGGTCAGCGGGACCCGGAGGGCGACGAAGACGGCGTGGACGAGGAACATCGCCACCACGGGGACCCGCCCGAGGAGGCCGTCGCGCTGGGCGAACTCTCGGGCCGTCAGCACCGCGTAGACCGCGATGATCGTCGACGACAGGATCACGCGGGCCGGGAAAGACGCATACAAGGCGGGCACCTGGCAGGCGGCAACCCACAGAAGCGGCCCGATGGCCGGCACCCAGGGCAGGACGCGCCGGCCGTTGAAGGCGCGGCCGGCGCCCCAGGCGAGCGCCATGCCGAGCATCGAGAACGCGTTCGCCGCGTCGATCGACAGACGGTCCGGGATGATGCCGCGGCCGGCGAACAGGAACGATCCGATCGCGACCCCGGCATAGGCGGCCGCCGTCCACAGGAGCGTCCGCTCGGCGCTGTTCTGCAGCCAGCACCAGGTCAACAGCAGCGTGCCAGTGCCGGACGTGATCACCAGGACGAAGAAGAGTGTAGCGGGATCGGCGGGCATGCCTGTCGCCCTCCCCCAGCCGACCTCTCAGGCCGGTTCCCGGTTGCGCCGACGGCGGATGCGGGCGGCCAGGCTCGTCGGCTCCTGGTCGGGTGGCACCATCGGCTCGCCGGCGACGAGGTCGTCGACGGCCTTGCCGACGTCCGGATCCGTCTCCGCCGCAACCGCCACGACCTCGGCGGCGACGCTGCCGAGTTCCTCGCGCAGGCGGGCGATCTCGGCCGCGGCGGCCGCCGTCGACGCTGCGCCGGACGCGCCCTGGGTGGCGCGCAACTCCTCGAGCTCGTCGGCGAGCGCGCCGGCGCGCACCGATGCCGTCGCCGCCTCGATGCGGCGGGAATCGGCTTCCTCGCGCGCCTCGCGCAGCGCCGCCTGCATCTGCGCCAGCGCCGCCTTCGCCTCGGCGGCGTGGCGCGCGGCAGCGGTCGCCTCCTGCACCTTGCGGGCGGCCTCCTCGGCCTTCGCTTCGGCCGTCGCCCGCGCCTCGGAGAGTTCCTCGTCACGATCGGAAAGCGCCGCGGTCGCCGACGACAGGGCCGCCTCGGCGGCACCGATGACGCCGGCCTTGCGATCGAGTTCGGACTTCAGCGAGGCGATCTCCGCCGACAGGCGCGCGATCTCCGAACGCGCCGCCGACAGGGCCTGACCGGAGGTATCGGCGGCCTTCGCCGCGGGCGCCGCCTGGGAGGGGCCCCCGCTGGCGCTCGCCCCCGCGGCCGACCCGGCGACCATCACCGCGGCCGCCGCCCCGTTCGCCTTCTCGGCCTCGGCCCTCGCCGCTTCCGCCTTCGCCGTCTCCGCCCTGGCGGCGGCGAGCTCCTCGCGAGCGGTGGCGAGCGCCGCCGTCCTCTCGCCGAGGGCCGCCTCGAGCGCGGCGAAGCGCTGGCGCGCCCCCTCGCTGGCGCCCTCGCCGCTCTCTGCCGCGGCGGCCGGTGCGGATGACGCGGCCGTCACCGTCGACGGGTCCGCCGTCTGGCGCAGTCGGGCGTTCTCGATCTTCAGCCGCCGCACCACCTCCGACAGCGCCTCGGCACGCTGCTCGAGGCCGCGGACGGTGATGGCGAACTCGGCGCGCAGGATGTCGCGGTCGGGCCTGAGCCCCCGCACCGGGCCCTTCGCGCCCGCCTTCGACGGCTTGCGGCGCCGGCCGAGGACGAGCGCGAGCACCACCAGCGCCACCAGCGCGCCGCCCGCGATCCAGGCGGCGGTGATGAGGTCCTGTCCGTCCAAGGCGCGCGTCTCCACAGGTCGAAACCGCGCCGACCCTATCGCGAAACGCCGCCAGCGGCCACAGCGGCGGCGTTGTGCGGCGGCGCGAGAGGAATCAGAACGGGTTCCAGGTCGGTTGTTCGGTGAACTTCAGATAGCCGAGATTGATGCCGAGGCGAGCGCCGACACCAGCCCGCACCGGAACCACATAGGTGAGGTCGGCGGCCAGAACCGTCATGCCGAAGCCGCCGACGAGATAGGCCGAGCCGTTGACCCCGACATAGCGCTGAAGGAGATGCGCCATCGAGGGGAGATTGTAGACGAGCATCATGACGCGGGCGCCGTCACCGCCGAGATCGAAGCCGACCGACGGCCCCTGCCAGTAGACGTCCTGCTCGCCGGCGAAGCGCGTGTAGATGCGGCCCTCGCCATAGCGCAGGCCGCCGAAGACGGCGCCGGACGCCTCCTCGCCGAGGATGTAGCCGTTCGGTGCGCCATAGTCGGCGAAGGCCTTCTCGATGACGGTCGCGAGCCCGCCGGAGATCTGCCCGAAGAAGCCGTGGCCGGCGTGGACGATCTCGTCGGCGGTGTAGGTTTCGCCTGCATAGGGCGGCGGCGCCGGGGCGGGCGTGTAGGCGGGATCCGGTGGCGGGGGTGCCGGGGCGTTGACGTTGTCGAGCGGCGGCAGCGACTGGGCGGCCGCCGGCAGCGGCGCGGCGACGACGCCCGCCAGTGCGACGATCGCCGCGAACTCGATGAAGCGCATGGTTCTAGCCTCCTCTTGTCGCCCCCGTCGGCGCAGAGCGCGCCCGCCCGCCGCGCGGGTTGTGGAACCCCCCGACGCGGTGTAACCCTCGGCCCGACGCCCCGGCCGCAGCCGATTCGCCGGCCCTTTTCTTCCGCAGGACGCCTCGCCCCATCCGATGACCGAGATGCCCGCCCTCGATCTCGCCGCCCTGCTCGCCAGTCGCATCTGCCACGATCTGATCAGCCCGGTCGGCGCCGTCATCAACGGCCTCGAGGTGCTCGACGAGGACGAGGATGGCGAGATGCGCGAGGTCGCCCTCGACCTCATCCGCAAGAGCGCCCGGTCCGCCTCCGCCCGCCTGCAGTTCGCCCGCCTCGCCTTCGGTTTTGCCGGCTCGGCGGGTGCCTCGGTGGACCTCGCAGACGCAGAGCGGGTCGCCAAGGCCTATGTCGGCAGCGACCGGGCGCAGCTCGACTGGATGGTGCCGCCGGGCTACGGGCCGAAGGACCGGGTGAAGCTCGCCCTCACGTTGGTGGCGCTGTCGCAGCAGGCGATCCCCCGCGGTGGCCACATCGTGCTGCGCTCCGACAGCGCCGGGCTCGAGAGCCTCGTGATCACCGCCACGGGGTCGCATTCGCGCATTCCGGCCGGGCTCGCACAGCTGTTCGCCGGCGAGGCCGAGATGCCTCTCGACGCCCATGCCGCCGTCGGCTTCTACGCCGGCCTGCTGGCCCGCACGATCGGCCTCACGGTGACGATCGACAAGGACGGCGACATCGTACACTTCCGCGCCGGTTGAACGCGGGGGCAAGTCACCGCCCGCGCCGATGCGGCGGCGCGGCATCCGATCAGGCTGACTCGCGGATCGGCTCGTCGGCCGGCTCGCGCAGGACATAGCCGCGGCCCCACACCGTCTCGATGAAGTTCTGGCCGCCGGACGCGTTCGCGAGCTTCTTGCGCAGCTTGCAGATGAACACGTCGATGATCTTCAGCTCCGGCTCGTCCATGCCGCCATAGAGATGGTTGAGGAACATCTCCTTGGTGAGGGTGGTGCCCTTGCGGAGCGAGAGCAGCTCCAGCATCTGGTATTCCTTGCCGGTCAGGTGCACCCGCTGGCCGCCCACTTCCACCGTCTTGGTGTCGAGGTTGACGACGAGATCGCCGGTCTGGATGACCGACTGGGCGTGCCCCTTCGAGCGGCGGATGATGGCGTTGATGCGCGCGACGAGCTCGTCCTTGTGGAACGGCTTCGTCATGTAGTCGTCGGCGCCGTAGCCGAGGCCGCGCACCTTGTCCTCGATGTTGCCGAGCCCGGACAGGATCAGGATCGGCGTCTTCACCTTCGACACGCGCAGCGTCCGGAGCACCTCGTAGCCGGACATGTCCGGCAGATTGAGGTCGAGCAGGATGATGTCGTAATCGTAGATCTTGCCGATCTCGATGCCGTCCTCGCCGAGGTCCGTCACGTAGACGTTGAACCGCTCGGACTTCAGCATCAGCTCGATGCTCTGCGCGATGGCGCTGTCGTCTTCAATCAGCAGTACGCGCATGCCTCATCCCTCGCTGCCCAGGATCCCGGCTCGGCGCCGCGATCCCCGGTTGGTTGTCGCGGCCAAAGGACTGCGGCTCGTCCTGATTCGACGGATACCCGATAAGGGTTAACAGATTGCGATTCGCACTGACAACGACGTTCGGGGCCTACTTCCGCGAATCGTCGGAACAAATTGGAATCGCGCTGCGAATCGAACGAACCAGGCCCTCTGCCGAGACGTGACCGGAGCGGCCGGCGAAACGGGCGGGAAGCCCGGACCGCGATCGACCGATGACCCCCGTATGGTTGCCGCAGGAGGTAAACGTTCGGTTAGCGACCGCCCCACAAACGGTCGCAGGCCGGTGAGAACCATTTGGCAACGACTCCGCGACTAGCTTCTCCGGCATGGGTCGGGGAGTAAGCACGTCATGAGACTTCGTGAGAACGTGTTGAAGGCCAAGCACTTCCAGCTGGAGGCGGCGCGTCGGCGCGCGGCCCAGGTGGAAACGATGGTGGCCGAGCTCGATCGCATGGCTGCCGAGCTCGATCAGCAGATCGTGCACGAGGAGCGCCGCGCCGGCATCAGCGACCCCACGCACTTCGCCTATCCGACGTTCGCGCGGGCCGCCCGGCAGCGCCGCGACAACCTCGCCGCCTCCGTGCGCGACCTCGCCTTCCAGCGCGAGAGCGCGGCCGCCGCGCTCGCCGACGCCGAGGCCGACTACGCCGCCGTGCTGGCGCGAGCGGAACGCAACGAGGAACGTCCGGGAGTGGAGAGCCACGTCACCGGCCGCCGCCTCGCCCGCGCCCGGTGAGGTTCGGGCGGGTCGCGGCAGTGTAGTTCATCCCAGGTGACCACGATGCCGGACTGGAGAGCGCGCCGCGGTCGCACCAAGATGGAAACCGTCGCGCTGTGCAAATCGGCGTATGCCGAAACTCGCCAACTCTATGGGTTCCACGCGAGCGCATTGGGTGGCTCGGCCCTTGGTTATCGCATCCTTTATGGGCCGCCGTTTGAGGAGCCCGAAATCCTGTTTGTTGGTGACCAACCGGGGGGTGGAGAGACAGCAGCAAGCGAAAGTGCCCGATTGGGACACCTCGAATCTTGGCCGTCTGAGTGTGATTTTGCGAATGCAGAATGGCGCCTCGCAAAGCGGATGCGAGAGATATGGTCGCCTGAGTTTCTCGCTACATGCGTCGCGATGAATGCGAATTTTTTTCGGGCACCCAGCAGCGCCGCTTGGTCTCAGGTGCGAAGTGAAAGCCGTCAGGCTCTGGAGATGTTGAGCCTGCGCTGGTGTGAGCGTATTGCGGAAGCAATTCGACCAAGACAAGTGATCATAATAGGATTTCGTACCTTTAGGCGGCTAACGGCTGGAACGCCCGTTGTCATAGGCCGTCGGGGTCCATTAGCCTTTTCCGGGCAACTCTGGTCGGCGCCAACAACCGGCATAATGCACCTGTCAGGAGCCCGCATCAGCGCGGCCGATCGAAGATCTCTCGCGACGCACCTCAACCCCGACGGCTACTGATCAAGCAAAGCTATATTTCAGTTGCCCCTCCGGAACAAATGCGGAACTATACGCCCGTCGCCCGCCGGGACACGTCGATGTCGCTTTCCACCGCCTTCCTGCCGGACCAGCCGTTCGCCGACGGCCGCCAGTCGGCGAATGCTCTCGCCATCCGGCGCGGCGCCCGCCGCCTGCTGCGCCTGCATGGTTTCATGGCCGTCACCGAGCTGGCGCTTCCCTCGGGCCGGCGGGCCGATCTCGCCGCGCTCGGCCCATCCGGCGAGGTGTGGATCATCGAGATCAAGTCGTCCGTCGCCGACCTGAGGGCGGACGTGAAGTGGCCGGAGTACCGGCTGCACAGCGATCGGCTGTTCTTCGCCACCCTGCCGGAAGTCGCCGCGGTGGCACGGTTTCCGGAGGACGCCGGCCTCATCGTCACCGACGGTCATGCCGGCGAAATGGTGCGCCCGGCGCCCGAGCACCGCATTGCCGGGGCGACGCGGCGCTGGCTGACGCTGCGCTTCGCGCACGCCTGCGCCCGCCGCCTGCACGACCTCGAGGACCCGCTCGCCGCCACGCTCGACACCGACCACTGATCCCCGGCTCCGGCGTCGACTGCCGGACCCCGCTTCCGCAGGAGCAGCGCCCTGACGACGCCACCGGCCCGCCCGCACGCCGCGCTCCATCCCGCGCTGGATGCCGTCCAAACCACCCCTGTCGGCAGCGTACGAGCCCGTGGGCTCGGCCTCGCGCTGCCGGGCGTGCCGGGGCCATTCAACGCCATCAGCGACGTCGCCGGCGTCGAGGTCGGCCTGACGACGCTCATCCGCGGCGACGGGCCGTGCGTCGCCGGCCGGGACCCGGTCCGCACCGGCGTCACCGCCATCCTGCCGCGCGGCCGCGCCGGCATCGCGACGCCGGTGCTCGCTGGAACGGCGATGCTGAACGGCAATGGCGAGCTCACCGGCTCGTGGTGGATCGAGGAGACCGGGCGGTGCGAGCTCGCCATCACCATCACCAATACCCACTCCCTCGGCACGGCCCGCGACGCGACGCTGAAGTGGGCGGCGCGCAGCGGCCGGATGTCGCCCGGGCAGGACTGGGGACTGCCGGTGGCGGCCGAGACCTATGATGGCTTCCTGAACGACATCAACGGCTTCCACATCCACGACGAGCACGTTTTCGCGGCCCTCGACGGGGCGCAAGACGGGCCGGTGGCGACCGGATCGGTCGGTGGCGGAACCGGCATGATCTGCTACGGCTTCAAGGGCGGCACCGGCGGCGCCTCGCGCCGGGTGGAAGCGGCCGGCGGGGCCTGGACGGTCGCGACCCTCGTGCAGGCGAACTTCGGCCGCACGGAGGAACTGACCATCCTCGGCGTCCCCGTCGGCGCCCGCCTCGCCGCCGATGCCGCGGCAGGGGCGACGGCAACCGGTGGCGCCGGCTCGGTGATCGTGGTGGTGGCGACCGACGCGCCGCTTCTGCCCCACCAGCTGAAGCGCCTGGCGCGCCGCGTGCCACTCGGTCTCGCCCGCACCGGCACCATCGGCCACCATTCCTCCGGCGACGTCTTCCTCGCCTTCACCACGGCGAACGCGGCGGCGACGGTACCGGCGGAAGCGCCGATCGGGCTCGCGATGCTGCCGGAGGAGAGCCTCGATCCCTTGTTCGGCGCCGTCGTGGAGTGCGTCGAGGAGGCGGTGCTCGACGTCCTGTTCGCCAATTCCGACATGACGGGCGTCGAGGGGCGGACCGTGCGGGCGCTGCCCCACACCCCGGTGCTGGCGATGCTGGCGGCGGCCGGACGCCTGGCGGGCTGATCTGCGGTCGCGCAAGGGGGTTCGCGGGCGGCCGCTCTCGACGCTCGCGCTGGTCGTCCCGCCGTGCGGCATCATCGCAGTGCCGCGGGCGACGGCAGTCGCCCGGATGACGTCGAGTGAGGGGCGGGAGATGGGGCGTGGCGGACGCATTGCCATCGGGGCGGTGATGGCGTTGGTCGGCGTGTTCTTCCTCGTCGCCGGTTATGTCGGCGACGACATGTGGTTCCCACTGCGGCATCCCGGTGCCACGCCGGTCGGCACGACACCGGGTCTGCACCACTGGGAAACAGATCCGGTCGGCTACCTGCTGGCGGCGGCGATGTGGATGCTGCTGGTCGCCGTCGGCGCCATCCTGCTGGCACAAGGCCTGCGCAGCCGGACAACGCCGCGCTGAGCGTCGCTCAGCCGAGCTTCAGCGTCGCCTGGACTTCGCGGAGCGAGGCGAGCATGCGCTCGGCCTCGGAGCGCTGTGCCGGATCCTTGATCGCGGCGAGGTCTTCCTCGGCGACGCGGATCGACTGGGCGATCTGGTCGCCCTTCAACTGCTCCACCGGCACCGCCTCCTCGGCGAGCACCGTCAGGCCGACGCCGTTCACATCGGCGAAGCCCGAGCGCACGAAGATGCGCTGCTCGTCGCCCGCCGCGCCGATCACCCTGAGGATGCCCGGCCGCAGCATGGCGAGGAAGGGGGCGTGGTCCTTCAGGACCTCGAACTCGCCCTCGCTGCCGGGGACGACGACGGAGCGCGCCTCACCCGAGACGAGCAGCCGCTCGGGGGAGACGAGCTCGAAGGGAAAAGTCGCGCCGGCGGTTCCGGTGGCCATGCTTCGATCCTGTCGCTGCACTCACGGAGACCCGCCGGGGCGGGTCTCCGAAAAGGAGTGGCGCTCGGCCTCAGGCCGCCTGCGCCGCGAGCTTCTGGGCCTTCTCGACCGCTGCCTCGATGGTGCCGACCATGTAGAAGGCCGCCTCCGGCAGGTGGTCGTACTTGCCTTCGCAAAGGCCCTGGAAGCCCTTGATCGTCTCGGCGAGGTCGACGAAGACGCCCGGCGAGCCGGTGAACACCTCGGCGACGTGGAACGGCTGCGACAGGAAGCGCTCGATCTTGCGGGCGCGGGCCACCGCGATCTTGTCCTCTTCCGACAGCTCGTCCATGCCCAGGATGGCGATGATGTCCTGGAGCGCCTTGTAGCGCTGCAGGATCTCCTGGACGCGGCGGGCGACGGCGTAGTGCTCGTCGCCGACGATGCGCGGGTCGAGCATGCGCGAGGTCGAGTCGAGCGGATCCACCGCCGGGTAGATGCCCTTCTCGGCGATCGAGCGGTTCAGCACCGTCGTGGCGTCCAGATGGGCGAACGAGGCGGCCGGCGCCGGGTCGGTCAGATCGTCGGCGGGCACGTAGATCGCCTGCACCGAGGTGATCGAGCCCTTCGTCGTCGTGGTGATGCGCTCCTGCAGCGCGCCCATGTCGGTGGCGAGCGTCGGCTGATAGCCCACCGCCGAGGGAATGCGGCCGAGCAGCGCCGACATCTCCGAGCCCGCCTGGGTGAAGCGGAAGATGTTGTCGACGAAGAACAGCACGTCCTGGCCCTGGTCGCGGAAGTACTCGGCGATCGTCAGGCCGGTCAGGCCGACGCGGGCGCGGGCGCCCGGCGGCTCGTTCATCTGGCCGAACACCAACGCGCACTTGGAGCCCGCGCCGCCGCCCTTCTGGTTCACGCCGGACTCGATCATCTCGTGATAGAGATCGTTGCCCTCGCGGGTGCGCTCGCCGACGCCAGCGAACACCGAGTAGCCGCCGTGCGCCTTGGCGATGTTGTTGATGAGCTCCTGGATCAGCACCGTCTTGCCGACGCCGGCGCCGCCGAACAGGCCGATCTTGCCGCCGCGGGCATAAGGCGCGAGCAGGTCGACGACCTTGATGCCGGTGACGAGGATCTGCGCCTCGGTCGACTGCTCGGTATAGGCCGGGGCCGGCTGGTGGATGCCGCGCGTCTCGGTGTGCTGGACCGGGCCCGCCTCGTCGATCGGCTGGCCGATGACGTTGATGATGCGCCCGAGCGTGCCGTCACCGACGGGTACCGCGATCGGCAGGCCGGTGTCGTGCACCGCCTGGCCGCGCACCAGACCCTCGGTGGTGTCCATGGCGATGGCGCGCACGGTGTTCTCGCCGAGATGCTGCGCGACCTCGAGGACGAGCCGGACGCCGTGGTTGTCGGTCTCCAGCGCGTTCAGGATCTGCGGCAGGTGGCCTTCGAAGTGCACGTCGACGACGGCACCGATGACCTGCGAAATGTGGCCGACATGCTTCGTCATGGCTTTCTCGTCCTCGTCGGTCGCGCGGGGCGCCAGTGCGCCGAATCCTCGTCTCGTCTGCCGCGGGCGCGAGGCGCCGCGGCGGTTCGCGTCACAGTGCCTCGGCGCCGGAGATGATCTCGATCAGTTCCTTGGTGATCTGAGCCTGACGCGAGCGGTTGTAGGTGATCGTCAGCTTGCCGATCATCTCGCCGGCATTGCGCGTCGCGCTGTCCATCGCCGACATGCGGGCGCCCTGCTCGGAGGCGGCGTTCTCGAGGAGCGCCCGGAACACCTGCACGGAGATGTTGCGCGGCAGAAGCTCGGCGAGGATGTCCTCCTCCTCCGGCTCGTACTCGTAGATCGCGCCGCCGACGGTGCGATCCGGCGCGCCCGAGACGTCGGCCGGGATCAACCGCTGCGCCGTCGGGATCTGCTGGATGACCGACTTGAACTGCGCATAGAACAGCGTCGCGACGTCGAACTCGCCGGCCTGGTAGAGCTCAAGCAGGAGCTTGCCGACCATGTCGGCCTGGGCGAAGCCGACATTGCGCACGCCGCGCAGCTCGACGACGCGGATGATGCGGGGCCCGAAGTCGCGCTTCAGCGCATCGGCGCCCTTGCGGCCGACGCACAGGATCTTGACGGTCTTGCCCTGGGCGATCAGCCGGTTGGCGTGCTCACGCGCCAGCCGGGCGATCGACGAGTTGAAGCTGCCGCAGAGGCCGCGCTCGGCTGTGCAGACGACGAGCAGGTGGGTGTCGTCGCGGCCGTTGCCGGCGAGCAGCGTCGGCGCCCCGGCCGCCCCCTCCATGCCGGAGGCGAGGCCGGCGAGCATCGCCTGCATGCGCTCGGCATAGGGGCGAGCAGCGACCGCCGCCTCCTGGGCGCGGCGCAGCTTCGCCGCGGCGACCATCTGCATCGCCTTGGTGATCTTCTGCGTCGCCTTCACGGAGGCGATGCGGTTGCGCAGGTCCTTAAGGCTCGGCATCGGCGCTCCTCGACGGCGTCGCTACGCGGGTTCCCGGCCGTCAGGCCGAGAACGTCTTCGAGAAGGCGTCGAGAGCCGCCTTCAGCCGGTCGCGCAGCTCCGGCGTGAGCTCCTTCTTCGCCCAGATGCCGTCGAGCAGATCCTTGTGCTCGGCGCGCAGGAAGGACAGAAGCCCGGTCTCGAACGGGCGGACCTGAGCGACCGTCAGGCGGTCGAGGTAGCCATTGACGCCGGCGAAGATCACCGCGACCTGCTCTTCCGTCTTCAGCGGCGAGAACTGCGGCTGCTTCAGGAGCTCGGTCAGACGGGCGCCACGGGCGAGCAGGCGCTGCGTCGTGGCGTCGAGGTCGGAGCCGAACTGCGCGAAGGCGGCCATCTCGCGGTACTGCGCGAGCTCGCCCTTGATCGAACCGGCGACCTGCTTCATCGCCTTGATCTGCGCCGAGGAGCCGACGCGCGACACCGAGAGGCCGACGTTCACCGCCGGGCGGATGCCCTGGTAGAACAGGTTGGTCTCGAGGAAGATCTGGCCGTCGGTGATCGAGATGACGTTCGTCGGGATGTAGGCCGACACGTCGTTGGCCTGGGTCTCGATGACCGGCAGCGCCGTCAGCGAGCCACCGCCATTGTCCTTGTTCAGCTTCGCGGCACGCTCGAGCAGGCGCGAATGCAGGTAGAACACGTCGCCCGGATAGGCCTCGCGACCCGGCGGGCGGCGCAGCAGCAGCGACATCTGGCGGTAGGCGACGGCCTGCTTGGACAGGTCGTCATAGGCGATCACGGCGTGCATGCCGTTGTCGCGGAAGTACTCGCCCATCGTGCAGCCGGTGAACGGCGCCAGGTACTGCATGGCGGCCGGATCGGAGGCGGTGGCGGCGACGACGATCGAGTACTGCAGCGCGCCGGCGTCCTCGAGCGCCTTCACGAACTGCGCCACCGTCGAGCGCTTCTGCCCGACCGCGACGTAGATGCAGTAGAGCTTGACGTTCTCGTCGGTGCCGGCGTTGAGCGGCTTCTGGTTCAGGAAGGTGTCGAGGACGATCGCCGTCTTGCCGGTCTGGCGGTCACCGATGATCAGCTCGCGCTGGCCACGGCCGACCGGGATCAGCGCGTCGATCGCCTTCAGGCCGGTGGCCATCGGCTCGTTCACCGACTGGCGCGGGATGATGCCCGGCGCCTTGACGTCCACCCGCTTGCGCTCGGTAGCGTCGATCGGGCCCTTGCCGTCGATCGGGTTACCGAGGCCGTCGACGACGCGGCCGAGCAGGCCCTTGCCGACGGGGGCGTCGACGATGGCGCCGGTGCGGCGGACGGTGTCGCCCTCGGAGATCTCACGGTCGGAACCGAAGATCACGACGCCGACATTGTCGACTTCGAGGTTCAGCGCCATGCCGCGCGTGCCGTTCGGGAACTCGACCATCTCGCCGGCCTGGACCTTGTCGAGGCCGTAGACGCGGGCGATGCCGTCGCCGACGGAGAGCACCTGGCCGACCTCGGAGACCTCGGCCTCCTGGCCGAAGTTCTTGATCTGCTCCTTGAGGATTGCGGAAATTTCCGCGGCCCGGATGTCCATCAGCCGACCTCTTTCATCGCGATCCTGAGGGAATTCAATTTGGTCTTGAGCGACGTGTCGATCATGCGCGAGCCGAGCTTGACGATCAGCCCACCGATCAGGCTGGCGTCGACGCTCGTCTTCAGCCGCACGTCCTTGCCGGTCGACTCCGACAGAGCCGCCTTCAGGGACGCGAGGTGCGTCTGCGAGAGCGGCTCGGCAGAGGTGACCTCGGCCGTCGTCTCGCCACGACCAGCGGCGACCAGGGCGCGGTAGGCGCGGATCATCTCGCCTGCCACGAACAGCCGCCGGTTACGGGCGGCCAACTTGAGGAAATTGGCGGCATAGCCACCGATGCCAGCCCGCTCGAGGACGGCGGCGAGGCCGTTCGTCTGCTCGTCGGGGGAGAACACGGGGCTCTTCACGAGGCGACGCAGATCGACGCTCTCGTCGAGCAGCGCCGCGAACCGGTCGAGGTCCGCCTCGACGGCGTCGATAGCGCCCTCCTGCTTCGCCAGCTCGTAAAGAGCGGAGGCGTAGCGTTCGGCGACACCGGAGACGTGCTGGTCCTGATCGGTCACGGATAGCGTCTCTCGCACACAGAAGACCTTCGGGCTTGCTCACGCGGGGCAATTCCGA
>CAZDCR010000055.1:0-14273 GCA_964503995.1 uncultured Segnochrobactrum sp.
GGCGGGGCGGTCGCGACGGGTGGCTCCGGCGCGACCGGTGGTGGCGCCTCGGCGGAGGCCGGTTGACGCGGCGCAGCGGGGGCCGCGGCGGCGGCGGGGCGTGCTGCCGCTCGCGTGATCGCCGTCTCGACGACGACGTCGCTCGGCCCGCCGATCAGGAGCAGGTGCTCCACGCCATCGCGCCGCACCAGCACCAGCCGCCGGGTGTCGTCGACGCTGAGCGCCTCGACCAGCCCGAGCCGGCGCTGCGGAGTGCGCGGACCGGCGTCGCGCCCGCGCGCCCGCTTTCGCAGCACCGCGAAGACCACGAAGATCGCGGCGACGACGAAGGCGAAGGCGAAGACGAGCTGCAACCCGCGGGCGAGCAGGGGGTCGAGGCCGAGGGCGTCTTGAAGCCAGACCGTCATGCGGGTCCCCTTGCGGATGAAAGATAAGGGATTGTAAACGCGGCATCGGGCATTACGAAACGGGGTTGCGGAACGCCACCTTCAGCGGCGTGCCGACGCCGACGGTCCGCGCGCGCAATCCGCGCCCGAAGGTGACGGCGGGCTCGGGAGGGGCAGGTGGTCGACACCCGGCGCGGCAGACGGAGAGGGCGGGGCGGCGGGCTGCTGGCCGTGCTGCTCGCCGTGCTCCTGGCGGTCGGGACGGGGGCCCTCGCCGTGCTGTCCCCGGGCGAGATCGAGGCCTACCTCGTCTACGTGCTCGGCGCGCTGGCCGTCATCGGCGTCTTCGCCGTGCTGGCGCTGGTCGCCGGGCTGATGCGCTTCGGCGAGGCGCACGGCGGCGACGAGGCGATCGATTCCTCCATCCTCGACGCCCTGCCGGAAGCAGTGCTGGTCGCCAGCGCCAACGGCGACAGCCTCATCGCGAACAGCGCCTACCGGGTGCTCGCCGACGCCGACCTGGAGGGCCGCGGCGATGTCGCAGGTCCCGAGCGGCTGCTCGCCGGCATGCCCGAGGCCTCCGAGACGCTGTTCCGCCTCGCCAAGGCGGCCCAGGAGGGCACCATCGTCGAGGAGGAAGTGCGGCTCACGCACCCGATCGGCCGGCCGGGCGGCGGTGCCCGCTGGTACCGCATGTCGGTGCGCCCGCTCGGCGGCGACCGTCGCATCTGGCGCATCGCCGACGTCACGTCCGAGCGCCGCGAGCAGGAGACGAGCTTCCTCGACCTGCAGAACGCCATCGACTTCCTCGACCACGCGCCGGCGGGCTTCTTCTCGGCCGATCCGTCGGGGCGCATCGTCTACCTCAACGCGACGCTCGCCGAGTGGCTCGGCTACGACCTCGCCGCCGTCGACCCCGGCCACATCGGCCTGCGCGACATCGTCGGCGGCGACGGCACGGCGCTTTTGACCGGCCTCACCGGCCGGCCGGGCGACACCCGCACCGAGACGGTGGAGGTCGACCTCGTGCGCCGCGACGGCCAGGCGCTGCCGGTGCGTCTGCTGCACCGCGTCGGCTTCGGCGCCGAGGGGGCGGCTGGGGATTCGCGCACGCTGGTGCTGTCGCGCGCCGCCGGCGAGGACACCTCCGAATCGCTCAGGGCGGCGGAGGTGCGCTTCTCGCGCTTCTTCAACAACACGCCGCTCGCCATCGCCTCGGTCGACCGCGACGGCCGCATCGGCCGCTCGAACGCCCCCTTCGCCCGGCTGTTCGGCGCCTTCGTGCGGCGCTCGCCGGGCGAGCCGCGGCCGCTTCTGATCTCCTCCGTCGCCGAGCGCGACCGCTCGCGGCTGGCCGAGGCGCTCGGCGAGGCGATCGCCGGCCAGAGCACCATCGCGCCGGTGGAGGCGACGCTGGCCGACCGCGCCGACCGCAGCGTGCGGTTCTATCTTTCGGCCGTGCAGGACGCGCAGCCCTCCGGCGACGACGAGGCGGCAATCGTCTACGCCCTCGACACCACCGAGCAGCGCGCGCTCGAGCAGCAGTTCGCCCAGAGCCAGAAGATGCAGGCGATCGGCCAGCTCGCCGGCGGCGTCGCCCACGACTTCAACAACATGCTGACGGCGATCATCGGCTTCTCCGACCTGCTGCTGCAGAGCCACCGGCCGAACGACCCGTTCTTCCAGGACATCATGAACATCAAGCAGAACGCCAACCGGGCCGCCGGCCTGGTCGGGCAGCTCTTGGCGTTCTCACGGCAGCAGACGCTCCGGCCGGAGCGGGTGGTCATCAACGACGTGCTCGCCGACCTCAACATCCTGCTCGGCCGCCTGCTCGGCGAGACGGTGGAGCTCAAAGTCATCCACGGGCGTGACCTGTGGCCGGTGATGGCCGACGTCAACCAGCTGAACCAGGTGATGCTGAACCTCGCGGTCAACGCCCGCGACGCCATGCCGGAGGGCGGGCGGCTCGTCGTGCGCACCGCCAACGTGCCGTCGGCGGACGCGCTGCGCATCGCCTCGGAGGGCGGCCAGGAGGGGCTGGCCCCGGGCGACTACGTGATGATCGAGATCGCCGACACCGGCACCGGCATGTCGCCGGAGGTGCGCGCCAAGATCTTCGAGCCGTTCTTCACGACCAAGGACGTCGGCAAGGGCACCGGCCTCGGGCTGTCGACCGTCTACGGCATCGTCAAGCAGTCCGGCGGGGCGATCGCGGTCGAGAGCACCCAGGGCGCCGGCACGATCTTCCGCGTGCTGTTCCCGCGCGCTGCGGCGGAAGTGGTGCGCCCGGTCGAGGCGCCGCGCAGCGTTGCCGACGCCACCGGCGCCCGCCGCCTCGCCGAGGCGTTCGGCAGCGGGCGCGAGACGGCGCAGGACGAGGCGGAACTCGCGCCGCCGCGGCCGCCGCGCACGCCGGTGCCGCCGCAGCAGTCGATCGTGACGTCGCGGCGATCGTTTGACGCGCTGTCGGAGGCGCCGGTCGCGGACGAGGCGACGGGGAGTGAGGTTCCGACCGAGGCGGTGCGCGCTCGCACCGAGACACCGGGGGCGACGCCGTCCGATCCCCCGCGCCCCGTCGAGCGCCAGATGGCACCGGAGCGGCCGGCACCGCGCGGCGCGCCGACGGACAGCTTCGGGCCCGCCGATCGGGAGCCCGCGCCACGTCCGCCCGCCGCCCCGCCGACCGGCGCGCCGCCGCCGGCGACCGACCTCACCGGCACCGCGTCGATCCTGCTCGTCGAGGACGAGGAAGCCGTGCGCGCCTTCGCCGCCCGGGCGCTGACCTCGCGCGGCTACACGGTCCACCAGGCGGCGAGCGGCGCCGAGGCGCTGCGCATCATGGTGGAGACCGGCGGGCGCGTAGACCTCGTCGTCTCCGACGTCGTCATGCCGGAGATGGATGGCCCGACGCTCTTGCGTGAGCTGCGCAAGACGCGGCCGGACCTGAAGATCGTCTTCGTCTCCGGCTATGCCGAGGATGCGTTCGCCCGCAACCTGCCGGACAACGAGAGCTTCAGCTTCCTGCCGAAGCCGTTCACGCTGAAGCAGCTCGCCACCGCCGTAAAGGCCGCCCTCAGCGAGCCGCCGCCGGTGCGTTGAGCGGACCAGTCGCCGCGACCGCGGCTGTGAGCGCCGGCGCGAGATCGCCCTTCGTGGCGACGTCCACGCCCCCGAGCCCTAGCCAGCCGGCCATCGCGGCGAGCTCGGCGGCGAGTTCCGTCGCGGTGTCGGCGGGGGCGTGCGGCTCGGTGAAGGCGGCGAGCACGCGCAACTGGCCGGTCGCCTTGTCCGCCTTGAGGTCGACCCGCGCGACCAGCCGGTCGCCGAGCAGGAAGGGCAGCACGTAGTAGCCGTGCACCCGCTTCTCAGCCGGCGTGTAGATCTCGATGCGGTAGTGGAAGCCGAACAGCCGCTCGGCGCGGCCGCGCTCCCAGATCAGTGGGTCGAACGGCGACAGCAGGGCACGCGCCGCAATGCGCCGGGGCCGGCGGGCATCGCGGTGGAGATAGGCGGTCTGCGTCCAGCCGGGGACGGTGACGGGGATGAGTTCGCCGGCCTCGACAAGCTCCGGCAGGCGCGGCTTCACATCATCCGGCGACAGGCGGAAATAGTCGCGCAGGTCGCTCGCCGTGGCGATGCCGAGCGCCCGGGCGGCGATCGTGAGAAGCGCGCGGTGGGCGTCGGCCTCGGGCGGCGTGGGTGTCGCCAGCACGGTGGCGGGCAGCACGCGCTCCGGCAGGTCGTATAGCCGCTCGAAGCCGCGCCGCGTCGCCGTGGTGACGAGGCCCGCCCAGAACAGCCATTCGAGCGCGCGCTTGCACTCGCTCCACCCCCACCAGCCACCGGCGCCCTTGTCGCCTGCCCACGTCTCGCCCTCGAAGTCGGAGGCGGCGATCGGGCCGCGGTCCCGGACGGCGGCCAGCACGGTGTCGATGAAGCCGTGCCGCTCTGCGCCGAAGCGGGCAAGGCCGCCATAGATGCCGTGGCCGGCCTCGGCGCGTGCCATCCGCCAGCGCATCAGCGGCTGCGTCTCGACCGGCAGCAGCGACGCCTCGTGCGCCCAGTACTCGAACAGGAGCTTGCGGCGCGACCAGGCGGCGTCGTCCAGCAGCGGCCGAGGATAGGCGCCGAGGCGCGAGAACAGCGGCATGTAGTGGGCGCGGGCGACGACGCTGACCGAATCGATCTGGATGAGGCCGACGTGGCCGAGCACCCGCTTCAGGTGCCGCCGGTCGAGGGCGACGTCCGGGCGCGGCAGGCCGAACCCCTGCGCCGCCAGCGCGATGCGGCGGGCAGCCGCGAGCGGGATCGTCTCGGTCATCGGGGCGGATCGTGCGACAGCATCGCCGCCATCGAAGCAGAGGAGGGCGGCGGTCCGCCAGCGCAAAACACCGCCGTCCCCAGCCTCTGGTCCGAGGGTCTTCCGGAGCGCCCGATCGCCTCGCGGTTGCGGCGCGGGGTGTCTCTCCGTCGCACGCTCGGGCTAGACTGCCGGCCGCGCCGCGCGTGCCGCGCCACGGAACCGCCGATGCACCTCGACGTCTCCGACCTGATCGCCTTCTACGACACGCCGCTCGGCCGCATCGCCCGCCAGTTCGTCGGGGCGCGGCTCACGGTGCTGTGGCCACGCGTCGGCGGCATGCGGGTGCTCGGCCTCGGCTATGCCGGCCCCTATCTGCAGCCCTTCCACGAGGAGGCCGAGCGCGTGCTGTCGGTTGCGCCGGCGGCGACGGGCGTGACGGCGTGGCCGGGCGACGGCCGCCAGCGCGTCTGCCTCGCCGCCGAGGACCAGTTGCCGCTGCCGGACGCCGCCGTCGACCGCGTGCTGCTGGTGCATGCGCTGGAGGTCGCGCAGGACCCGGAGCGGCTGCTGCGCGAGCTCTGGCGGGTGCTCGCCCCCGGCGGCCGCATCGTCGCGGTGGTGCCGAACCGCTCCGGCCTGTGGGCGCGCGCCGAGACGACGCCGTTCGGGACGGGGCGCCCCTACAGCCGCCGCCAGCTCGATCGGCAGCTGGCTGACGCGCTGTTCTCGCCGGCGGCGTGGGACGAGGCCCTGTTCCTCCCGCCGTGGCCGCGGCGCTTCCTGATGAGCTCGGCGAACGTCTTTGAGCGCGTCGGCAAGCGCGCCTGGCCGGCCTTCGGCGGCGTGCTGATGGTCGAGGCGGAGAAGCGGATGTGGATGGGCATCCCGGCGAAGCGGAAGTCGCGGCGGGTGCCGGTGCTGGTGCCGGTGCCGGCGGCGGTGGCGCGGAGCGAGCCGCTGCCGCCGGGTGCCGGCGTCATAGGCGGCGGCTGACCGGACGCACCCTCAACGCCTGAGCAGGAAGACCGCCTGCTCGCCGAACAGGTTCCAGAACTCCCACGGCGCGTTGAAGGGGATGCGGGCGCCGTTGCCGTTCAGCGCCACCGCGCGCTCGACCTTGGCGTCGAGGGCCTGGGTGAGGGCGAGGAAATCCCGGATCGTGCAGAAGTGGATGTTCGGCGTCTCGTACCAGGCGTGCGGCAGGTTCTGCGTCACCGGCATGCGGCCGCGCAGCACGAGGCTCGCGCGGATGCGCCAGTGGCCGAAATTGGGGAACGACACGATCGCCCGCCGGCCGATGCGCAGGAGATTCGCCATCACCAGCCGGGGGTCGCGCGTGGCCTGCAGCGTCTGGCTGAGGATGACGTAGTCGAAGCTGTCGTCCGGATAGTCCTCGAGGTCGGTGTCGGCGTCGCCCTGGATCACCGACAGCCCGCGCGCCACGCACTCGTTGACGCCCTGCTGCGACAGCTCGATGCCGCGCCCGTCGACGCCGCGCGTCTCGGCGAGGAGATGCAGAAGGCCGCCGTCGCCGCAGCCGACGTCGAGCACCCGCGCGCCGGGCTGGACGAGATCGGCGACGACCTCGAGATCGACGCGGCGGTCTGGGAGGAGGGCAATGGCCATGAGATTCTTCAGCGGGCGCAACGCAAGGCGGCGAGCTCGATTCGGCTTGCCGTGCCGCTAGTTGCTGGAGTGACGACGCTCCCAGCGATCATAGAACGCCAGTGCCATGCCGCCTGCCACGAAGATCAGGGGGATGCCGACACCGACGTAGAGAGCGAACCAGTTCACGGCTTCATACCCCTGAGGAGGAACCTCGCCACGAAATGTAGTGCGGTTCCACCGACAAACCAAGCAGCGCCGGCGAAGGCGACGGCGGTGCCGGTCGCCGCGCCGGCAAGTCCGTAGCTGAAGGCAACCAGAGGTGCGATGCCTCCGGCGACCACCATGGCGATGGCGATGCCGTTGAGGAAGGTCGCGGAGAGTTTCGTCCGCTCGTCCTGGACCTTGCTCATCGCCGTTTCACACCGCGCCGGCCGGCGGGGCGATGCCGCGGGCGTTGGCGGCGCCGGTGAGGAAGCCGCGCACCGTCCTGAACAGTTCCGGCTCGTCGAGCAGGAAGGCGTCGTGGCCGCGGTCGGTCTCCACCTCGACGAAGGAGACGTTCGCCGCCGCGGCGTTCAGCGCATGCACGACGGTGCGGCTCTCGCGCGTCGGGAACAGCCAGTCGCTGGTGAACGAGACGACGCAGAAGCGCGTGCGCGAGCCGGTGAACGCCTTCGCCAGCACGCCGCCGTGGTCGGCGGCGAGGTCGAAATAGTCCATCGCCCGCGTCACGTAGAGGTAAGAGTTGGCGTCGAAGCGGTCGACGAAGCTCATGCCCTGGTGGCGCAGGTAGCTCTCGATCTGGAAGTCGGCGTCGAAGCCGAACGAGATCTGCGGCCGGTCCTGCAGGTTGCGGCCGAACTTCCGGTGCAGCGCCTGCTCGGACATGTAGGTGATGTGGGCGGCCATGCGGGCGACGGCGAGGCCCTTGCGGGGGCGCAGCCCTTCCGCGATGTAGCGTCCGCCGCGCCAGTCCGGGTCGGCCATGATCGCCTGCCGGCCGACCTCGTGGAAGGCGATGTTCTGCGACGAATGGCGCGCGCCAGTGGCGATCGGCACCGCCGCGAAGACGCGGTCGGGATAGCGCGACGCCCAGTCGAGCACCTGCATGCCGCCCATCGAGCCGCCGACGACGGCAAACAGCGTCTCGATGCCGAGCCGGTCGATCAGGCGGGCCTGCGCCCGCACCATGTCGCCGACGGTGACGAGCGGCAGGTCGAGGGCATAGGGCAGGCCGGTCGCCGGATCGGTGGTGGCCGGCCCCGTCGTGCCCATGCAGCCGCCGAGCACGTTGGCGCAGATGACGAAGAAGCGGTCGGTGTCGACCGGCTTGCCGGGGCCGACCAGCGTCGTCCACCAGCCGGGCTTGCCGGTCACCGGGTTCTCGTTGGCGGCGTGCTGGTCGCCGGTCAGCGCGTGACAGAGCAGGATGGCATTCGACTTGTCGGCGTTCAGCGTGCCGTACGACTGGTAGGCGATCTGCCAGGGGCCGAGCGACGTGCCGGCGTCGAGCGGCAGCGCCTCGTCGGCGGTGAATCGCGCCACCGGGCTCGACGGTGCGTCGGCCTCCCGCCGCCGTGCGCTGTCGTCCACGCCGTCCATGCCGCCCGCCGCCGTCATTTCACGCATCCGCCACAACGCGATCCGCGGTAGGAGCGGGCCGGGTGACTGTCAACGTTTTCTTTGATTTTGCGGGTCGACCCGCTTAAGAGGTTTGCCCGCGACGGAGGAGCGCCGAGCGCCGCCGTCCGCCGATCTGCGGGTCTCCATCGACCCCTCCTCCGAGTGGCGCTGACGATGACCGACACCCCCGCCGGCGATGCCTCGACCGCGACCGCGCCGTCGCTCGCCTCGCTGCGCGTGCGTATCGACGAGATCGACGCCGAGGTGCACGCGCTCCTGATCGAGCGCTCGACGGTGATCGACGCGCTGATCCGCGCCAAGGGCAAGGCGCAGGGTGGCTCCGCCTTCCGGCCCGGCCGCGAAGCCGACATCATGCGGCGTCTCGCCGCCCGCCACGAAGGCTCGCTGCCGATCGCCTCGGTCGAGCACCTGTGGCGGGAGATCATCGGCACCTTCACCAATTTGCAGGCGCCGTTCCGCGTCCATGTCGCCGGTCTCTCGGACGCCGACGGTGCGATGCGCGACCTCGCTCGCTTCCAGTTCGGCTTCGACATCGAGCTCGTGCCCGCCGCTGATGCGGAGGCGGCGGCCGCCGCCGTCGTCGCCGAGCCGCGCGACCTCGCGCTGGTGCCGCTCGACGCGGAGCCTTCGACCGCCTGGTGGCGCGCCCTCGGCCCCGGCGGCGCCCGCATCATCGCGCGCCTGCCCTTCCTCGTCACGACCGGGCCGGGCGCGCGTCCGGCCCTCGTCCTGTCCGGCGCCGAGATCGACGAGGCGCCGACCGAGGTCGAATGCCTTGCCGGCACCCTCGACGCCGCCCCCGATCGCGCCGCGCTGTCCGCCGCCGGTGTCGAGCTGATGGCCGCCGTCGGCAACGACGTCCTCGTCGCCCGCCGGCGCTCGCCGGCCGCCGCTCCGCTCGGCTCCCATATGCGGGCGGCCGGGGGCTATGCCGCGCCCCTGGTGTCGACCGCCACCCCCTGAGCCGCGGCGCAGCCCCTTTTTGAAGTCGAGGTCGACGTGATGTCCGCGTCCAACCGTCCACAGCCGCGCCCGAGCGTGCTCGAGATCGCCCCCTATGTCCCCGGCAAGGCGAAGGCCGGCGCCGTGCCGGCTGTCCACAAGCTGTCGTCCAACGAGACGCCGCTCGGCGCCAGCCAAAAGGCTGTCGAGGCGTTCAAGGCGGCGGCCGAGAAACTCGAGCTCTACCCCGACGGCGCCCACACGGCACTGCGCGAGGCGATCGCTCGCCGCTACGGGCTCGACCCCGCCCGCATCGTCTGCGGCGCCGGCTCCGACGAGCTGATCTCCTTCCTCTGCAACGCCTATCTCGGCGCCGGGGATGAGGCGGTGCAGAGCCAGTACGGCTTCCTGATGTACGCGATCTCGACGCTCGCCGCCGGCGGACGGATGGTGAGCGCGCCAGAGCGCGACTTCCTCGCTGACGTCGACGCGCTGCTCGCCGCCGTGACGCCGAAGACGAAGCTCGTGTTCCTGGCGAACCCGAACAACCCGACCGGCACCTACCTGCCGTTCTCCGAGGTGAAGCGCCTCGCCGAGAGCCTGCCGCCGCACGTGCTCCTCGTCATCGACGCGGCCTATGCCGAGTACGTCCGGCGCAACGACTATTCGGCCGGGCTCGAGCTCGCGGCGACGATGGACAACGTCGTCATGCTGCGCACGTTCTCGAAGATCCACGGGCTCGCGGCCCTGCGCATCGGCTGGATGTACGGGCCGGCGGCGGTGGTGGACGCGGTCAACCGCGTGCGCGGGCCGTTCAACCTCGGCGCGGCGGCGATCGCGGCCGGCGCGGCTGCCATCGACGACACCGTCCACGTGGAAAATGCCATTGCCCACAACGAGATGTGGCTCGGCTGGCTGGAGGCGGAGCTGACCAGCCTCGGCCTCACGGTGACGCCGAGCGTCGGCAACTTCCTGCTCGTCCACTTCCCCGACGTCGACGGCAAGCGCGCCGCCGATGCCGACGGCTTCCTGCAGGACCGCGGCATCGTCGTCCGCCGTATGGACGGCTACGGGCTGAAGGGGGCGCTGCGCATCACCATCGGCACGGAAGCGGCCAACCGCGCCGTCGCGGAGGCGCTCGCCGCCTTCGTGAAGGGCTGAACGGAGACCCGATGGCCGACCGGCAATCCCCCCTGTTCGGCCGCGTCGCCATCGTCGGCATCGGCCTGATCGGCTCCTCGCTCGCCCGCGCCATCGCGCGGGCGGGCCTCGCCGGCGAAATCGCCATCGCCGACCGCGATGCGGCGGCGCTCGCCCGCGCCGAGGCGCTCGGTCTCGGCACGAGCTACCACGCCACCGCGGCCGAGGCGGCGAAGGGGGCCGACCTCGTCATCGCCTGCGTGCCCGTCGGCGCCTGCGGGCCGGTCGCCGCCGAGATCGCGCCGGTGCTGTCGGCCTCCGCGATCGTCTCCGACGTCGGCTCGGTGAAGGGCTCGGTGATCCGCCAGATGGCGCCGCTGCTGCCGAGCCCGCGCCGGCTGGTGCCCGCCCATCCCGTCGCCGGCACCGAGCACTCCGGTCCCGATGCCGGCTTCGCCGAGCTGTTCGACAACCGCTGGTGCATCCTGACGCCGCCGGATGATGCCGAGGCCGACGCGGTCGAGAAGGTCGCGGCGCTGTGGAAGGGCTGCGGCGCGAACGTCGAGGTGATGACCTCCGACCACCACGACCTGGTGCTCGCCATCACCAGCCACCTGCCGCATCTGATCGCCTACAACATCGTCGGCACCGCCGCCGACCTCGAGCAGGTGACGCAGTCGGAGGTGATCAAGTTCTCCGCCGGCGGCTTCCGCGACTTCACCCGCATCGCCGCCTCCGACCCGACGATGTGGCGCGACGTCTTCCTGCACAACAAGGACGCGGTGCTGGAGGTGCTCGGCCGCTTCTCCGAGGACCTCGCGGCCCTGCAGCGGGCGATCCGCTGGGGCGACGGCGAGCAGCTCTTCGACGTCTTCACCCGCACCCGCGCCATCCGCCGCGGCATCATCGAGGCTGGCCAGGATACCGCCTCGCCGGACTTCGGCCGCCGCCCGGCGGTCGATGCGGCGCCGGTTGCGGTCGAGGCGCCGGTGAAGGCGGCGAAGGCGTCGTGACGAGCACAGGCTCGCCGCCCCTGCATCTCGTGCTGCACGTGCCGAAGTGCGCCGGCAAGACGCTGGAGCGCCACTTCGAGGCGCACATGCCGGCGGGCGAGTTCCTCAAGCCGAAGCGCCGGCCGATCCCGGCGCGCTGGGTGCTGCCGCGCCACGCCCCGGATGCGGTGCCGAACCCCGAGCGCGTGCGCGTCATCTCCAGCCAGCAGATCGGCAAGTCGCTGGAGGCGCGCTTTTCCGGACGCCCGATCCTGCGCTCGACGCTGATCCGCGACCCGCTCGGCCACGCGCTGTCCTATTATAATTTCCGCATGATGCGGTACGTGGCGATGGGGTGGGGCACCTACGACTTCGACACCCACGTGCGGTCCGAGCCGAGGAACCGCATCACCCGCTTCCTGCTCGCGAACTATCTGGAGATCCCCTGGCCTCGGCTGGTGGCGATGTCGGGCGAGGAGGCGTTCACGCTCGTCACCCGCCACTTCCGCGATTTCTGGTTCGTCGGCTCCTACCGCCTCTGCGACGAATTGACGGGGGAGCTCGCGCCGGTGCTCGGCGTGCCACCGGTGGCGGTGCGGCAGAATGACCGTGCGAAGATGGCCCAGACGATCGCCTGGGACGAGCTCAAGGCCGCCGACCTCGACCCCGGCCTGCGGGCGTCGCTGCTCGACGCGAACGCCGTCGACCAGGCGCTGTTCGACACCTTCGCCGAGGCCCGTCATGGAGCGGCGTCGGTGACGCTGAAGCCGCCGCCGCGGGCGGCTCGCCTCGCCCCTCTCGGCCACGAGTTCGCCCGGCCCCTCCACGAGGCACGCCGGCGCATCGGGCGCGGCTACTGGTAGTCCGCGAGGTCCGGTCGCTCAGGATGGAGTGAGGGCGCGCACCGGCAGCCGTGGCAGCCGGCCGAGCGGGATCAGCCCGATCGAGCCGCGGCCCCGGCGGATCGTCACCGTCACCGTCCGCCCGCCATTGCCGTCGTCGCGCCCGAACGCGGCGACAGCGCCGGCGAGCGCCGCCGGCAGCTGGCTGTCCTGCGGCAGGAACGGGCGCAATGTCGCGGCCAGCGCCGCCGGGTCGGCGATCGTCACGTCGAGCGTGCCGTCGAGGCGGCCCTCCCAGTCAACGGTCAGGTCGCCCGCGGCCCGCAGCTTCGTCGCGCCGCTCGCGAGCGACAGTTCCCGAACGAAGAGCGGCAGCGGCTCGTCGCCGATGCCGGCAAACAGCGGCCCGCGGCCGGCGAGCGCCGCGCCGTCATCGCCGATCCGCACCACAGCCGACACGTCGAGGGGCAGCGGCAGCATCGGCGCGGCGAGGCCGGTGGCGGAGAGGGCGGCATCGGTGCCCGCCGGCGTGTCGCCATCGCCCGGCGCCCGCCGGACGTGCGCCTCGAGATGGGCGGCGCGTCCGGTCTCGCGGCCGGCAACGGTGAGGACGGGGGCTTCGAGGACGATGTCGGCGCTGTCGAGGAGGCGACCGTCGCGCGCGCCGCTCGCCCGCGCCGATGTCCACGTGGCCTCGATCGCCGGGCCGTCCGCCGGACGCGCCGACAGCGGCCCGTCGAGTTCGAAGATCGCCTTGCGCCAGTTGTAGGCGAGTGCCACCGCGGTGAAGGCGCCGGCGGTGAGCGTGCCGCCATCCGGCAGCGTGGCGGCCGTGGAGCCGCAGCGCGCCTCGACGCGGAACGGGTAGCCACCGACCGCGAGGGGGTCGCAGACGACGGCGGTGCCGTCCGGCAGCGGCCGCACCAGCGCCTCGCGCAGCATCGCCTCCACCCGGTCGGTGACGACCCACCAGTAGACCGACCAGCCGACCACCAGCACCGCCACCGCCGCGGCGAGCAGGATGAAGTTACGGCGCATGCGGGCGGGACGGTGGAGGGGCGTGTCGGACGAGGGCATGCTCATTTCCGGTCGGTCGAAGATGCTGTCGCGGCGAATTGGCCCGCCATTGCGGCGAAATCGGCCCCGCCCCTCGCCTTGCGGCCGTTTGGGCCCCCTCTTATATACCCGTCGAGCGTCGCGTCCGGGCTCGCCGGGCGCCAAATCCCACGCTGTTGTTGGGGGCCGGCCCGGCCTCGCCGGGACCCGCGTTCGGATGCCATGTATGGGTCCGACCGGCCTGCCTGAAGGAGACGAGAATGGCAAAAGTCATCGGTATCGACCTCGGCACCACGAATTCCTGCGTCGCCGTCATGGACGGCAAGAACGCCAAGGTGATCGAGAATTCGGAAGGCGCGCGCACGACGCCGTCGATGGTGGCGTTCACCGACGATGGTGAACGCCTGGTCGGCCAGCCGGCGAAGCGCCAGGGTGTGACCAACCCGGAGCGGACCTTCTTTGCGGTCAAGCGCCTGATCGGCCGCCGCTATGACGACCCGATGGTCGCCAAGGACAAGGATCTTGTGCCGTACAAGATCGTCAAGGGCGACAATGGCGACGCCTGGGTCGAGGCGGACGGCAAGAAGTACTCCCCCTCGCAGATTTCCGCCTTCATCCTGCAGAAGATGAAGGAGACGGCCGAGGCCTATCTCGGCCAGACGGTGACGCAGGCCGTCATCACGGTCCCGGCCTACTTCAACGACGCCCAGCGCCAGGCCACCAAGGACGCCGGCAAGATCGCCGGCCTCGAGGTGCTGCGCATCATCAACGAGCCGACGGCGGCAGCCCTCGCCTACGGTCTCGACAAGGGCGGCGCGTCGAAGACGATCGCGGTCTACGACCTCGGCGGCGGCACGTTCGACGTGTCGGTGCTGGAGATCGGCGACGGCGTCTTCGAGGTGAAGGCGACTAATGGCGACACGTTCCTCGGCGGCGAGGACTTCGACATGCGCCTCGTCAACTACCTCGCCGACGAGTTCAAGAAGGAGCAGGGCATCGACCTGCGCGGCGACAAGCTCGCCTTGCAGCGCCTCAAGGAGGCCGCCGAGAAGGCGAAGATCGAGCTCTCCTCGGCCACCCAGACCGAGATCAACCTGCCGTTCATCACCGCGGACCAGACCGGTCCGAAGCACATGACGCTGAAGCTGACCCGCGCCAAGTTCGAGGCGCTGGTCGACGATCTCGTGCAGAAGACGATCGGCCCGTGCAAGGCGGCCCTCAAGGACGCCGGCCTGTCGGCTGGCCAGATCGACGAGGTGGTTCTGGTCGGCGGCATGACGCGCATGCCGAAGATCCAGGAGATCGTGAAGCAGTTCTTCGGCAAGGAGCCGCACAAGGGCGTCAACCCCGACGAGGT
>CAZDCR010000056.1:0-14212 GCA_964503995.1 uncultured Segnochrobactrum sp.
CGGAACCCCGCCCCATGCCAGAGTGCTTCGCCCCGCCGACCGCCGACGCGGTCCCCGTCCACGCCGTGCGCCCGGACGGGATCGAGGCGCTTGCCCGCACCCTGCCGCCGGCGGCCGCCGCCTGGCTCGCCGCCACCGGCTTCGAGGCCGGCGCCGGTGCGGTCGTGGCGCTGCCGGGCGAGAGCGGCCGGCCGGTGGCTGCGGTGCTCGGCCTCGGCAAGGCGCAGGCCGCCGGGCGCATCCCCGCCGTCGATCCGCTGTCTGCCGGCGTGCTCGCCACCGCCCTGCCCGCCGGCACCTACACGCTCGCCTCCGGTTTCGAGGATCCGCCGGCCGTGGCGCTGGCCTTCGCGCTCGGGTCCTACCGCTTCGAGCGCTACCGCAGCCGCCGCAAGACGGCACCGCGGCTCGTCCTGCCGGAAGGGGCGGATGGGGCCGAGATCGCCCGCATCGCCGACGCCGTCTTCCGCGGCCGCGACCTCGTCAACACGCCGGCAAACGACCTCGGTCCGGCGGAGATCGCCGACGCCGTGCGAGCCCTCGCCGACCGCCACGGCGCCGGCTTCACCGAGATCGTCGGCGACGACCTCATCGCCCGCGGCTTCCCCCTGATCCACGCCGTCGGGGCCGCCAGCACGCGGGCGCCGCGCCTCGTCGACCTCACCTGGGGCAATCCCGCGCACCCCAAGGTGACGCTCGTCGGCAAGGGCGTCGCCTTCGACACCGGCGGCCTCAACATCAAGCCCGACGCCTCCATGCTCCTGATGAAGAAGGACATGGGCGGCGCCGCCGCGGCGATTGCGCTGGCCGACATGATCATGGACGCCGGCCTGCCGGTGCGGCTCAGGCTGCTGGTGGCGGCGGTGGAGAATTCCATCTCCGGCAACGCCTTCCGTCCCGGCGACGTGTACCGGAGCCGCAAGGGCATCACGGTCGAGATCGGCAACACCGATGCCGAGGGCCGCCTGATCCTCGCCGACGCGCTGGCGCTGGCCGACGAGGAGGCGCCGGAGGTGATCGTCGACTTCGCGACGCTGACGGGCGCCGCGCGGGTGGCGCTCGGGCCGGACCTGCCGCCGCTCTACACCGACGACGACCGCTTCGCCGAGGCGCTGCTTTCGGCCGGCGCCGCGGTCGGCGACCCGCTGTGGCGGATGCCGCTGTGGCGGCCCTACGAGAAGATGCTGGATTCCAAGGTGGCCGACATCAACCACATCTCCGGCGGCGCCTTCGCCGGCTCGATCACGGCGGCCCTGTTCCTGTCGCGCTTCGTCGAGAAGGCGAAGACCTGGGCCCACCTCGACGTCTTCGCCTGGGTGCCGTCGGCGAAGCCCGGCCGGCCGGAGGGCGGCGAGGCGCATTCGGCGCGCGCCCTCTACGCTCTCTTCAAGGCGCGCTACGGGGCCGGCGCTTGAGCGCGCAAGCCGGTCCGGCGCGCCGCGGCATCGGCCCTCATCTCCGGCTCGGCATCGGCATCGCGGCGCTGGTGTTCATCGTCGATCTCGCCAGCAAGCTCTGGGTCCTCGACGGACTGGCGCTCGAGGCGACCGGGCCGATCCGGATCGCCCCGTTCCTCGACTTCGTACTGGTGTGGAACCGTGGCGTCTCCTACGGCCTGTTCCAGCAGGACTCCGACCTCGGCCGCTGGCTGCTGGTCGGCGTCACCGTCGTCGCCACGATCGCCCTTGCGGCCTGGATGGTGCGCACGACGAGCCGGCTGTCGGCGATCGCTCTCGGGCTCGTCGTCGGTGGGGCCATCGGCAACGGCGTCGACCGCGTCGTCTACGGGGCCGTTGTCGATTTCGTTCATTTTCATGTGGCAGACTTCTCGTGGTACGTGTTCAACGTCGCCGATGCGGCGATCGTCGCCGGGGCGGCGCTGATCGTGCTCGAGGCGCTGCGCGGCGGACGAACGGACGAGCGGGCGGACGGACGGGGCTGAGCGGTCCCAAAGCTGCCGCAAAACCGGTGTCTTGATGGATCGTCGAATCCCGGCGTCGCAGGCGTCGGAGAAGAGGCGCTGGCGCCGGTGGCGCTAGGGATGACGAAGCGGAACGGTGAAGTCCGGCATGGCGATCACGAAGACGACCCGCGCGCTGACGACCCGCGCGATCGCGATTCTCGCCCTCGGCGGTGTCGCCGCCGGCTGCGTCGGCGGCCCGCAGGACTATTATGACGACGGCACGTCGGCGCAGACCCAGGAGGGCCAGCCGCTGATGCACCGGCTGCTCACCGGCGCCGGCATCGTCGATCCACCCAGCAATTCGATCCAGTACGCGCCGCGCTCGCCGATCGTCGTGCCGCCCTCGACGGAGCTTCGTCCGCCCGAGTCTGGCCCCAGCGCCACCGCCGGGACGGAGTGGCCGACGAACCCCGAGGAGATCGAGGCCGCCGCCCGCGCCTCTGGCCAGAAGGACCCCGGCCAGGTGCTGCGCGAGGCGATGCATTCCGGCGACCGGCTGACGTCGGCGGAAGTTCAGGCCGGCCGCATTCCCGGTGGTGGCCTGGCGGGGGCGCAGACGTCCGATACGGATTCGACCAAGCGCACCGGCGGGGAACGCCTGACCCAGACCGAGTTGCAGACGCTGAAGGTGAATTCGCCGAGCTCCGGTGGCCCGGACATCGGCCAGGCGCCGACGCGCAAATACCTGATCGAGCCGCCGGAAGAGTACCGGACCCCGGCGGCCACCGCCGCCATGCCGGAGGACCCGACCAACGGCAAGCCGATCAGTGACGGCATCGGCGATCCGCGCATGGCGAACCGCCAACAGCCCGGCATCGCCGGCAACTGACCAGTTTCGTTCCGACGCGGGCAGCGCGTCGGGAATTCGGGGCCGCTGACGTCCCTGCTTCGGCCTTCCGTGACCGGCAGGTCTCGGCGCTTGCCGATGCGCCGGATGCGTGGTCCGGCCAGCGACCGATGACTTGCCGCCAGCCTCCACCGGTCGGCACCCTGCCGCTGTCGCCGGCCGGGAGAGGAGCGTGCGTCCCTCGAGGCGCGACCGATGAGCCTCGGCCCGCAACATTACCGAATGTTCAGTGGTCGCGCCCGATCCGGCGCCTATACCGTTGGCCAGGACGTCGAGCCGCGCCGCCCCGATGGCGGGCGCGGACAGCACCGTCCCCTTCCGCGTGGAGAGATCGCCCCGTGACGCATCCCATCCGCCGCCTCGCCGCGGTCGCCCTGCTGGCGACGGCGCCGTTCGCCTTCCCCGGCCTGTCGGCCCCCGGCTTCCTGCCGTCGCTCGCCTTCACCGGCACGGCCTTCGCCGCCGCCGAGATCGCCCCCGCCGCCGAGAGCTTCACCCTCGACAACGGCCTGCAGGTGGTGGTGATCCCCGACCGCCGCGCCCCGGTCGTCACCCACATGGTCTGGTACAAGGTCGGCTCGGCCGACGAGCAGCCGGGCAAGTCGGGCATCGCCCACTTCCTCGAGCACCTGATGTTCAAGGGCACCAAGACCCATCCCGAGGGCATGTTCTCGAAGGCTGTCGCCGACGTCGGCGGCGAGGAGAACGCCTTCACCTCGAACGACTACACGGCCTATTTCCAGCGCATCGCCAAGGAGCAGCTGCCGCTCGTCATGGGCTTCGAGGCCGATCGCATGGCGAACCTCGTGCTCACCGACGAGCAGGTGCTGCCGGAGCGCCAGGTGGTGCTCGAGGAGCGCTCGAGCCGCACCGATTCCGAGCCGTCGGCCCAGCTCGGCGAAGCCCTCGACGCGGCGCTGTGGGTGAATCACCCCTACGGCGTGCCGGTGATCGGCTGGCGCTCGGAGATCGAGCAGCTCAACCGCGAGGACGCCATCGCCTTCTACGACCGCTACTACACCCCCAACAACGCCGTCCTCGTCGTCGCCGGCGACGTCGATGCGGCCGAGGTCCGCAGGCTCGCCGAGGAGACCTACGGCAAGGTGGCACGCCGCGCCGAGCCCGGCCCGCGCATCCGGCCGCAGGTGCAGTCGCTGCCAGCGCAGCGTGTCGTGACGCTCTCCGACGAGCGCGTCGCCCAGGCGAGCACGCGCATGGCCTGGACCGCCCCGAGCTATGCGACGGGCGAGCCCGGCGAGGCGGAGGCGCTCGAGGTGCTGTCCGAAGTGCTCGGCGGCGGCTCGACCAGCCGGCTCTATCGCCAGCTCGTCCGCGACGACGGCCCGGCGGTGTCGGCCGGTGCCTATTATCGCGGCTCCAGCCTCGACGACGGCGAGGTGACCTTCTACGCGGTGCCGCGCGACGGCCAGACCGTCGAGGCGATGGAGGCGCGCCTCCTGGCGGTTCTCGCCGACGTGGCGGCGAACGGCGTCACCGACGAGGAACTGGCGCGGGCAAAGCGCACGATCGTCGCCGACGCGGTCTATGCCCAGGACAGCCAGTCCACCCTCGCCCGCATCTTCGGCGTCGCCCTGACGACCGGCGGCACGGTGGAGGACGCCAAGACCTGGCCGTCCCGCATCGAGGCGGTCAACGCGGACGCCGTGAAGGCCGCGGCGCAGCGCCTCGACCCGGATCGCGCCGTCATCGGCCGGCTGCTGCCCAAGGCGGCCGCCACCGCTGCCGACGGCGGCGGTGAAGGCCCGGCGACGCCGCCGGCCGCCACGCCGTCGAAGTCGTGACCGAACCCTGTTTCCGCACGCATCGGATGATCCCCATGTCCAACATCGTGCATCTCGTCTCCCGTCTCGCCCGTCCGGCGACGCGCGCGGTGGTGCCCGTCATGGCCGCCGCCTTCCTCTGGGCCGGCCCGGCCGCCGCCATGACCATCGAGAAGGTGGTCAGCCCCGGCGGCATCGAGGCCTGGCTGGTCTCCGACGACACCGTGCCGCTGATCGCCATGGACTTCGCCTTCGACGGGGCCGGCTCCGTCCAGGACCCCGAGGGCAAGGAAGGCGTCGCCAACCTCTTGTCGACGATGCTCGACGAGGGCGCCGGCGACCTCGATTCCGGCGCCTTCCAGGCCCGCCTCGCCGACCTCAACGTGCGCCTGTCGTTCGACGCCGGGCGCGATGCCTTCCACGGCGAGCTGACGACGCTGTCGGAGAACCGCGACGCCGCCTTCGACCTCTTGCGCCTCGCCCTGACCGCGCCGCGCTTCGACGCCGAGCCGATCGCGCGGATGCGCACCCAGGCGATCTCGTCGCTCCGGCGCAGCGAGCGAGATCCGGATTCGATCGCCGGCCGCCTGTGGGCGTCGACCGCCTTCGCCGGCCACCCCTATGGACGGCCGGCGAACGGAACCGAGGCGACCGTCACGCCGCTCGGCCGCGACGATCTCGCCGCCTTCCACGGACGCGCCTTCGCCCGCGACAACCTCGTCATCGGCGTCGTCGGTGCGATCGACGCGGCGACGCTCGCTCCCCTCCTCGACAAGACCTTCGGCGGCCTGCCGGAGACGGCGGAGCTGACGCCGGTGCCGCCGACGGCGCCGAAGTCGGGCGCGCGCGCCGAGGACACCTTCGAGAGCCCGCAGACGGTGATCCGCTTCGGCGGCCCGGGGCTCTTGCGCAGCGACCCGGACTTCATCCCGGCCTTCGTGATGAACCACATCCTCGGCGGCGGGACCTTCACCTCGTGGCTGTTCGAGGAGGTGCGCGAGAAGCGCGGCCTCGCCTACTCGATCTACACCTACCTGCTGCCCTACGATCAGGCAGGCGTGTTCGCCGGCGGCACCTCGACCAGCGCCGACAAGACGGCCGAGGTGGTGGGGCTGATCGAGGCCGAGGTGCGCCGGATGGCCACCACCGGCCCGAGCGAGCAGGAACTGGCCGATGCCAAGCGCTTCCTCACCGGCTCGTTCCCGCTGCGCTTCGACTCGTCCGGCAAGATCGCCTCGCAGCTCGTCGGGCTGCAGCTCGACGGGCTCGACGCCAGCTACATCGACGAGCGCAACGCGCTGATCGAGGCGGTAACGCTCGAGGACCTGCGCCGCGTCGCCAAGCGCCTGCTCGACGCCGGTGACCTGACGGTGGTGACCGTCGGCCCGAAGGCGTCGTGAGGGGGCGTTCCTCTCCCACCAGCCCACACAGTGAAGGGGCGTCCCGGTTCGTCGGGGCGCCCCTTCTGCTGTCCGAAGCCGGGCAGATCATACCTCCTTGCGGTAGAACACCCGCTCGAAGCCGGCCTGCACGCCGCGGTGCGTCTCCCGCCAGCCGAGGTGGCGGTAGAAGGTGAGGTTCTCGTGCATCACCAGGTTGGTGCAGAGCCTGAGCGCCGGGAAGCCGCGGCGACGCGCCTCGGCGGCGGCGAAATCCAGGAGGGCGCGCCCGTGCCCGCGACCGTGCGCCGCCGGGTCGACGCCGAGGGTGTCGACATAGAGGACGTCCTCCTCGTCGACGAGCACGATGACGCCTTCGACGGGGCGTTCGCCGGCGACATCGGCGCCCGTCCCCTGCCCCGGCGGCTCGCCCGTCCGCACAAACGCGGCGCCGGCGGCTATGAAGGCGGCGTAGTCGTTCTTCATCACCCCCGGCGGGCGGCCGAGACGCGGGATGTAGGGGGTGAAGGCCGCCGTGATGATGGCCTCGATGGCGGCGAGATCGGCCGGCTCCGCCCGGCGGATGCGCGGATCGGTCTCGTCCGGCGCTCGGCCTTCCCGCGTCATGGCGTAGTTCCCTCCCCTCCGCCGTCCATCGCAGCGCTCCCGCGAGGTTAGACCAACCGTCTTCACCGGTTGGTAAAATCCCGTTGGCGGGGCAGCCGGCGCCGCTCTAGGCTGCGCGGCGGCTGCGCCGCCCGGGACGATCCGGCCGGACGGCGGCCGCCGACCAGCTGCCACGGACCCCGCACATGACCGTCTCCACCATCGGGCACATCGACGGCGTCGACATCGCCGAGGTCGCGCTGTCACTGCCCGACGGCACGGCGGCGACGGTGATCGGCTTCGGCGCCTCGGTGCGGTCGCTGACGGTGCCGGCGCCGGAGGGACCGCGGCCGGTGGTGCTGGGCTACCCGGAGCTCGCCGGCTACCAGCACAATCCCGGCTATGTCGGCACGACCGCCGGCCGCCACGCCAACCGCATCGGCGGCGGGCGCTTCACCCTGGACGGCAAGACCTACCAGCTCGGCCTCAACGAGCGCGGCCGCACCCACCTGCACGGCGGCCTGCGCGGCTTCTCGCACCGGCCGTGGCGGCTGGTGACGTCCGACGCAGCGTCGGCGACCTTCGAGATCGTCTCGCCGGACGGCGAGGAGGGCTATCCCGGCACGTTGACGGCGCGCGTGACCTATGCGCTCGCGGCCCCTGCAACGCTTCGGGTGACGATGACGGCGACCACCGACGCGCCGACGATCGTCAGCCTCGCCCACCACTCCTATTTCACGCTGGTTCCCGGCCGCGCCGTGCTCGAGCACCGCCTCGCCGTGCACGCCGGGCACCTCACGCCGGTCGATGCCGACCTCATCCCGACCGGCGAGATCGCCCCGGTGGCCGGCTCGCCCTTCGATTTCCGCGCGCCGCGCCGCCTCGCCGAGGGTCCGCGCCTCGATCACAACTACGTGCTCGACGGGACGCCCGACGCCGACGGACTGCACGACGCGGCCACCGTCTTCGGCGGCGGGCTCGTACTCACCTGCCGCACGACGGCGCCGGGGCTGCAGGTCTATGACGGCGGCGGGCTCGGCGTGCCGTTCTTCCCACACGCCGGCCTCTGCCTCGAGCCGCAGACCTTTCCCGACGGGCCGAACAAGCCGGGCTTCCCCTCGCCGGTGCTGCGCCCGGGCGAGAGCTGGCGGCAGGTGACGGAGTACGCCTTCGCTCCGGAGCCCTGACGGCGCAGCGCGGCCGGCGTCAGGCGCCCCGCTGCAGCGTGTGCTCGACGGCGACGACGCCGGGATCGTCGGGGTCGGGGCGGATGGTGAAGCCGAGGTCGGTGCAGAGCCGCAGCATCGAGGTGTTCTCGCGCAGCACCGAGCCGACGACGCGGGCCGTGCCGCGGGCGCGGGCATAGTCGAGGATCGCCTGCATCAGTGCCGAGCCGAGACCGCGCCCCTTCATGTCCGAACGCACCATGACGGCGTACTCGGCCGTGTCGTTCTCCGGATCGGCGATGAGGCGGACGACGCCGACGATGGCATTACCGGGCGCCACCGCTACCAGCGCCATCTCGCGGTCGTAGTCGATCTGGGTGAGGCGGGCGGCGCGCTCGGCGGAGAGCTCGAGCACCGGCGCGAAGAAGCGCAGGCGCAAGTCCTCCGGCGTCGACAGGCGGACCATCTCGCCGAGCGCCGGCGCGTCCTCCGGCCGGATCGGCCGCACCTCGAAGCTCTCGCCGCCGTCGATGCCGACGCGCCGCTCGAGCGAGCGTGGATAGGGGCGGATGGCGAGCCGGCGGCCCGCCGTGGCGGGTCCGACGACGATGCGCGCGTCAAGCGCCAGCACGCCGTCGGCGTCGGCGACGAGCGGGTTGATGTCGAGCTCGACGATGTTCGGCACCGCCACCGCGAGCTCCGACAACGCCACCAGCACGGCGGCGACGGCCTCGACGTCGGCCGGCGGGCGGTCGCCGTAGCCGGCCAGCAGGCGGGCGACGCGGGTGCGGCCGATCATGTCGCGCGCCAGCATCAGGTCGAGGGGCGGCAGGCCGATCGCATGGTCGTCGAGCACCTCCACCGCGGTGCCGCCGGCGCCGAACAGGATCACCGGCCCGAACGTCGCGTCCTCGCTGATGCCGCAGACGAGCTCATGGGCGCGCGGCCGGTGCGCCATCGCCTGCACCACGAAGCCGTCGACGCGGGCGCCCGGCGCGCGGGCGGCGACGGTCGCCAGCATCTCCCGGGCGGCGGCCTCGACGGCGGCCGCATCCCCGAGGCCAAGACGGACGCCGCCGACCTCCGACTTGTGGGCGATGTCGGGCGAGAGGACCTTCAGGACCGCGGGGAAGCCGATCCGCGCAGCCTCGCCGGCCGCAGCCTGTGGATCGGCCGGAGCGAGCCTGGTCGCCACCGTCGGGATGCCGAAGGCCGCGAGAATCGCCATCGCCTCGGCGTCGGTCAGGACGGTGCGCCCGGCGGCGACGGCGTCCTCGACGGTGGCGCGCGCGGCCTCGATGGCGGCGGCGGTGGCGCGGGGGGCCGCCTCCGGCACCTGCATCAGCAGGGCGCGGTTCCGGCGGTGGGCGACCAGATGCATGAAGGCGCGCACGGCGGCGTCGGGCGTCGCGTAGGTCGGCACCCGTGCCGCCTCGAGGCGCGCCCGCCCGGCCCGCGCCGTCGCCTCGCCGAGCCAGCAGGCGAGCGTCGGCCGCGGCGGTCCGGCGGCGAGCGCAGCGACGACGCCGTCCGCCGCCTCGGTCCCGTCGGCGAGTGCGGTGGGCGCATTCAGCACCAGCACGGCGTCGGCCTCCGGGGTCGACAGTGCGGCCGACACCGCCGCCTCGTAGCGGGCGCGGTCGGCGCGCGCGCCGAGGTCCACGGGATTGCCGCCGCCCGGTGCGGCGAGGCCGAATCGCGCCACGGTCTCAGGCGTCAGCTCGGCGAGGCGCCCGCCCTGGGCCTCCAGCGCATCGCTGGCGAGCACGCCGACGCCGCCGCCGTTGGTGACGACGATGAGCCGGTCGCCCGCGACGGTGCGGCCGCCGGCGAGGGTCGCGGCGGCCTCGAAGAGCTCGCGCAGGTCGCCGACCCGCAGCAGGCCGGCGCGCCGGAAGGCCGCCTCGTAGACGGCGTCGATGCCGGCGAGCGCACCGGTGTGGGAGCGGGCCGCCCGGGCGCCACCGGTGCTGCGGCCGGCCTTGATGACGACGACCGGCTTCAGGCGCCCGGCGGCGCGCGCCGCCGACATGAACTTGCGCGCATCGGTGATCGCCTCGACGTACATCAGCACGGCGCGGGTGCGGCGGTCGCCGGCGAGATAGTCGAGCATGTCGCCGAAGTCGACATCGGCCATGCCGCCGAGCGAGACGACGTGGGAGAAGCCGATCGCGTGCGCCGCCGCCCGGTCGAGCACCGACGTCATCACCGTGCCGGACTGGGTGAGGAAGGCGATGTCGCCGGCCGCCGGTGCCGCCGGCGCGAGGCTGGCGTTGAGGCCAATCGCGGGCGAGACGATGCCGAGGCTGCTCGGGCCGACGAGACGCAGGAGGTGCGGGCGGGCGGCCGACAGCATCGCCGCCTGCAGCGCTGCGGCCTCGGCACCGGGACTGTCGCCGACGATGATCGCCGCCCGGCATCCGCGTGCGCCGAGTTCGACGACGAGGCCGGGCACGGCCTCCGGCGGCATGGCGATGACGGCGAGATCCGGCGTCACCGGCAACTCGGCCACGGATCGATAGGAGAGCGTCGAGCGGATGGCGCGGCCGGCAGCGCTGACGGTCAGGATCGGCCCGGCAAAGCCGCCTGCATAAAGATTGTCGGCGAGCACCCTGCCGGCCGTGCGCGGCTCGTCGCTCGCGCCGATCAGCGCGACCGTCCTCGGGGCGAACAGGGCGTCGAAGTTGCGGATGCTCAGGGCGTCACCTCAGCCGCCCGCCGGCTCGGGGGGCGCGACACCAAGGATAGCCGATCCGCGCGGCGGTCCGAAGACGCTCAGCCGTCGAGCGCGGCGAGGGCGCGGCGGTCGCGCAGCACGACCCGGCGCGGCGACGGCAGCTCGATCAGGCGGCTGCGCTCGAGCTGGGTGAAGGTGCGCGACACCGTCTCGATGGTGAGGCCGAGGTGGTCGGCGAGGTCGTTGCGCGACATCGACAGGTCGACGACGTCGCCGTCGCCGCGCGCCGAGAGGGCGAGCAGGAAGCTCGCCACCCGCTCGGTGGCACCCTTGCGGGCGAGGGTCAGCGTCAGGCGACGGACGCGCTCGAGATCGCCGGTCGCCAGCTGCCAGAGGGCGCGGGCGGCGGCGCCGTCGCGCTGGGCGGCGGTCTCGACCGCCGAACGGCGGACGAGGGCGACCTCGCAATCGACCACGGCCTCGGCGGAGGCATAGTGGACGTCGCCGCATTCGAGTCCGAAGACGTCGCCCGGAAGGTGGAAGGCCTCGACCTGCCGGCGTCCGTCGGCGAGCTGGCGGCAGGTGCGCACCGTGCCGGAGATGACGCGATAGACGAAGTCGGCCGGCTCGTCCTGGCCGTAGATCTCCTCGTTGCGCAGGAACGGCATGACGACGCCGGGCAGATCGAGGCCGTCGGCGAGGTGGACCAGCGGTTGCGACGAGGCCGAGCGAAGCAGAGGGCGGATGTCGGTGTGCGGGGTCGAGACGCTCAGTCCGTGCATCGCTCGTCTCCTCGTGAAGCGGATGTTCACGGAGTACGGGTTGCGCGGTTCGGACGAAATTCCGTTGGCTCCCCTAACGGGAAATCCCTTAAGGGTTTCTCCGGAGGCGACCGGAGGCGGGCCGGCCGCCGCGTCGCATGGCGCCCGCCGTACCAGAAGGCTATTGGTACAACCGTGAAGACGGCGGACGGCCCCCACGGCACTGCTCCATCCGGCGGATGGGCCCCACGACCCGAGCGTGAACGTTCGGGGGATCGTCGCACGGGTGGCGGAGCGCTTCGGCCGCGCCCGGATGTACGCTCGCTGCTGCTGCCGCTCGGAGGCGCCGTCGCCATCGTCGCCGGCACCGCGGTGTTCCGCCTCGTGCTCGAGCCGGTGCTTGAGGGCCGATCGCCCTTCCTGTTCTTCGTTCCGGCGGTGCTGCTCGCCGCCGGCTATGGCGGCCTCTGGCCGGGGGCGCTGGCGACGGCGCTCAGCCTCGCCGCGGGGCTGGCAATGTCGCCGATGCCGGCGGCGACGCCGGATCTCCTGGAGGCGATCGCCTTCGCGGCGATCGGCAGCGGGCTCGCCATCGGCGGCGAATGGCTGATGCGCTCGCGCGCCGACGCCGACGCGCGAACCACGGACCTGCAGGATCGCGAGGCGCACCTCCGGTCGATCCTCGAGACGGTGCCGGACGCCATGATCGTCATCGACGAGCACGGCGTCATGCAGGAATTCTCGGTGGCGGCGGAGCGGCTGTTCGATCGGAAGGCGAAGGACGCGATCGGCCAGAACGTCTCGATCCTGATGCCGGAGCCGCACCGGGCATCGCACGACGGCTACATCGGCCACTACCTCGACACCGGCGAGCGGCGGATCATCGGCATCGGCCGCGTCGTCGTCGGCGCGCGCCGCGATGGCACGACCTTCCCGATGGAGCTCGCGGTCGGCGAGATGCGCTCGCGCAACCGCCGATTCTTCACCGGATTCGTGCGCGATCTCACTGAACGACAGCGGACCGAGGCGCGGCTGCAGGAGCTGCAGTCGGAATTGGTGCACGTCTCGCGGCTGACGGCGCTCGGCGAGATGGCCTCGACGCTCGCCCACGAGCTCAACCAGCCACTGTCGGCGATCGCCAACTACCTGAAGGGCTCGCGCCGCCTGCTGGAGGGCGACGAGAGCCCGCAGGCCGAGCGACTGCGCGGCGCCGTCGACAAGGCGGCCGACCAGGCGCTGCGCGCCGGCGAGATCATCCGGCGGCTGCGCGGCTTCGTCGAGCGCGGCGACACCGAACAGAACGCCGAGCACCTGCCGAAGCTGATCGAGGAGGCGAGCGCGCTCGCCCTCGTCGGCGCCAAGGAGCACGGCGTGCGGGTCCGGTTCGCCCTCGATCCCGCCTGCGAATGGGTGGTCGCCGACAAGGTGCAGGTGCAACAGGTGCTGCTCAACCTCGTCCGCAACGCGGTCGAGGCGATGGAAGCGACGCCGCGCCGCGACCTGACGATCGCGACGGCCGCTGCCGGCGACGGCCTGGTGGCGGTGACGGTGACCGACACCGGCACCGGCCTCGCCCCGGAGATCGCCGAGCGGCTGTTCCAGCCGTTCGCGACGACCAAGGTGCAGGGGCTCGGCATCGGCCTGTCGATTTCGCGTACGATCGTCGAGGCGCACGGCGGCACGATCTGGGCGCAGCCCGGCGAAGGCGGCGGCACGCGGTTCGGATTCACCCTGAAAGCGGCACAGGAGGGGCGCCACGATGGGACCTGAGGGACTGGTCCACGTCATCGACGACGACGATGCCGCGCGCGACTCGCTGCTTTTCCTGCTGGAGACGGAGGGGATCGTGGCGACCGGCCACCCCTCGGCCGACGCCTTCCTCGCGCACGCGGATACCGGGGAGCTGCGCGGTTGCATCATCACCGACGTGCGGATGCCGGGCATGAGCGGCATCGAGCTCCTGCAGGCGTTGCGCGAGCGCGGGGCGACGGTGCCGGTCGTCGTCATCACCGGCCACGGCGACATCGCGCTCGCCGTCGAGGCGATGAAGGCCGGCGCGCGCGATTTCCTCGAGAAGCCCTACCGCGACGATGCGCTGATCACCACCGTGCGCACGGCGCTTGCGGAGGTCCAGCGCGATGCGGTGGCCGGAAGCGGCGACCGCACCGCCGGGGAGCGGACCGCGGCCTGCCTGCGGTTCACGGGCCTTTCGCCGCGCGAGCGCGAGGTGCTGGACGGGCTGGTGGCCGGCAGCTCGAACAAGGCGATCGCCCGCCAGCTCGGCATCAGCCCCCGTACCGTCGAGGTCTACCGGGCGAACCTGATGACGAAGACACAAGCCAACAGCCTCTCCCATCTCGTCCGCCTGGCGCTCGCCGCGGGCGTCGTCTCCGCTGAGCCGCCGGCGTGACGCGCGCAGATTGATCGAGATCAAGGCGGGACCCCGCGTCGTCCCGGACTCTAGGATTGCGACCGTCGACCCTGCACGGCTCGCTGCGACCGGTCCCAGGCATGATCACGAATGTGAGCCAGACAGACGCGGCGGCCCTGACCGTCCTGGTCGTCGATGACGATCCGGACGTGCTGGGCAGCCTGAGGTTTTCCCTCGAGGTCGAGGGCTACCGGGTGCGCACCTACGCCGATGGCGAGGCGATCCTGTCGGACATGGCGCTGCCGAACGTCGGCTGTCTGGTCGTCGACTTCCACATCCCTGGCGACGACGGGCTGTCGGTCATCGACCGGCTGCGGGCCCGACGGGTGGAGATGCCGGCGATCCTGATCACCAGCACGCCGACGGCCGCGGTGGTCCGCCGGGCGAGTGCCGCGGGCGTGCCGATCGTCGAGAAGCCGCTGCTCGGCTCCTCGCTGAGCGACGGCATCCGTCAGGCCTTCGCGGACGAAAACTGAGGAGGCGACCGGGCCGAGGCGGCGTCTGAGCGCGGCTGACGGTCGGCACGGTCGGAGCGCAGCGAGCGGCGAGACGAACCCGCCGTCCCCGATCACCGCGCTCCGCGTGAGCGACCTCGCCCTAG
>CAZDCR010000057.1:0-14182 GCA_964503995.1 uncultured Segnochrobactrum sp.
CGACGCCACCGCCGGCCTCCGCCGCTTCGTCAGCTCGCGGCGCAACACCGACGTCTTCGACCTGCCCGACCCGCTGGCGATGGCCGTCGCCCTCGACGAGACGCTGGTGACGAAGGCGGAGCACCTCAACGTCGCGGTGGAAGTCCGCGCCGAGTTCAGCCGCGGCGCGACGGTCGTCGACCACCGCGGCCTGACCGGCCGCTCGCCGAACGCGACAGTGGTACGGTCGGTCGACCAGTCGCGATGGCGGGCGCGGCTGACGGCGGCGCTAGCGGCCGGCTGACCTGGTTAACCGGCGGCGACGGCCTGATCGATCGCGTCACCCGTCGGCATCCCCGTCCGCGCTCCCGCCGCACCGACAGACAGCGCCGCCGCCGCCACCGCGCGCGCCGCGGCGACGGCGAGCGGCAGCCCCTGCGCCAACCCAGCCGCCAGCACGCCCGCCAGCGTGTCGCCGGCGCCGGTGGTGTCGACGACGGGGACGCGGCGGCCGGGCACGTGGGTGACGGTGGTGCCGTCGGTGACGATCGCCCCGTCGGCGCCGATGGTGATCACGACCGGGGCGCCGCAGAAGGCGGCGAGCGCCCGGGCCGCGCCGGCGGCGCGGCCGTGGGCGCCGGCGGTCGTCGTCATTTCGAGGAGGTGCAGGTCGACGAGTGTCGCCGCCTCGTCGCCGTTCAGCACGAGCAGAGGATGGGCCGCGAGGATGTCGTCCGCGAGCTTCCGCACCGGGGCGGGGGAGGCGACGACCCGGGCCCCGGCCTTGGCGGCGAGCCGTGCCGCGGCCGCGAGCGGCGCGTCGGGCACCTCGAAGCTGAGGGCGACGAAGCCGCCAGGCTTCAGCCGCTTCAGGGCCGCCTCGGCCGAGGCCGCGTCGACCCGCGCGTTGGCGCCGGCGGCGAGCGCGATCTGGTTCTCGCCCTTGGCGTCGACGACGATCGCCGCGATGCCGGTGGCGACGCCCGGCAACGTCCGCACCGCCGCGACGTCGATGCCCTCCGCGGCGAGGTCGGCGAGCGCCTCCGTGCCGAAGGCGTCGTCGCCGACGGCACCGGCGAAGCCCACCTTCGCGCCGGCGCGGGCGGCGGCCACCGCCTGGTTCGCCCCCTTGCCGCCGAAGAAGCGCTCGAAGCGCGAGCCGGAGACGGTCTCGCCCGGCCGCGGCAGGGCGTCGGCATGGACGACGAGGTCGACGTTGATCGAGCCGACGACGACGAGGTCGAGTGTGCCATCGGTCATCGCGTCCCCTCCCGGTCCGCCACCACCACGAGCCGCACGGGCGCCCCGCGTCCTCCCGGCACCTCGACGACGATGCCGTCGCCGTCCGCCCGCCACGTTGCCGGCTCGCCGCCGATCGTCGCCGCGAGGATGGCGTTCGCCGGGGTTGCCGGCAAGCGGATGGTGCCGCCGTCACCCGCCGGCAGCGTCACCGACAGCCCTGCTCCGTCGAGGCGGAGGTGCGTCAGCCGGCCGCGAATGTCCGTCGCGAACACCGTGGCACCGCCCCGCCGGAGCGACAGCACCGCCCCGTCGCTCTCAACCGTCATCCGCCCTGCCGGCGTCTCCAGCGGCCCGAGCCGCACGGGACGGCCGTCGTGGACAAGGACAAAACCCTCCCAAGGCGTCACGTCCGTGACCTCGCCGACGCCCATCGCCGGCATCAGCACGCCCCAGCCGTAGAAGCCCTCGGTATCCGGCTGGTCGAGGGCCTCGCCGCTGTCGGCGTTGAAGTTCTCCGGGCAGAGCCGCCGCTCGTCCCACGACTGGGCGAACAGCGCGAGGCTCTTCTCCGCAAGGCGCGATGCCACGGTGTGGCGGCCGACGCGCTTCAGCCCGTGCCAGGTGAGGAAGTTGAGCGGCGGCCAGATGCGGCCGCGCCAGTAGGTGTTGTCGGGGAAGGCCGGGTCGTTGCGGGCGACGCCCGGCAGGCCGAAGCGGCCGCCGAACAGGTCGTTGTCTTCCAGATGGACAAGGAGCTTTTCCACCTGCTCCGGCGACGCTGCGCCCGCGACGAGCGGATAGAAGCTCGTCGGCCCGACGCTCTTCACGAAGCGGCCGTCCCACAGGCGGTTGGCGAAGATGCCGCGGCTGTCGTCCCACAGCTCCTCGCGGATGCGGGTCCGCGTTGCCTCGGCGCGGGCGGCGAACTCCGCCGCCCCCTCGGCGTGGCCGAGCTCGGTCGCGATCAGCGCCAGCATTTCGGCGTCGAGCGCGACGAGGCTATTGAGGCCGACATCGAGGCAGTCGAGCGTGCGCGTCGTGGCGTCGTAGGTGGTCTCGTCGTGGATCGGCGCGTTGTCCATGCTGGACTCGTTGCGCGCCCCGAAGTGGGTGCCCTTGTAGAGCCCCTCGCCGACGTCCGACGTGCCGTAGGATACGAGCCCGCGGCCGCCGGGGTCTCGCACCCGCCACCACCAGCGCTGGTTCCGCGCCAGGGCGTCGTAGGCGAGCGACAGCATCGAGCGGCTGCCGGTGCGCGCGAAGATCGACCAGGCGACGAAGGAGGCGACGGGGATCTGCGTGCGGTCGACCCAACCGTCCATCGCGGTGATGAGGCACGCGAGGTTGCCCTCGGGCGTGGCGTTCGATAGCGACACGGCGAGGTTTTCCCGCGCGAGCTCGGGGTCGAGCATGGCGGCGGCCATCGCGGCATAGAGCTGGTCATCGAGCCAGACGCCGAAGCCGCCGAACTTGGCGACGTCCCAGTTGCGGCTGATCGCCGTGTAGGGGCGGGCGTTGATGCCGTCCCAGACCGTGTTCCAGGCGATGACATCGCGCACCGCGTCGAGCGAGCCGGCGTTCGCCCCCTCCTGCGCCGGCGCCACCGGAGCCGCCTCGGAGGCGAGCGCCGCCTTGGCCCGTGCGACCGCTAGGTCCTCGCGGTCGGCGACGGCGGCGGCGATGCGGGATGTGCGCATCATCTCGAAGTTGAAGCGCAGCGCCAGCACGGGGGCTGCCTCGGAGCGGGCCGAGAGGTGCCAGTAGCCGTGGCGCTCGTACTCATCCTTGAGGTCCGCGATCGTCGGATGACCACTGACCAGCGACGGCGCGTCGGCCGAGACGACGGCGACGAAGCGATGGCCGACGCGCACCACCGTGGCGCCGCTCGCCGGGTCGTGCCGGACGATCTCGCCGCCGTCGGCGGACACGCACAGGCAGAACCAGAAGCGCAGGCCCCATTCGCCGAGGGTCGGCGCTGTCCAGGAGCCGACGACGGCGTAGGGGTCGGGCTTCGTCCAGGTGAGGTCGACGTGGGTGCCGGCATGGTCGAGGCCGATCTCGACGAGCGAGCCGTCGACGGCGTGGCGGCCGTAGCGGGCGCCGGCGCCGGGCGGGAAGTCGGTGGCCTGCCGGGTACTAGCCGCATAGGCGACGGGCGTCAGGCGCACGCCGAGCGGCAGGAACATCATCTCGGCCGGCCGGCGGCCCCAGGTGTTCCAGGCGCGGGCGAGCGGGATCGTCGTCGTGCCCGGCACGGCGGTCGGTGCGAAGGCGCCGCGCGGCGGCAGATCTGAATCGGCGCTCATGGTCCCCAGACTTTCAACGGGCTAGACGTTCGAGGGCAGGGCGGTCAGCCCTGCCAGGCCTTCAGCACGTCGTCGGTGGTGGCGATCTCGACCTGCCGGTCGAAGCGCGGCAGCACCGCGTCGAGCGTGGCGCGGTGGCCCGCCTCCGACGACGAGGCGAGCGCGTCCGACACCGCGACCACCCGGTAGCCACGGTCGATCGCCGGCAGCAGCGTGCCGAGCACACAGACGTCGGTCTCGACGCCGGTGAAGAGAAGCGTGTCGGCGCCGAGCCGGTCGAGCAACTCGGCAAAAGCCGGCACCTCGAAGGCGGAGTAGGTCAGCTTGTCGATGACGAGCTCCGGGTCGGCGTGCGGCACGAGGTCGGGCACCAGGTCGACGAGGCCCGCCTCCATGTTGCGGCCGGTGAACTGGTCCCAGTGGCGGTAGTAGTCGCGCCACACGCCGGGCGCGTCGTCATGGTGGTGAGGCACGACGAAGCGCGTCCACACCGTCCGGCCGGGCATTGCGCGGGCGAGCCGGATGACGTTCGGCACGATCGCCGGGATCGCCGTGCACTGCCAGGCGGTGTCCTCCGCGAAGATCCGCTGCAGGTCGACCGCGACATGCACGGTGCCAGGGCCGAGGGGTCCGAAAGGCAGCATCACATCAGTCCCTGATCAGGATCGTCTGCTTCGGCGGGAAAGCGAGCGTCACCGCCGCACCTGCCTCCGCCACTGGCCCGCCGGTGCGGTTCTGCGAAAACACCGTCAGCGCCACCCCGCCGGGGCCGTCGAGAAGGTAGGTGGAGGCGGCACCGGCGTAGACCACCTGCCGCACCGTCGCCGGCACGGCGTTGTGGCCGGCCGGGGCGGCGCCCCACGCCGGCACCAGTGCGATCTTCTCCGGCCGCACGGCGAGCAGTGCCTTCGCCCCTGGCGCCGGCAGCGCGTCGTCGGTGCGCACCAGCACGCCGCCGACCACCACGCCGCCGTCGGCGACCGTGCCCTCGAGGAAGTTCGCGTCGCCGAGGAAGCTCGCCGCGAACCGCGTCGCCGGCCGCTCGTAGACTTCGCCGGGCGCGCCGGCCTGGACGATGCGGCCGCGGTCGAGGATGGCGACGTGGTCGGAGAGCGCTAAGGCCTCCTCCTGGTCGTGGGTGACGAAGATCGTGGTGATGCCGACCTCGCGCTGGATGCGCTTCAGTTCCACCTGCATCTCCTGGCGAAGCCGCCGGTCGAGCGCCGACAGCGGCTCGTCGAGGAGCAGCACCCGCGGCCGGGTGACGATGGCGCGCGCGAGCGCGACGCGCTGCTGCTGGCCACCGGAAAGCTCCTTCGGCCGGCGCGCCCCGAAGCCCGTGAGCCGCACCATTTCCAGCGCCTCGCTGACGCGCCGGCTCGCCTCCGCGCCGCGCACGCCGCGGCGGGCGAGGCCGAAGGCGACGTTGTCGTCGACGCTCATGTGCGGGAACAGCGCGTAGGACTGGAACACCATGCCGATGGCGCGCTTCCACACCGGCACCTGCGTGACGTCCTCGCCGCCGATGAGGATGCGGCCGCGGTCGGCCGTCACGAAGCCCGCGACGATGCGGAGCAGCGTCGTCTTGCCCGAGCCGGAGGGGCCGAGCAGGCTGGTGAAGCGGCCGTCCTCGAAGGTCAGCGACACGTCGTCGAGCACCGCCGTGGCGCCATAGCTCTTGCCGATCGTCTGAGCGTCAACGGCGGCCACTGACGCCTCCAACCTTGGTCAATCGCGCGAAGATGAGGATGAGGATCATCGAGGCGGCGAGAAGCAGCGAGGACACCGCATTCACCTCCGGGGTGAAGCCCTTGCGGATCGAGGTGTAGATCTCCACCGGCAGCGTCGAGACGCCCGGTGTCGCCAGGAAATAGGAAATGACGAACTGGTCGAGCGACACCGCGAAGGCGAACAGCGCCGCGGCGATCAGGCTCGGCATCAACAGCGGCAGCGTCACCGCGAAGAAGGCGTGCAGCGGCGTCGAGCCGAGGCTCATCGCCGCCTCCTCGAGGTCGATGCGGGTGTTGTTGAGCCCGGCGCCGACGACCAGCACGACGTAGGGGATGGCAAGCGCGACGTGGCCGAGCACCATCGCGTGCAGGCCGCGGCCGATGCCGGTCCAGAAGAAGAAGACCAGCATCGCCGTGCCGATGATCAGCCAGGGAATGGCGATCGGCGGCAACAGCAGCAACTGCAGCAGCGTGCGGCCGCGGAAGCGCCGGCGCGACAGCGCGATCGCCGCGAGCGAGCCGATGATCGTGGCGAGCACCGTCGTCAGGATGGCGATGAGCACCGAGTTGCGGGTGGCAGCGAGGAGCTTCGCATTGCCGGCGAGCTGTTCGTACCAGTGGGTGGTGAACTCGAACGGCAGCGCATAGAGCGGCGAGGCGTTGAAGCCCATCGCCACCAGCACCGCCACCGGCAGGTAGAGGAAGCCCAGCACCGCGAACAGGAAGAGCTTGCCGGCCATCGTCATGGCGCGCTCACGACAGCGTCAGCCGGCCGCGCAGGGCGCGCGAGAACACGGCGAAGACGACGAGCACGACCGCCAGCATGATGAAGGACAGCGCCGAGCCGAGCGGCCAGTTGAAGGCCTGGGTGAACTGGTCCTCGATGACGGTGCCGATGGTGACGCCCGCCGTGCCGCCGAGGATGCGCGGCTCCATGAACGAGCCGATCACCGGCACGAAGATCAGCACCGAGCCGGCGATCAGCCCGGGAGCCGCGAGCGGCAGCACGATCTTGCCGAACACCACTGGCGCCCGCGCCCCGAGGCTCTTCGCGGCCTCGAGGATCTCGTCGTCGATGGCGACGACCGAGAGGTAGCAGGTGAGGATCATGTAGGGCAGGTAGGCGTGCACCAGCCCGACGACGATGGCTGGATAGCTGTAGAGGATGCCGATCGACGGCGCGTCCGCCCAGACGGTGCGCACGAGGTCGTCGAGGATGCCGTTCTCGCGCAGCACCATCGTCCACGAGAACACCCGCACCAGCCCGTTCGTCCAGAACGGCAGGATGACGAGGAAGAACAGCACCTCGCGGGTGCGGCCTCGGAAGGCGCGTGACAGGGCGAGCGCCGCCGGCAGGCCGATGAGCGCGCAGATGCCGGTCGTCCAGGCGCCGAGCGCCAGCGAGCGCAGCGCCACCTCGACGAGATAGGGCCGGTTGTAGAAGACAAGGTAGTGCGCGCCGGTGAACGACACGGCGCGGTTGCCGAACGGCGCGGCGGTGAGGAACGAGAACACCAGCATGGCGACGAGCGGCAGGAAGATCGCCACCGTCAGCCACAGATAGGCCGGTGTTACCAGCGCCGCCGTGACGGCACCGGGAGATAGGCCGCGCCGTGCCGGCGCGCCGCTCTGCGGCTCGCTCATGCCTGCCTCGCCTGCCGCCGGGGAGTGCGGCGCCGGCCGTGAGCCGGCGCCCGTTCAGGTGTCAGTCTTCGCGGGGTTCCGTCGCCTCAGGTGGCGTAGAACGCCTTCACCTCTTCCCAGGCGTCGACGAAGGCCTGCCGGCGCTCGTCGGGCATCGGCGACATGAACTGCAGCTTCGACAGATACTCGGTCTTGTGGATGAGCTTCTGCGCGTCGTCCGCCGGCAGCTCCTCCATCGCCTTGGCGTTCGCCGAGGCGGGCGCGCCGACCTCGGTCGCCCACTGCACGTAGAACTTCGGGTCGATCATCCAGTTGATGAACGACACCGCCTCGGCCTTGTTCGGCGCGGACGCCGGCACCGACAGACCGTCCAGCCAGCCGATCGCGCCCTCCTTCGGCACGATGAACTCGACCGGCAGCTTGAACGCCTTCTGCGATCGGCCGGCAGCCCCCGACCAGTAGATCGAGTAATCGAACTCGCCGGCCGAGAACGCCTTGTTCCACTGGTCTTCGCTCGACCAGATCAGCTTGACGCCCGGCTTCATCGCCTTGAGCTTCTCGATGATGGCCGGCATGTCGGTCGGGTCGTTGATGTTCTGGCCGAGCATCAGCGCGGCGATGCCGACCTCGGTGATGGCGTCGTCATAGAGCGCGACGCGGTCGGCTGCGGCCGGCGACAGCAGCACCTCGTAGGAATCGACACCGGCCGCCTTGTCCTGGCGCACGCCGAGGGCGTTCATGCCCCACACCCAGGCGACGCCGTAGGACTTGCCATCGAAGGCGAAGTTGGCGCTGTCGCGCAGCAGCGGATCGAGGTCGGCCGAGTTCGGCACGGTGGCGAAATCGATCGGGTCGAGCAGGCCTTCCTCGGCGATACGGCTCGTCCAGGCGCTGTTGATCAGCGCGACGTCGTAGGCGCCGGGGTTGGTGCGCAGCTTGGTGAACATCTCCTGCTCGGAGTTGAAGTAGTCGTGCACCACCTCGATGCCCGTCTGCTCCGTGAACAGCTTCAGCGCCCAGGCCTCGTCGGTGCCGTAACCCTGCCAGTTCAGCACCGTGATCTTGCCGGCGGCGCGGGCGCGCGGCATGCGGGCGCCCAGCGCACCGGCGGCGACGCCGGCCCCGAGCAGGAGGTTGAAGCGACGGCGATCGACGAGAGTGCGCATGATCGGACCCCTCCGATTGTTTGTGTACGAACAGTTTGAGGCCGGGGCCCCGGCTCTGTCAACGCCGATGTGGTCAGCGCTCGCGCGGCTCCGGCGACAGCCGGCCGACGCCCATCAAGAGGTGCTCGCGGCCGACCTTGACGAGGTCGAACGGCGTCAGGTTTCCCTCGGCGTCCGGCATCTCGTAGCGGACGATGTCGGCGGTGGCGTGGGTGCGGTTGATCTTCGCCGGGATGAAGCTGCCGGTGCCGACGACATCGACCGGAATGCCGAGATTGCCGAAGACGCGGCACTTCAGGACGTCGAAGCCGCTGGAGGCGACGATCGTCGGCGTCTTGTAGCCGGCGTCGTCGAGCGCCTTGCGGAAGCGCACGATGCTTGCCGCCGTCACGCCCGTGCCGAACAGGCACTTGTCGCGGATCTCGTCGGACGACAGGCCGTCGAGGTCGTCGATCATGAAGCCCTGCAGCGCGAGCTTGGCGACTTCGCCGGGCGTTCCCTTGTGGGTCCAGCGCAGCAGCGTCTCCACCGAGCCGCCCCAGTCGAGGCCCTCGAGGTGGCGGCCGGCGTGGGTGTCGATGCGGAAGGCGAGCTTCTTGCCGCGATCCTGCAGTTGCGCCTCGCAGTAGAACCAGTGGCACACCGCCAGCGCGTCGGTGATCTCGCGGCCATCATAGTCGACCAGCACCGTGTAGGTCGTCTCGTCGGGGAAGGTCTCGGCATAGAGCTTCGCCGCCTCGAGGGTGGCGCTTTCCACGTCCGGATCGCCGCCACGGGCGAGGATGCGTGCCTTGGCGTAGCCGATCAGCGCGTGCGGCATGGTACCGAGGCCTTCGCTGGCGCCGAACAGCGGGGCTGCGATCGCGGTCGAGGTGCCGATGAAGGCGACGGCGCCCATCAGTTGCGCCGTGCGCGAGCCGACGCTCGCCCCGTAGGCGCAGGCGAGGTGCATGTCGTCGCCGGTGCAGTGGCGCGCTTCCATCGCGATGAACGAGGCCTTGGGCATCGCCTGGCACATGGTGAAGGCGTTCATCGCCGAGACGCAGGCGAAGCCGATGCGCTGCAGCAGCAGCGTCTCGAGCGGCGCCAGCGCCGTCATGCTGCCGCTGACGTAGAGGAGCGGCCGGCCGGAGGCGAGGATCGTGCCTTCCGGCGCCGTCCGCCGCACCTCGATCGGCCAGGTGGCGTCGGCCGGATAGAGTTCGTGCAGGAGCTCGACGGCGCGGTCGACCGCGACGATGCAGTCGGTGCGCAGGAACACCGCATAGGTGGCGCGGCAGTCGCCGTGCGCTGCGACGATCGCCGCCGTCTTGAGGAAATAGGCATCGCTGCGTCGGGCGATGTCCGACTTCAGCCGGTCCTGGGCGGGGAGGTCGGTCTGTCGCATGGCGGGGCTCCTCCCGTCTCGCCGCAAACATCGGCGGACGATCCGTGCCCCACTTCCCGTGCAGTTTCAACCGCAACCGGCCGCGGGAGGGCGGTCCGGCGACGAAAGCGGGCCCCGAAGCCCGATGTCGCCGAACCCTTGGGCGTGACTATTTTCTGATCGCTTTTCGCTCTATTGTGTACAAGAGGTCCGGCGCGTCGCACGTCGCCGCTGTTGGGGAGACCGTGGTGCGTCCCGATTTCGTCGAACCCGCCGTGTCCGCCGTTGCGCCGAGCCCGCCTGCCCGCAACACCGGAGAGCGGCCGTGACGCTGCCGCGCGTGCCGTCGATCATCGATTTTCTGGACGCCTTCGCGAGCGGCCGGCTGACGCCAGCGGATGCGATCGACCACGTGTTGTCTCGCATCCACGCCGGCGACCCCGCGGCCTGGATCGCCGTGCGCGACCGCGCCGACCTCCTCGCCGAGGTGGCGGAACTCGGCCCCCGGGACGGCCGGCCGCTCTGGGGCGTGCCGTTCGCCGTGAAGGACAACATCGACCTCGCCGGCGTGCCGACCACCGCGGCCTGCCCGGCCTTCGCCTTCACGCCCGAGCGTGACGCCCCCGTCGTCGCCCGGCTCCGCGCCGCCGGTGCCATCCCGGTCGGCAAGACCAACCTCGACCAGTTCGCCACCGGCTTGGTCGGCGTCCGCTCGCCGCATGGTGCGCCGCGCTCGGTCTTCGACGCCGACTACGTGTCCGGCGGCTCGAGTTCGGGCTCGGCCGTCGCGGTTGCGAGCGGGCAGGTGCCGTTCTCGCTCGGCACCGACACCGCCGGCTCCGGCCGCGTGCCTGCCGCCTTCAACAACATCGTCGGCGTCAAGCCGTCGCTCGGGCTGATCCCCACCACCGGCGTGCTGCCGGCCTGCCGCACCCTCGACTGCGTCTCGGTGTTCGCCACAACTGTCGGCGACGCCACGATGGTCCGCCGCCTCGCGGAGGGCCTCGATGCGGGCGATGCCTATTCGCGGGAGGCGACCCAGCAGGCACTCCCCGACGGGCCGCTCCGGGTGGGCGTGCTCGCCGGCGCCGACCGCGCGTTCTTCGGCGACGCCGAGGCGGAGGCAGCCTACGACGCGGCGATCGCGCGGATGACTGCCGCCGGCCACCGCACTGTCGCCATCGACTACCGCCCCTTCCGCGAGACGGCCGACTATCTCTATGCCGGCCCGTGGGTCGCCGAGCGCCTCGCCGCCATCGAGCCGTTCTACCGCGAGCACGGTCCGGCGATGGACCCGACGGTCCACACCATCCTTGGCTGGGCGCTGGAGATGAGCGCCGCCGACGCCTTCCGCGGCCTCTACCGCCTGGCAGAATTGCGCCGCCGCGCCGACGTGGAATGGGCCAGGATGGACGTCCTCCTCCTGCCGACGACGCCCACCACCTACCGCGTCGCCGACGCTCTCGCCGACCCGATCCGCCTCAACGCCAATCTCGGCATCTACACGAACTTCGCCAACCTCTTGGACTGCTGCTCCGTTGCCGTGCCGGCCGGGTTCCGTGCCAACGGCCTTCCCGTCGGCGTCATGCTGGTGGCGCCCGCCTTCAAGGACGATGCGCTGGCGACGCTCGCCGACCGTCTCCATCGGGCCGGCGGCTGCGGGCCGGGCATCGACGCCGGCGGCAGCCTGTCGCTACCAGCATCAACCCCTGCAGCGACCCGCGGCGCATCCGCCGCGCCGCGGCTGCCCATCGTCGTCGTCGGCGCCCACCTGTCCGGCGAGCCGCTCAACGGCGATCTCGTGGCGCGGGGCGGCGTGCTGGAGCGCGCCTGCCGGACCGCGCCGGACTACCGTCTCTACGCCCTCGACGGCACCGTGCCGCCGAAGCCGGGGCTGGTGCGGGCGCCGGGCTTCGCGGGGCCGGGGATCGCGGTGGAGCTGTGGTCGTTGCCGGCCGAGGCCTTCGGACCGTTCGTGGCGGCGATCCCGGCGCCGCTCGGCATCGGCAAGGTGCGGCTCGACGACGGCAGCGAGGCGCCGGGCTTCCTGTGCGAGCCGGGCGGCCTCGAGGCGGCCCGCGAGATCACCGCTTTCGGCGGCTGGCGGGCGTTCCTGTCGGCGCACTGACGGCCGGGCGGTGCCCTCGTTCGGCGGCGGCTGCCCTCAGGCGGCCGGAGCGCCGTCGATGATCGCCTTCAGCCGCGCCATCTCGGCCTTCGTCGCCTCGCGATACTTCTCGATCGAGGTGTCGACGACATGGCTGCGGTCGAACTTGCGGAACTCCTCGATGGCGCGGAACTTGTCCTCCGCCGAGAGCGAGCGGCTCGGGCGGCCGCGCTCGGCCTTCACCAGCCACTCCTCGTAGCTCTTCGTGAAGTAGTGGTTGATCTGCGCGATCTCGTGCGTGCCGAAGGGCTGCCGCTTCGGCTGGATCGCCCGCTTCTTCTCGTTGAAGTAGAGCCCGTCAGACAGGATGCAGAAGTGCGGCTTCACCCGCACGATCTTGTCGATGCGGCAGATGCTCTTCGCCGAGCGGCCGAACAGCGGATTGCGCGCGACGTCCTCGCAGCGCGTGAAGCGCTCCGACACCAGCTTGTCGTCGTTGCGCTTTTTGTGCCCGTCGGAGCCGAACAGCTTCCAGTGGATGGCGATGCCGTTCGCCTCGCTGTAGTCCTCGACGAAGTGGCGGACGTTGTCGTGGTTCTTGAGGACGAGGAACTCGTCGATGTCGATGAAGCCGATCCACTCGATCTCGTCGCGGTACTTCTCGACGGCGGCGGTATAGCAGGGCACCTGCGGGCCCGTCTCGGCGTCCTTCGGCCAGACCCAGGTGTTGAGGTCGATCTCGCCGGCGGCGGCGAGCGCCTTCAGCATCGCCGGGCCGTGGTCGGTGCTCTCGTTGTCGTAGATGATGATCTTCTCGAACCCGATGACCTTGCTGTGGGCGATCCACTCGAGGAGGTAGGGCCCCTCGTTCTTGGCGATCGCGCAGACGGCGATGGTATCGCTCTTCATCGGTCGGACTCGGGGGTTCGTGGGGATCGACGGCGTATAGCGGACCGCCCCGCGGGTGGCAACCGCGCGGCCGTCGGCATGCCCTCAGCCCGCCGGCGCCGGAGCCGGCGCGGCGGGGTCGAGCAACTGGTAGCCGGCGGGGTTGTCCGGGCAGAGGCCGCCGCCGCACTCGAGCACGGTCGAGACGCCGTTGCCGAGCGCCAGCAGGCCAGCGAGCGCCAGCGCCGCCGTGCCGAGCCGCGGCAGGCCCGCCGGCCGCGGCGGCTCGAACTGCCGGTCGAACAACAGCATCACCGCGCTGCCGGCCACCATCGCGGCGAACACCACGAAGGCCCAGGTGTAGAAGTGCAGGCCGAGCAGGGGGTCGCCATAGGATCCGCTGCCGGGGACGATGTGCAGCAGCACCTGCCGGCCGGCGACCGCCGCGCCGACGATCGACGACAGCACGACGATCGCATAGTGGCTCGGCCGTGGGCCGAAGCGGATGTTGAGGGCGAGCCCGATCGCCGCGCAGACGAAGCCCGCCCGCTGCAGCAGGCAGAGCGGGCAGGGCAGGTCACCTTTGGCGAACTGGTCCCAGAAGGCCACGAGCAGGATCGCCGAGACGGCGAAGAGACCGGCGATGTTCAGGGCGCGGGAAAGATCGGCGGGCATGGCGGGCGCCTTCAGAAGGCCAGCGGCAGGCTATCGGTGACGTGTAGGCGGAACAGCACGCCGAGCGCGATCAGCGACAGCGCCCACAGGCCGACGGCGATCCACCTCCGACCCGCCCACACCGCCAGCATCGCCAGCGCGCATCCAAAGAACGGCACGCTCATCATGGCTCGTGTCTCCCCGCCGGACCGTTCAACTCGCCCCGGCCGTCCCCCGTCGCGCCTGCGACCGGCCGCTTGCATCCTGGACCGAATCGCCGGTCGCCATGCCGGCACTGTACATCGCCCCTCACCCATCCCGAAGCCGCGGGCCGCCTCACACTCCCTCCCTCTATCGGGGTCATTCCCGGCCTTGTGCCGGGAACCCATGCGACGCCGGCCCACCCCTCCCCTTCGCGAGGTTCTTCCCTGCCGAAGCGAATGGGTTCCCGGCACAAGGCCGGGAATGACTACGGAGAGGGACGAGCAGGAAGGTGTGGTGCACGGACGCTCGCCATTTTCCCAGCCTCCGCCTCTGCAAATCCGCAAGGTCCGAGTTCAGCGGCAGCCATGCCCTCCCGCCCACCACCCTTGCTCCACACCCCGCCTCAGAACTGCAGCGTACCCGCGAACGCCTCGTCGACCGGCACCTGCCAGGCGGCGACGAGGCGGTTCGTCTCGTTCGCCATGCCGACCACGGCGGCGAGTTCGGCGAACATCTCCGCCGTCATGCCCTGCTTGGCGGCGCCGCGGGCGTGCGAGCGAATGCAGTACTCGCACCCATTGCTGATCGACACCGCAAGGTAGATCATCTCCTTGGTGCGAGCATCGAGCGTCCCCGGAGCCATCACCTCCTTCAGGCTCTCCCAAGTGCGAACCAATGTCGGCGGATGGTTCGCAAGAGCCTTCCAGAAGTTGTTGACGTCCTTGACGCCACGAGACTGCTTGATGTCGTCGTAAATCCGGCGTACGTCGTCGCCCGCCTCGTCATACTCGATGAGCCGCCCGGTCAACATTGAATCTCCGTCCTTTTCCCAAGGGGGGCGGCGAACCCGCACCGGCGTGCCGTCGCTCTCCCAGCGGGTCCAGCCCGCGCCTGCC
>CAZDCR010000058.1:0-14164 GCA_964503995.1 uncultured Segnochrobactrum sp.
GCCGTGGCCCGCCCTCGCCCACCGGGCGGTAGATGTCCCACGGGTCGGCGGGAATCGCGTAGCCGCGCCGCTTCAGCCAGGCGAGCCAGGGGCCGTTGTGCTCGGGCAGCCTGAGCCGCGGCGTGAAGCCCGGCAGCACGCCCTCGTAGGTCCTGAGCCAGGGGTCGTCGCCCGCGGTCGTGCGCGGGTCGATCGACTGGTCGGTGTAGCCGAACAGCGTCGGGTCATAGCCGCCGCGCCGCGCCATGCGGGCGATGGTGTCGTGGCGGTCGTCGAGTGGCGTGCCGTTGCGCACCACCCGGTTGGTCATCTGGTAAAGGCCCGTGTAGAGGCAGGCGCGGGCCGGTGAGCACGGCGCGGCATTGGCGAAGTGACGTGTGAAGGTCACGCCGCGCGCCGCCAGCGCGTCGAGATGCGGCGTCCGCACCGGCATCGCGCCGAGAGCGCCGAGGCAGTCCCCTCGCCACTGGTCGGCGGTGACGAACAGGATGTTCGGATGGGACATCGCGGCACTCCCCGGCAGGACCCCGGCGGGGCGCCCTCCCCGCCTCCCATGCCGCTGTCGGTCGGCGCGCGCAAGCCCGCCGACGCGGCCTCAGAGTCGACGACTGTCACACGCCCGTCATGGGCGCCGACTAGCGGATGCCGGGTGTGGCGGTGCCGCGGCGGCAGGATGGCAGGGTCGGACGAGGACCCTGCGAAAGCCGCACGTCGACGTGATTGCCAGCCATCGTCGCCTGCACCTAAAGTGACGGACGGGTGACGAAAATATGACAGAGGGGCGCACTCGTCCGAGCCGCCTGCAATCCGATCGCCGACCCGCATCGAGAATTCGCGTGACCGCGACGCACCGGCACGTCCGGACCGTCGCAAAGGCTGAGGAAAACGACACATGAAGGCCGCTTGGAAGACCACCACCGCGCTTACCGCCGTCGTCGGCCTGCTCGCCTCGTCGGGCGCCGCCTTCGCGCAGTCGGCCGAACTCGTCGCCGCGGCGAAGGCCGAGGGCATGCTGACGACCATCGCCCTGCCCCACGACTGGTGCGGCTACGGTGAACTTATCGCCGGCTTCAAGGCGAAGTACGGCCTCGAAGTCAACGAGTTGAACCCCGACGCCGGCTCGGCCGACGAGATCGAGGCGATCAAGGCCAACAAGGGCAACACCGGCCCGCAGGCCCCCGACGTCATCGACGTCGGCCTGTCGTTCGGCCCGTCGGCGAAGGCCGAAGGCCTGCTGCAGCCCTACAAGGTGGCGACCTGGGACACGATCCCCGACAGCGCCAAGGACACCGAGGGCTTCTGGTACGGCGACTATTACGGCGTGCTCGCCTTCGAGGTGAACACCGACATCGTCAAGAACGTGCCGCAGGATTGGGCCGACCTCCTGAAGCCGGAGTATGCCAACGCCGTGGCGCTCGCCGGTGACCCGCGCGCTTCCAACCAGGCGATCCAGGGCGTCTATGCCGCCGGCCTGTCGCGCGGCGCCGCCGCCGGTGCCGCCGCCGGCGAAGAGGGCCTGAAGTTCTTCGCCGAGCTCAACAAGGCCGGCAACTTCGTGCCGGTGATCGGCAAGGCCGCCTCGGTGGCGCAGGGCTCCACCCCGATCGTCATCCGCTGGGACTACAACGCGCTCGCCGACCGCGACACCCTCAACGGCAACCCGCCGATCGAGGTCGTCGTGCCGAAGACCGGCGTCGTCGCCGGCGTCTACGTCCAGGCGATCAGCGCATACGCGCCGCACCCGAACGCCGCCAAGCTGTGGATGGAGTACATCTACTCCGACGAGGGCCAGCTGAAGTGGCTCGAGGGCTACTGCCACCCGATCCGCTTCAACGACCTCGTGAAGAACGGCAAGGTTCCGCAGGATCTGCTCGACAAGCTGCCGCCGGCCGAGGCCTACGAGGCCGCCGTGTTCCCGACCCTCGAGGAGCAGGCCGCCTCGAAGGAGGCGATCACCAAGGGCTGGGACAGCGTCGTCGGCGCCAACGTCCAGTGACCGGCGCGCTCCGGCGCTAACGAAAGCATCCGCGCCGCGGCCCGCCGGAAGGCGGTCACCGCGGCGCGGCTCCTGCACGGTCCGGACGAGCGGTCGAAGCGCCCCGCGGGCGCGCGCCGCCGACGGGCGAGCCGGCCCCGCGGCGCCGGCTGGATCATGGACGGGGATCGATGGTCGACGCCGCACATTCGGCATCCGTTGTGGCACCCCTGCAGGGTGCGGGTCCGCCGGCGGTCAAGCCGCCCTTCTCGTGGGCCTGGCTCGGCGTCACGCCTTTCTTCCTGTTCGCCCTGCTCTTCCTGATCCTGCCGACGCTCTATCTCGTCGTCGGCGCCTTCATGGATACGCAGGGCAATTTCACCCTCGACAACATCGTCAACCTCTTCCAGCCGACGATCCTGCGGGCCTACTGGATCTCCATCCAGATCAGCGCCGCCTCGGCGATCCTGGGCGCCCTCTTCGGTTTCTTCCTCGCCTATGCGGTGACGATCGGCGGCCTGCCACCGTGGATCCGGTCCTTCGTGATGACGTTCTCCGGCGTCGCCTCCAACTTCGCCGGCATCCCCCTCGCCTTCGCCTTCCTGGCGACCCTCGGGCGCACCGGTCTCGTCACGGCGCTGCTGATCTACCTTTTCGACTTCAACATCTACGGTTCGGGCTTCAACCTCCTGTCGTTCTGGGGGCTGACGCTCACCTACCTCTATTTCCAGATCCCGCTGATGGTGCTGATCCTCGCCCCGGCGCTCGACGGGCTGAAGAAGGAGTGGCGCGAGGCCTCCGAAATCCTTGGCGCCTCGAGCTGGCAGTACTGGCGCTACGTGGCGCTGCCGGTGCTGTGGCCGGCGATCCTCGGCACGACGCTGCTGCTCTTCGCCAACGCCTTCGGCGCCGTCGCCACCGCCTATGCCCTGACCGGCTCCTCGCTCAACATCGTGACGATCCTGCTCTTCGCGCAGATCCGCGGCGACGTGCTGCACGACCAGCACCTCGGCTACGCGCTGGCGCTCGGCATGATCCTCATCACCGGCCTCACCAACGGCACCTACATCTGGCTGCGCGCCCGCAGTGAACGGTGGCTGCGATGAAGCGCTCGACCGTCGGCCCCTGGATCGCGTTCGGCCTCGGCGCGCTCTATTTCCTCATCCCGCTGATCGCCACCTTCGAGTTCTCGCTCCGGATGCGGCGCGGCACCTACTCGTTCGACGCCTACGCCGTCGTCTTCGCCGATCCGCGCTTCCAGGCGAGCTTCAGCTACTCCGTGGTACTGGCGCTCGTCACGATCGTGCTGGGCGTCATGCTCGTCGTGCCGACGGCCTACTTCATCCGGCTCAGGCTGCCGAAGCTCGCGCCGATCGTCGAGTTCATCACGCTCCTGCCGCTCGTCATCCCGGCGATCGTCATCGTCTTCGGCTACCTCAGGCTCTACAACTCGTCGTCCTGGCTGCCGTTCACCTCGAGCGCCCGCGCCACCGACCTGTTGCTCGCCTTCGGCTACGTCACCCTGTCGCTGCCCTACATGTACCGCGCCGTCGACACCGGCATGCGCGCGATCGACGTGCGGACGCTGACGGAGGCAGCGGAAAGCCTCGGCGCCGGCTGGACGACGGTCCTGTTCCGCATCGTTTTCCCGAACGTCAAGGTGGCGATCCTGTCCGGCGCCTTCATCACGTTCGCCGTGGTGATGGGCGAATTCACCTTCGCGAGCCTGCTCAACCGGCCCGCCTTCGGCCCGTATCTGCAGCTCATCGGCGCCAACCGCGCCTATGAGCCGGCAGCGCTCGCCATCATCGCCTTCCTCGTCACCTGGGCCTGCATGGGGCTGCTCCAACTCGTCCTCGCCGGCGCCCGCGTCGCCCGCCAGAGATAGGCAACACATGGCGTTCCTCGACATCACCGGCGTCCGCAAGGCCTACGGCACCCAGACTGTCGTCCACCACGTCGACCTCGGCATCGAGCGCGGCGAGTTCGTCTCCTTCCTCGGCCCGTCCGGCTGCGGCAAGACGACGACGCTGCGCATGGTCGCCGGCTTCGAGGTGCCCTCGGCCGGCCGCGTCGTCATCGACGGCAAGGACGTCACGCCACTGCGCCCCAACCAGCGCAACATCGGCATGGTCTTCCAGGCCTATGCCCTCTTCCCCAACATGACGGTGGCCGAGAACGTCGGCTTCGGCCTCAAGGTCGCCGGCCAGTCGCCGGCCGAGATCGCCCCGCGCGTCGAGGAGATGCTGCGCATCATCAAGCTGCCGCAGCTCGGCGGCCGCTATCCCTACCAGCTCTCCGGCGGCCAGCAGCAGCGCGTCGCGCTCGCCCGGGCGCTCGCCATCAAGCCGAAGATCCTGCTCCTCGACGAGCCGCTGTCGGCGCTCGACGCCAAGATCCGCATCTCGCTGCGCGAGGAGATCCGCGCCGTGCAGCGCCAGCTCGGCATCACCACGATCTACGTGACGCACGACCAGGAAGAGGCCCTGTCGATGTCGGACCGCATCGTCGTGATGAACGAGGGCCGCATCGAGCAGATCGGCACCCCGTTCGAGATCTACAATTTCCCGCGCACCCGCTTCGTCGCCTCCTTCGTCGGCACACTCAACCTCATCGAGGCGAAGGTGGCTCCCGGTGGCGGCAAGCTCGAGATCGACGGCCAGCCGGTGATCGCGCGCGAGGGCATCAACGGCGCCGCCGCCGGGACGGCGGTGACGGTGGCGCTGCGCCCGGAGGCGATCACGCTCGCCGAGGGTGGGGAGGGCCGCAACGCGCTCGCCGGAACCGTCGAGGAGGTGAGCTTCCTCGGGTCGGTGATCCGTATCCGGGTGCGCTTCAAGGAGAACGCCGTTTCCCTCGACACCTTCAACGACCCCGCCGTCGCGCCGCCCGAGCGCGGCAAGCCGGTCACCGTCAGCTTCGCCCACGGCGACGTGCAGGTGCTCGGCGCCGCCTGAGCGGTCGCCGTCGCCTCCCGAAGTCGGCCCGACGCCCCTCTTTCGTTGCGTCGGGCGGCGTTCGCCGCCACGATGGCCTTCCGCGGCGATCCGCGCGCCCGCTGCGGGCTTTGCAGCATCGCGGTGGCGGCTCCCGTATGCTAGTCATACGGCCTGTCCCCGCCTCCCGATGGACCAGGCCCCTTGGAGATCTATCTCCCGATCGCGGAAACGCCGGTCAACGTCTTCACCATCTTCGCGATGGGCGCGGCCGTGGGCTTCATCTCCGGGCTGCTCGGCATCGGCGGCGGCTTCCTGCTGACGCCGCTTCTGATCTTCTCCGGCATCCCCTCCGCCGTCGCGGTCGCCACCGTCGCCCCGCAGATCGTCGCCTCCTCCACCTCCGGCGCCCTCAGCTACTTCCGGAGAAAGGCGATCGACTTCAAGCTCGCCGGGGTGCTGTTCGCCACCGGCGCGATGGGCTCGGCGCTCGGCGCCTACGTCTTCGAGCGGCTTGGGCGGACCGGTACGCTCGATCTCGTCATCAGCCTTTGCTACATGATCTTCCTCGGCACGATCGGCGCGATCATGCTGTGGGAGGCGGTCCGCTCGATGCTGCGCACCCGCCGCGGCGAGGCGCCGACGCTGCGCCGCCCCGGCCAGCACAACTGGGTGCACGGGCTTCCCTTCAAGATCCGCTTCCGCCGCTCCCGGCTCTACGTCAGCCTGCTCCCGATCACCGTGCTCGGCGCCGGCATCGGCTTTCTCGGCACGCTGCTCGGCATCGGCGGTGGCTTCATCCTGGTGCCGGCGCTGATCTATCTCCTGCGCGTGCCGACCTCGATCGTCATCGGCACCTCGCTGCTGCAGACGCTCGGCACGATGGCGACCGCCACCGTGCTGCACTCCGTCGGCACCGGTACGGTCGACGCCGTGCTCGCCCTCATCCTGATGATCGGCGGCGTCATCGGCGCGCAGTTCGGCGCCCAGATGGGGCTGAAGCTGCGCGGCGAGGTACTGCGCGGGCTGATGGGCCTGCTCGTGCTCACCGTCGGCATCCGCTTTGCCGTCGAGCTCGTGGCGGTGCCGCGCGACCTGTTCTCGCTGGCGGTGCTGTCATGGTGAGGCGGATCGCCCTCGCCCTTGTGGCCGCGCTCGCGATGGCGGCGCCGGTCGCGGCCGAGACGCTCGTCGCGTCGGTGTCCTCCTCGCGGATCGAGATTTCGTCGGACTTCTCCGGCACCACCCTCGTCGTCTTCGGCGTCATCGAGCGCGACGCGGCCACCGTCGCGCGGCCCGGCGGCTACGACGTCGTCGTCGTCATTCGGGGTCCGAACGAGGAAGTGGTGGCGCGCCGCAAGCAGCGCACCTTTGGCATCTGGGTGAACCGGGAGTCCGAGCGCTTTCCCCAGGCGCCGTCGTTTTACTCCGTCGATTCCACCCGCCCGCTCGAGGAGATCACCAGCCCGGAGATCCTCTCCGCCCACGACCTCGGGCTGCGCTACGCCGATTTCGGCCGCGGCCCTGGCAAGGGCAACGAGCCGTTCCGTGACGCGCTGATCCGCATCCGCGAGGGCGCCGGCCTGTTCGCGCAGCGCGGCGGCACGGTGACGATGCTGACGCCGACCTTCTTCCAGGTCGGCGTGCCATTGCCCGGCACGGTGCCGGACGGACGCTTCACCGTGGAGATCAGCCTGTTCGGCGACGGCGCCCTGCTCGCCCACAACATCGCCGACCTCGCCGTCGAGAAGACCGGCTTCGAGGATGCCGTCCACGTCATCGCCGGCGAGCAGCCGCTGCTCTACGGCTTCGTCGTCGTGGCGATGGCGATCTTCGCGGGCTGGCTCGGCGGCGTCGTCTTCCGCCGCGACTAGGCGACCTCAGCGCCCGCGGGCGGCCGTGAGGGGAATGCGGTAGAGCCGCTCGGTGCCGATCAGGTGCGCCACCGTGCGCGCCCTCGACAGCACCCGTGCGAACGCCTGGTCGAACAGGTCGAGCCCGCCGGCGAGCGAGCCGAACGCCGGCAGCACCAGCCGGTGGCCGTCGGTGGCGAAGCAGCGCCGCCGCACGCCGCGGCCGCGCCCCACCACCGTCAGCGCGGGGTGGAGGTGGCCGCACACCTCGCCGTCGACGAAGGTCGCCGACGGCTCGTGGCGCAGCACCAGTCCGCCGATCTCGGCGTCGGCGGCGCGCGCACCGCCGACGTGGTCGGATATCTCGGGGTCGTGGTTGCCGGCGATCCACAGCCACTCGCGCCCGCCGACCAGCGCCGAAAGGCGGGCGAGATCGGCCGGCGACAGCCGGGCCGCGCCGCCGCGGTCGTGGAAGGAATCGCCCAGCGCCACCACCCGGTCCGGCGCAAGCGCCGCCACCACCGCTTCGAGCCGGGTCAGTGTGATCGCCGTGTCATAGGGGGGAAGCATCTGGCCGAAGCGGGCGAAGCTCGAGGCCTTTTCGAAGTGCAGGTCGGCGACAACCAGCGTGCGCGTCGTCGACAGCCACAGCGCGCCGGAGGGGTGCAGTTCGACGGTGACGCCGCCGACGCGCGCGACGGCGAGCCCGGCCGGCACAGGGGCCGCCCGTTCCGTCTCACCCTCAACTGCCACGACCGCCGTCACCCCATCGCCTCCTCGATCAGGTCCTCGGCGGTTTCAGCGAGGATCGTCTCGTCCGCCGCCCCCGACACCGATTCGCGGCCGATCTCGAGCAGGATCGGCACGGCGAGCGGGGAGATTCGCTCGAGCCTCTTGTGCACGATTCGCCCCCGGATGCGCGAGAGCATGTCCGACAGCCGCCCGACGTCGAGCAGCGTCCGCGAGGCGTCCTCCCACGTCGCCCGCATCAGGATGTGGTCGGGCTCGTGGGAGCGCAGCACGTCGTAGACGAGGTCGGTCGAGACCGTCACCTGCCGGCCGGACTTCTCCTTGCCCGGATGGCGCCGCTCGACGAGCCCGGCGATGAGCGCGCAGGCCCGGAAGGTGCGCTTCATCAGGTAGCTCTCGGCGAGCCACTCCTCGAGGTCGTCGCCCAGCATGTCCGCGTCGAACAGAGCCCCCAGCGTCGGCCGGCCGCGCTCGAAGGCCCGCCCCATGTCCTCGAGGCCCCAGACGGAGATCGCGTAGTCGGTGGCGACGAAGCCGACCGGCTTCAGCCCGAGCCGGTCGAGCCGGCGCGTCAGGAGCATGCCGAGGGTCTGGTGCGCGAGCCGGCCCTCGAACGGGTAGGCGACGAGATAGAAGCGATCGCTGCGCCGGAAGGTCTCGACCAGCATCTCCTCGCGCGACGGCAGCACCGACTTCAGCCTCTGCATGGCAAGCCACTCGCCCACCTGCGGCGGCAGCGACGGCCAGCGCGACGGGTCGGCCAGCATCGCCCGGACCTCGGCGGCGAGATAGGTCGAGAGCGGGAACTTGCCACCGGCATAGGACGGGATCTTCGGCTCGTCGCTCTGCGCCCGCGACACGAACGCCTCGGTCTCGCGCACGCCTTCGAGTTGCACCACCTCGCCGGCGAACAGGAAGCTGTCGCCCGGCGACAGCGTCTCGATGAAGTATTCCTCGATCTCGCCGAGCACCCGCCCGCCGCGCCCGACCGCCCCCTTCTTGCCGATCAGCCGCACCTTCAGGAGCGGCGCCTCGATGATGGTGCCGACGTTCAAGCGGTACTGCTGCGCCACCTGCGGGTGCGTCACCCGCCACAGCCCGTCCTGGCCGCGGCGGATCTTGGCGTAGCGCTCGTAGGCGCGCAGCGCGTAGCCGCCGGTGGCGACGAAGTCGACGACGCGGTCGAAGGTCGCCCGGTCGAGCCCGCGGTAGGGCCACGCCGAGGTGACCTCGGCATAGAGCCCGTCCGCCTCGAAGGCGCGGGCGCAGGCCATGCCGAGGACGTGCTGGGCGAGGACGTCGAGCGCGCCAGCCTTCAAGGGCGGCGTGTCCTGGGCGCCCAGATAGTTGCCGTCGACGGCCGCCCGGCATTCCAGTACCTCGAAGCGGTTCGCCGGCACCAGCACCGCCTTCGAGGGCTCGTCGAGGCGGTGGTTGGCGCGGCCGATGCGCTGGGCGAGCCGGCTCGCCCCCTTCGGCGCGCCGACGTGGACGACGAGGTCGACGTCGCCCCAGTCGATGCCGAGGTCGAGGGTGGAGGTGCAGACCACCGCCTTCAGCCGGTTCTCCGCCATCGCCGCCTCGACGCGGCGGCGTTGCTCGCGGTCGAGCGACCCGTGGTGGAGGGCGATCGGCAGGGTGTCGTCATTGATCGTCCACAGCGCGTGGAACAGCCGCTCTGCCTGGCTGCGGGTGTTGACGAAGACGAGGGTCGTCTTGTGCGCCTTGATCAGCGCGTAGACGTCGGCGAGTGCGTGCTGGGCAGAATGTCCGGCCCACGGGATGCGCTCCTCGGTATCGAGGATGGTGATGTTCGGCTTGGCGCCACCCGCCACCGTCACGAGCTCGGACGGTGTTGTGACGCCCCCCAGCCACTCGCGCAGGCCGTCGGGGTCGGCGACGGTGGCCGACAAGCCGGTGAAGCGCACGCCCGGAGCGAGCCGTCGCAGCCGGGCGAGGCCGAGCGACAGGAGGTCGCCGCGCTTCGACGTCACGAGCGCGTGCAGTTCGTCGAGCACGACCTCGTCGAGGTCGGAGAAGAAGCGGTCGGCATCGCGCGCCGAGATCAGCAGCGCCAGTTGCTCGGGCGTCGTCAGCAGGATGTCGGGCGGGGCGAGCTTCTGCCGTCGCCGCTTGTGCACGGGGGTGTCACCGGTGCGCGTCTCGACCGAGATCGGCAGCCCCATCTCCAGGACGGGCGTGCCGAGATTGCGGGCGACGTCGACGGCGAGCGCCTTCAGCGGCGAGATGTAGAGCGTGCGGATGCCGGTGCGCGCCGGCGGGCGGCCCCCGATCCGATCGCGCGCCGCCGCCTTCTCGGCGGTGAGCCGCACCAGCGTCGGCAGGAAGCCGGCGAGAGTCTTGCCGGCCCCCGTCGGCGCGATCAGCAGCGCCGAGCGCCCGGCGCGGGCATGGTCGAGCAGCGCGATCTGGTGCGGCCGCGGCGTCCACCCGCGCCCTGCGAACCAGCCCGCGAACGCCGCCGGCAGGATCGGCGGCTCGTCGGTGGGTGGCGGCGGGGGGACGCGGGCGGTCACGCGGCCACTCCGGCGGACGTCGTGCCCTGCCGCCCCCGCTTCGTTACGCTCCGCGGGCCCTCATCCGCCCCTTCGGGGCACCTTCTCCCAGCGTGGCTGGGAGAAGGGGGAGAACCCGACAAAGGTCTGGGGACGATAAAGATTTGCAAGAACGACTGCCGCGTCTCCCTTCTCCCGCTTGCGGGAGAAGGTGCCCGAAGGGCGGATGAGGGCCGACGCGCCAGCGCGCCGGAACCTGACGGCGACAACCTATCCTGTCACGAACGAAACGGAAACACCGCTTCGTTTCCCCTCAAAGCTCTGCCACCCGCCCGTCGACCAGCGTGATGCGGCGGTCCATGCGGCCGGCGAGCTCGAGATTGTGGGTGGCGATCAGCGCCGCCAGCCCCGAGGCGCGCACCAGCGCGGTGAGCGCGTCGAACACCTGCCCCGCCGTCTTCGGATCGAGGTTGCCGGTCGGCTCATCGGCGAGCAGCACACGCGGCGCGTTGGCGACGGCACGCGCGATCGCCACCCGCTGGCGCTCGCCGCCGGAGAGCTCGCCCGGCACGTGCGCGGCACGGTGGTCGATCCGCATGTAGGCGAGCAGTTCCCGCCCCCGCCGGTCGGCCTCGCGCCGATCGAGCCCGGCGAGGCGCTGCGGCAGGACAACGTTCTCGAGCGCGGTGAAGTCCGGCAGCAGGTGGTGGAACTGGTAGACGAAGCCGACCGCCTCGCGCCGCACCCGCGTCCGCTCGCCATCCGGCAGCCCGCCGCACGGCCGCCCGGCGACACGCACCTCACCGGCTTCCGGCCGCTCGAGCAGGCCGGCGATGTGGAGCAGCGTCGACTTGCCGGCGCCGGAGGGCGCGACCAGCGCCACCATCTCGCCGGCGTTGATCGAGAGCTCGGCGCCTTTGAGAATCTCGAGCCGCCCCTCGCCCTCGCGATAGGCGTGGATGACGCCGGAGAGCCCGAGCGCCTCGCCGTTCGGCAAATCGCTCATTCGCGCCTGAGCCCCTCGACCGGGTCGAGCCGCGCCGCTTTCCAGGCCGGATAGAGGGTGGCGAGGAAGGAGAGCAGCAGCGCCATCACCACGATCGTCACCGTCTCGCTCACCTCCATGTCGGCCGGCAGGCGGCTCAGATAATAGAGCTCCGGCGAGAACAGCTCCGTGGAGGTGAGCCAGGCGATGCCCTGGCGGATGTTCTCGACATTGAGGCACACCACCGTGCCGAGCACGACGCCGGCGAGGGTGCCGACGACACCGATGCTGGCGCCGGTGATGAAGAAGACGCGCAGGATGGTGCCGCGCGTCGCCCCCATGGTGCGCAGGATGGCGATGTCGTGGCCCTTGTCCTTCACCAGCATGGTGAGGCCGGAGACGATGTTGAGCGCCGCCACCAGCACGATCAGGGTGAGGATCAGGAACATCACGTTGCGCTCGACCTGCAGCGCCTGGAAGAAGGTGGCGTGGCGCTGCGTCCAGTCCAGAACGAAGGCGGGTCGCCCGGCCGCCTCCTCGATCACGGACCGGAACTCGCCCACCCGGCCGGGATCGTCGAGATAGACCTCGATCGCCGTCGCCTGGCCTTCCTGGTTGAAGTAGAGCTGCCCCTCCTCGAACGGCATGAAGACGACGGAGGAATCGAACTCCGACATGCCGATCTCGAAGATCGCCGCCACCGGATAGGTCTGCACGCGTGGCGTCATGCCGAACGGCGTGACGGTGCCCCGGGGCGACACCAGCGTCACCGGATCGCCCGCCGAGACGCCGAGCGTGCGCGCCAGCCTGGTGCCGATGGCGATGCCGCCGCCGGTGTCGAAGCCATCAAGGCTGCCCTCGCGGATCGTGCCGGCGACCAGCGCGAGCTTGCCGAGGTCTTCGGCCGACATGCCGCGCGCCAGCACCCCGGAGGAGCCGGCGGCGGCCGAAATCAGCGCCTGCCCCTCTACATAGGGCACCACCGCCCGCACGCCGGGCACACCGGCGAGCCTTGCCGTCACGTCGGCGAAGTCGGTCAGCGGCCCGTCGATCGGCTGCACCAGCATGTGGCCGTTGATGCCGAGGATCTTCGTCATCAGCTCGTTCCGGAAGCCGTTCATCACCGCCATGACGATGATGAGGGTGGCGACGCCGAGCATGATGCCGAGGAAGGAGAAGCCGGCGATCACCGAGATGAACGCCTCCCGCCGCCGCGAGCGCAGGTAGCGCCCGGCGATCAGCCATTCCAGAGCAGAGAACGGCGCGACGCCCGCCTTGCGCCCGCTCGCTGCGGCGGCTGACGTGCCGTCGGCGGCCGTCGACGTGTCTGTCACGGGTTCGGCCTCATCCCTTCAGCGCGGCGACGAGCTTGTTCACCGCGGCCTCCGGCGACATCGCCTCCTTGGCGCCGCCGGCGCGCTGCTTCAGCTCGACCTCGTTCTTCTCGAGGCCGCGCGGCCCGACGACGAGCTGCCACGGCAGGCCGATGAGGTCCATCGTGGCGAACTTCGCGCCCGGGCGGTTGTCGGTGTCGTCGTAGAGCACCTCGATGCCGGCCGCCTCGAGCTCGCCGTAGAGCTTGGTGCAGGCAGCGTCGGTGCTGGCGTCGCCGGGCTTGAGGTTGATCAGGCCGACGTGGAACGGCGCCACCGAGGCCGGCCAGATGATGCCGGCGTCGTCGTGGCTCGCCTCGATGATGGCGCCCAGCAAGCGCGACACTCCCACCCCGTAGGACCCCATGTGGACGGGCCGCTCGGCGCCGTCCGGGCCGGCGACCTTGGCGCCCATCGGCTCGGAGTACTTGGTGCCGAAGTAGAAAATGTGGCCGACCTCGATGCCGCGGGCGGCGACGCGCTTTTCTTCCGGCAGCGCCGCAAACGCGGCCTCGTCGTGCTTCTCGTCGGTCGCCGCATAGAGCGACGTCCAGGCGTCGACGATCGGCGTGAGATCGGACGAAAAGTCGGTGTCCTCGCCGGGGATCGGCAGGTCGAGCAGGTCGCGGTGGCAGAACACGGCGCTCTCGCCGGTGTCGGCGAGGATGATGAACTCGTGGCTGAGATCGCCGCCGATCGGCCCGGTGTCGGCCTGCATCGGAATCGCCGTCAGCCCCATGCGGCGAAAAGTGCGCAGGTAGGCGACGAACATCCGGCGGTAGGCGGCGCGCGCGCTGTCGCGGTCGATGTCGAACGAATAGGCGTCCTTCATCAGGAACTCGCGGCCGCGCATGATGCCGAAGCGCGGCCGGACCTCGTCGCGGAACTTCCACTGGATGTGGTAGAGATTGAGTGGCAGGTCGCGGTAGCTCTTCACCGAGGCGCGGAAGATTTCGGTGATCATCTCCTCGTTGGTCGGCCCGAAGAGCATCTCGCGCTCGTGGCGATCGGTGATGCGCAGCATCTCCTTGCCGTAGGCGTCGTAACGCCCGCTCTCGCGCCAGAGGTCCGCCGACTGGATGGTCGGCATCAGCACCTCGACGGCACCGGCCCGGTCCTGCTCCTCGCGGACGATCTGCTCGACCTTCTGCAGAACCCGGAAACCGAGCGGCAGCCAGGAATAGATGCCGGCCGACTGCTGACGGATCATCCCCGCCCTGAGCATCAGCCGGTGCGAGACGATCTCCGCCTCCTTGGGGGTTTCACGAAGGATCGGCAGGAAGTAGCGGGAGAGGCGCATCAAGGTCTCTTCGGTGCAAGAACGCGAGGGGCGCCGGGGCGCACGGGACGGCGAGTGAAGCCGCGCGGCCGCCAAAACACAAGGGCTCGGGCATCTCGGCGACGTGCCCGCGGACGTGCGGCCAAATCAGGGCGGAAGCGCGGCGGCAAGGCGGCCCGATCGTGACCCGAGCGTTGTTGGCGAGTCCTCGCGGTCGTTCGCCGGCGTCCGGCGAAGGCCTTGCAAGGCACGGGATTCCGCCCCGAGCCCCCTCCGCAAAAAAGTTGGGCGATCGATGCACAAAATGATGACAACCCGATTTTCCTCCGCTAGAGTAGCAACATAATAAATGGCTGCCGATCACCGAGCCGATACGGCGCCAAAGAGGCATCGCGGTCTAAGTCTTGGGAGGAAGGCCCTCGGCGCAGCGCAAAGCTCGCAGCCGCCTGAAGTCCGGAAGAATCTCGACGGATCTCCGGGCGTCAGGAATGAGGGTT
>CAZDCR010000059.1:0-5371 GCA_964503995.1 uncultured Segnochrobactrum sp.
CGCGCAGCGCCGGATGAGGGCTGGCGCACGAAGGGCGCCGGAACCCGTAGGCGCCTACGCCTCCGTCAGCGCCACCCTTCCGCGCGTCCCGCGCGGACCTCATCCGCCCCTTCGGGGCACCTTCTCCCAGCATCGCTGGGAGAAGGTGGAGCGGCCGACGCTTGGCGGACGGGCGCCTCTACCCGCGCCCCTCCGCCGCCGCGATCGCGCGGGCCAGCACGAGATACGGCGCCGTGTCCGGTCCGGCGAGCCGCTCGATCTCCGCGAGTTCCACCCGGGCGAGGTTGAGGCGCCCGATCGCGACGTAGCCCTCGCCGAGATAGGAGCGCGTGCGCACCGCGTGCGGATCGACGGCGAGCGCGGCGCGGTAGTAGCCGACGGCGGTGTCGAAGCGGCCGAGCTTGCGGAAGGCGAAGCCGAGCTCCGTCAGCACCAGCGGGTCGCGGCGGTGGGCGATCGGGTCGAGCACCGCGATCGCATCCGCATGGCGCCCCGCCCGGTTGAAGGCGAAGGCCATGGCGAAGCGCTCCGTCGGAGCGATCTGCAGCGCCTGGATCTTCACGCAGGTCTTGGTCTGCGGATCGAGGGCCTGGCCGCGCGGGCAGGCCGCCGGCGTCGGGGCCGGCGTGATCGGCCCGTCGTTCATCGCCAAGGCCGGCGCCGCCAGCCCCGTCACGACGATCGCGGCGAGCATCGAGGTCCGCCACGCCGTTGCCCGTGTCACCGCCATCGCACTCTCCCCCGACACGCCGGCCACTCTGCCGCGATCATCCTAAGCCCGGCACGGCGGCGCGGACATCGCCGCACCGTAACGTGATCGGCGGGGCCGCACGATGACGCCGCCGGTCAGCTGCGCAGCAGATCCGACACCGGCTTCAGGTCGGCGCTGCCGGGGAAGACGCTCTCGGCGAGCGCCCGCTCGCTGACGCCGAGATGATCGCGCAGCACGCCCTTGGCGACGCTGCGCAGGTCCGTCGTCGGCCTGAGGTCGCGGCCTTCCAGTAGCGCCGCCGGCGACAGGCCGGGCCAGTCGGCGACGACGCGGCCGCCGGCGACACCGCCGCCGAGCAGGAACAGCGCCGTGCCGGTGCCGTGGTCTGTACCGCCGGAGCCGTTGAAGGCGACCGTCCGGCCGAACTCGGTCACCACCATCACCACGGTGTCGCGCCAGGCCGGGCCGAGCGCTTCCTTCAGCGCCGCCAGCGTCGCGTCGAGCACCGCCAGGCTGTCGCCGAGCTGGCCGTCGACCGGATCGCCGCGCGAGTGGTTGTCGAAGCCCGAGAGGTCGAGCGTGCCGATGCGCGGCCCGTCCTGCTTCGAAAGCACCCGGCCGGCGACGCGCGCCGCCTCGATGGCCGGGCGGCTGCGGCCCTTGATGTCGGCGTCGGCGGCGCTGCGGGAGGCGGCCCTCGCCTCCTTCTCGCTGCCGGCGACCATGCCGAGCTGCAGCCCCTCCTCGAGCGTCATCGCCAGACGTTCGTCGCCGGCGTGGCGGTAGAGCGAGAGCAGGCGGGCGCGGGTGTCCTCGCTCGCCTCCGGATAGCCGGCCGGCATCCACGAGACCACCTTCGAGCGGCCGCGCATGATCAGCGGCACCTGCGCACCGGCGGCGAAGCCCTCGCTGTTGGTGAACTGCACCATCTCGCCTTCCGGCAGCAGCGCCAGCGTGCGGCCGAGCCAGCCGCTCCTGGCGACGCCGACCGCCGGCAGGCCGCTCTCCAGGACGTCCTGGCCGTCGAAGTGCGAGCGCTCGCGGTAGGGGCTCGCCACCGCGTGGACGACCAGCGCCTCGCCCGACTGGTACATCGCCCCAAGCGACGGCAGGCGCGGCGACATCGCGAAGAAGGAATCGAGCGCCAGCCCCGGCGCCTGCTCGCTCGAGCCGAGCACCGGTCCGCCGCGCGCCCGCTCGTGGTCGGGATCGCCGACGGGGGCGACCGTCGACAGGCCGTCCATGGCGCCGCGCAGCACCAGCACGACGAGGCGCGGGTCGCGGCCGCTGGCGTGGGCGAAGCGCGGCAGCGCCGCCCAGGCGGTGAAGGTGGCGGTGATGCCGAGCAGCCCGCGACGGGTGACGGCGTGCGGGACGAGAAGGCCGGCGGAGGAGCGGTCCATCATCAGATCCTCTGGAAACCGGGGCTGAGCAGCATCAGCGACACCGCCTGCTCGCGGCTCTCGGCGCGCGTCACCGCCTCGCGCGTCGGCTGGTCGTAGCGCGGGCCGAGCGCGTCGGCGGCGAGGCCGGGCACGTCGAGCTCGGGATCGATGCGGCGGGCGACGACGGTGGCGAAATCGAGCCGCTCGAGCAGCGCGTCGCCGGCGAGCCAGGCGTCGTCGGCGTCGGGCCAGCCGGCCGGCGAAGGCGGCGTCCAGATCTTCTGGCCGAGGGCGTTCATCATGTTGAAGGCGGCCTTCTCGTTCTCGGCGTCGGTCGAGAGCGACAGCACCCGGAAGCTCGCCATCGTGAAGAGGTAGGGGTCGCGCAGCTTCACCGGCGGTGCGGCCCAGGCGGCGTCGGACGACACCAGCGCCCGCGTCGTCGCGGCGAGGTCGCCGTCGCTGTCGAGATAGGCGCGTGCCGCCGCCTCGGCGATCTCGGGCGGCGCGGCGTCGCCGACGAAATGGCGCGTCAGCTTGCGGGCGAGGTGGCGGGCAGTCGCCGGGTGGCGCGCGAGGTCGTCGAGCACGGCGTCGAGCTGCTTCGGCCCCTTCTGGCCGTAGACCTCGCCGAGCACCGTGAAGTCGCCGGGCTCGTGGCGGCGCGGCAGGAAGATCGCCCCGGTGCCCTCGATGCGGCCGCCGTTGCGATCGATCGTCCAGCCGGTCAGCACCTTGGCGAAGCTCGTCACGTCGGCCTGGGTGTAGCCGCCGTCGACGCCGAGCGTGTGCAGCTCCAGCACCTCGCGGGCGAGGTTCTCGTTGAGGCCGATGCTCTTGCGCTCGCCGATCCGGCTGTTCGGGCCGACGGACTTGTAGTTGTCGAGATAGACCAGCATCGCCGGATGCTTGACCGCGGCCTCGAGCATGTCGCGGAAGCGCCCATAGACGTGCGGACGGATCGCCTCGCGCTCGTAGGAGCCGACGATCGAGGGCACGGTGCCGCCCTTGGCGGTGGAGACGGCGAAATGGTTCGACCAGAACAGCACCAGCCGTTCCGTCAGCCCGTCGGTCGCAGCAAGGCCGTGATCGAAGCGGACCGCCGCCTCCATCCGCACGGTTGTCGGGGAAAATCCGGGCTGGCGAAGCCGCTCCGGCCGGGCAGCGTCGTCGCGCTTGACGGTGCCGTCGTCGACCGCGGCCAGGTCTCCGCTCATGTCAGCGCCGGCCATCCCGTCGCCGGCCATGTCTCCCGAGGCCATGTCTCCTGCGGCCATGTCGCCCGCTGCCATGTCGCGCGCGGCCATGTCGCCGGCCATCCCGGCACCGGCCATGTCACCGCCACCGGAGGCCTTCGCGGCCGCCTTCGCCGCCTCGATCTGCTCGTTCTCGAGCTTGCGCGCCACCCGGCGTTCGCGGCGATCCTTGAGGTTGAGCGCCATGTTTTCCGGCGTCGATCGCAGACCGGCGGCGGTGATCAGGGCCGCCTCGGGCCGGTCGCACTGGGCGAGCACGAAGCCGCGCGGATCTGAGGCGATGGCGGCACACTCGCCCGGCCGCGGGCCGAGGCCGAAGCGGGTGAGGGCGGTGTGGGCGTCCCGGATGGCTGATTCGGACGGCATGGAGATCTCCGCGAGCGCCGGGCCGCGAGGACCCTGCGGTCCGGCGGACGAGCAACGCCCGGGACGATCGTTCCCTACGCCGCCGATGTGGCGGCACGCGGGCGATCAGCCGTAGCGGAGCTTCAGGGCCAGGATCGCCCCCGACGTCATCAGCGTCAGCGCGTTGGCGATCGTCACCGAGGGGCTGCCGAGGGCGATGCCGTAGACGAGCCAGCAGGCGACGCCGGTGGTGAAGGCGATCTGCGTCGGCAGCGAGATCCCCGCCGTCTGGCGCTCGCGCAGGATCTTGAAGGCCTGCGGCAGCCAGCACAGCGTGGTGAGCAAGGCGGCGACGAAGCCGATCGCCTCGACGACCTCTAACGACATGGAACGAACCCTGAGAGCGGCGGGGGCGGGGGAGGCGCCACCGGCAACGCGTGTGTGTGTCGGCGGACGCTCGGCTGTCAATGCGGCGTTCCTGCGGCGGCGTTCCTGCGGCGGTGGCTCGCGGCGGTGGCTCGCGGCGTCGTGACCGCGTCGCCGTACCGCGGATGGCACCACCAAACAAAGAAGGGCCGCCCCAAGGGACGACCCTTCCATTGTCGAACTGCGGTCCGGCGGAGCCGGACGAACGTCGACTTACGCGACCGGACCTCCGAAGGAGAGAACCGTGACCGCGCGATCCGACGACCGCAGCTTGTGACAATGAGACACCGGATCACCTCCTTTCAGTTCGTTGACGACAAGCGAAGCTTACGTGCGATCGATGTGATTCGTAAGCGGAATTTGCAGGCGCTCGAGCCAGCAGAAAGCCTGCTTTCAAGGCATCACGGCGATGTCGCGCACGTTCGACTCGACGCCCTCGAGCGCCCCCGCCTCGGTGGCGACGCCGCTGGCGAGATCGACCGTGTAGAGGCGGCCGTCGGCGACCATCCAGGCGGTGTTGCCGCCGTTGCTGTCGGCGACGATGTCGAACGCCACCGTCTTCGGCATGATGCCGAGCTTGCCGACGGCGTTCAGCACGCCGTCGTTCGGCGGCGCCTGCTTCACCAGCGCGCCGATGGTGCCGTCGATGTCGTAGAGTGCCGTCTCCTTGGTGCCGGCGACCGAGTTGGTGTAGGCGCCGGCGATGATCATCGGTGCCTCGCCCTTGTGCATATCGGTCTCGGCAAAGGCGAGCGTGCCGTCGGTGACCACCGCGCCGTCGTCGACGTTGACGCGGAGGTTGGTGCCGTCGGAACCCATCACCCGCAGCCGGTCGGCGGCCGGGTTGAAGTCGACCGTCGCCACGACGCCGTCCGGCAGCGTCGTCTCGAGCTTCGCCTTCGCCTCGGCGCGGCCGCGCTTCGGGTCAACCACGGCGATCGTGCCGTCGGCATAGAGGGCGTAGAGCCTGCCATCGGCCGGGCGCACGTCGATGCCGAGGATGCGGCCCTCGACGCCCTCGATGGCCACCGGGGCGGCGACGACGCCGGTCGACGGGTCGACCATCGCCAGCCGGTCGTCGCCGACGAGGGCGAACACGGTGGCGGCAGCGGCGGGAACGGGGGAGGCGGCGAGCACCGCGACGGTGGCGGCGACGCTGCAGAGCACGAGCGGGTGCAGGCGGCCGGGGCGGGTCGCGGTCCGGGCGGCCGTGCTGTCGTTGCGATGAGCGCTGTCGTTGCGATGAG
>CAZDCR010000059.1:5471-14132 GCA_964503995.1 uncultured Segnochrobactrum sp.
GTCGCGGTCCGGGCGGCCGTGCTGTCGTTGCGATGAGCGCTGTCGTTGCGATGAGCGCTGTCGTTGCGATGAGACATGGGTCACCTCCAGAATGTTTCGTCGCCGGCGCTTCGGCATTGCCGGCGGGCCGCGAGGGGGAGGCCCGGCGACGATGCCGCCGCGCCCGTCCGGCCGACCGTTCGTCGGTCGTCCTGCTGCGGCTACCCGCTGGCGGCGCCGGCGGATGCGGAGGGGCCGAGTTTTTTCGTCCGCTTGCATCCGTGCCGTGGGATGGTGCGTAGTCCGGTGCGGATGAGGCGTCTCCGGGCGCACCGGACGGGAGAAGTGCCGTGGCCGACAAGACGCGGATCACCGCGCGCGCGACAGACGCGGACGAACACGCCAGCCTGCTCGTGCTCTGCGCCGGCGGCGACCGGACCGCGCTGCGCCGTCTCTACGACGTCGAGGCGGCGACGATGCTCGGTGTCGCCACCCGCATGCTGCGGCGGCGCGACCTCGCCGAGGAGGCGGTCCAGGACGCCTTCCTGCGCATCTGGCGGGGCGCCGCGAGCTACCGTCCGGACCTCGGTGGCGGCCGCACCTGGATCTACGTCGTGCTGCGCAATCGCTGCCTGACGCTGCTGCGCACCTCGGGGCGCGAAGTTTCGCCCGACGACGACCTGCCGGACGTCGTCGACGACGCCCCCGATCCCGAGGCTGTCGTCTCCCGCCTCTCCGATGCCAGCCTGCTGCGCCGCTGCCTGGAGACGCTCGACGAGCGCCGCCGCGGCGTCCTCATGCTCGCCTATGCGCACGGCCTGACGCACGGCGAGATCGCGGGAAAGCTCGGCGTGCCGCTCGGCACGACGAAGACCTGGATCCGCCGCTCGCTGCTGGCCCTCAGGGAGTGCATGGGATGAGCGCCCCCGCACCCCCGGCCGGCGCGCCGATCGGTCCCGAGGACGACATGCTGGCCGGCGAATACGTCGCCGGCCTGCTGGAAGGACCGGCCGAGACCGCCTTCGAGGCGCGCCTCGCCGCCGAGCCGGCCCCCGCCGCCGCAGTCGCCCGCAGGCGCGTCCGCTTCGCCGAGATCGACGAGAGCGCCGCCCCGGTCGTGCCGGACGCGGCCTTCTGGCAGCGCATCGAGACGGCCCTCGCCACCGCCCCCGACCTGCCGCCGCAGGCGGCCGCGGCGACCGCCACCGTCACCCGCACGGCCGCCGCTGCCACAACACCGACGCCGGCCCCGCCACCTCGCGCTGCCCCCGCCCCGGCACGGGCCGGCGGCCTCGCCGCCTGGTGGCACAGCCTGACGCTGTGGCGCGGCTTCGCCGCCGTCGCCACCGCCGCGGCGATCGTGCTCGCCGTCGGCCTCGGCCGCCTGGCGCTGGCGCCGCCGCCGCCGACCTACATCGCCGTGCTCGTCGCCGAGACCGGCGAGATCGGCGCGGTCGTCAACGTCTTCGCCGACGGCACGGCGGAGCTACTGCCGCTCGAGAACGTGCCCGTGCCGAGCGGCCGGGCGCTGGAGGTGTGGACGAAGTGGAGCGACGAGCGAGGCCCCGTCTCGATCGGCCTCCTCGACCGTCCGCGCACGGTGCGCCTCTCCACCGGCGGCCTGCCCGCGACGCGGCCGGAGCAGCTCTTCGAGATAACGCTCGAGCCGGCGACAGGCTCGCCCACCGGCCGCCCGACCGGGCCCATCCTGTTCAAGGGGAACGCGGCGACGACGCTGTGAGCGTCCCGGCGCCACGGCGGACCGCGTGACATCGCCGAGGTGTGAACGCGGTCACTGCCGCCTGCGTGAATCGTCGCGACGATGACGCGTGTCTCGGGGACCTCGAACACCGGGACGCCATGAGCGCCGAGCCGCCATCTCCACTGACCGGCGGCGACGTCACTGTTCAAGATGGGTGTATGACGCCGATGCCGACGCAAACCGATCAACCGACCGGCACAGCCGCGCAGGGGCTCCCTCGCTGGCGCCACGCGCTGCCGCAGCTCGCCGACAAGCCGTTCCTGTCCGATGGCGGGCTCGAGACGACGCTGATCTTCCACGACGGCCTCGAGCTGCCGCACTTCGCCTCGGTGACGATGCTGGACCGCCCCGGCGGGCGCGAGATCCTCGAGGCGTACTATCGCCGCTACCTCGGGATCGCCCGCGCCCATGGCGCAGGCTTCGTCCTCGACAGCGTCACCTGGCGCGCCAGCCCTGACTGGGGGGAGCAGCTCGGCTACGATCGTGCCGTCCTCGCCGATCTCAACCGCGCCGCCGTGGCGATGCTGCACCCGCTGCGGCAGGAATTCGAAAGCGAGGCGACGCCCGTCGTCATCGGCGGCTGCGTCGGCCCGCGCGGCGACGGCTACGTCGCCGGGGCGGCGATGACGGTGGCGGAGGCGGAGGCCTACGGGCGGTTCCAGGCGGAGCTCTTCGCCGAGGCCGGGGCCGACATGGTGGCGGCGATGACGATGACGAACAGTGCCGAGGCCGCCGGCTACGCCCGCGCCGCCGCTGCGGCCGGCCTGCCGTCGTGCATTTCCTTCACGCTGGAAACCGACGCCCGCCTGCCGAGCGGCGAGAGCCTCGCCGAGGCGATCGGCTTCGTCGAGCGCGAGAGCGACGGCGCGCCGGCCTACTACATGGTGAACTGCGCCCACCCCACCCACTTCGCGGCGATGATCGACGCCGCGGTGGAGGCCGGCGAACCCTGGCTCGCCCGGCTGCGGGGCGTCCGCGCCAACGCCTCGACCCGCAGTCATGCGGAACTCGATTCCTCGCCCGACCTCGACCCCGGCGATCCCGACGCGCTCGGCCGCGAATACGCCGCCCTGCGGGGCCGCCACCGCGGCTTCACCATTCTCGGCGGCTGCTGCGGCACCGACGACCGCCACGTCGCGGCGATCGCCCGGACCTGCCTCGCGGCGTGAGGGACGGGCGCCGCCCGCGTCGAACAAAATCCCGCCGGCGCCCTTTTCCCGCGGGCGCCGTCGTTCTACTTTTGATCCATGGCGCGCCCCTCCCTCCCCCGCTCCTCGGTCCGGCCCCGGACGCCCGAGACGATCCTCGATCGTGGTCCCGACGGCTTCGACGAAGCGCCGCAGGCGCCCTTGTCCGGCGTCCCCCTCGGCGGCTCGATCGCCGACTGGGCGGCCGAGATCGCCGATGCCGACCGGCTGCCCGCTCCTCCCACCGCACCCGCCGGCAAGGCCAAACCGTCGAAGGCCGGCCCGTCGCGCACGGCGCGCGGCACCTCGACCGGCGGCAGCGGCAAGACGGCGAAGGAGCGCGTCGCCGGCGGCCTCAACCCCGTCGCCGGCCTCGACATCGCGCTGGAGGATGCGGAGAACCTTCCCGCCAACGCCGTCACCGCCACCGTCGCTGCGCTCGAAGAGCTCATCCAGAAGGGCCGGCCGGAGTTCCGCGACGGCTCGTGGGCGCCGCACCGGCCGGTGCGGCCGGAGAAGTCGGAAGGCGGCATCCCGTTCCGGCTGGTCTCGCCGTTCGAGCCGAAGGGCGACCAGCCGCAGGCGATCGAGGAGCTCGTCGCCGGCGTCGAGCAGAAGGAGCGGATGCAGGTGCTCCTCGGCGTCACCGGCTCCGGCAAGACCTACACCGCCGCGCAGGTGATCTCCCGCACCCAGCGCCCCGCCTTGGTGCTCGCGCCGAACAAGACGCTCGCCGCGCAGCTCTACGGCGAGTTCAAGAGCTTTTTCCCCGACAATGCGGTGGAGTACTTCGTCTCCTACTACGACTACTACCAGCCGGAGGCCTACGTCCCGCGCACCGACACCTACATCGAGAAGGAATCCTCGATCAACGAGCAGATCGACAGGATGCGCCACTCCGCCACCCGCTCGCTGCTGGAGCGCGACGACGTCATCATCGTCGCATCCGTCTCCTGCATCTACGGTATCGGCTCGGTCGAGACCTACACGGCGATGACCTTCGCGGTCGAGGTCGGCGAGGCAGTCGACCAGCGCCAGCTCCTCGCCGACCTGGTCGCCCTGCAATACAAGCGCGCCGACATCGGCTTCGCCCGCGGCACCTTCCGGGTGCGCGGCGACACCATCGAGATCTTCCCGGCCCACTACGAGGACCGCGCCTGGCGCGTCACGCTGTTCGGCGACGAGATCGAATCGATCGTCGAGTTCGACCCGCTGACCGGCCAGAAGACCGACAGCCTGAAGTCGGTGAAGATCTACGCCAACTCCCACTACGTCACGCCGCGGCCGACGCTCGCCCAGGCGATCCGCTCGATCAAGGAGGAGCTGAAGGGCCGCTTGGTCGAGCTCACCCGCGCCGGCCGCCTGCTCGAGGCGCAGCGGCTCGAGCAGCGCACCCGCTTCGATCTCGAGATGATGGAGGCGACCGGCTCCTGCGCCGGCATCGAGAACTACTCGCGCTACCTCACCGGCCGCCTGCCCGGCGAGCCGCCGCCGACGCTGTTCGAGTACCTGCCCGACAACGCCCTCGTCTTCGTCGACGAGAGCCACGTCACCGTGCCGCAGATCGGCGGCATGTATCGCGGCGACTTCCGCCGCAAGGCGACGCTGGCCGAATTCGGCTTCCGCCTGCCGTCCTGCATGGACAACCGGCCGCTGCGCTTCGAGGAGTGGGACGCCATGCGGCCGCAGACGATCGCCGTCTCGGCGACGCCGGCGCAGTGGGAGCTCGACCAGTCCGGCGGCGTCTTCGTCGAGCAGGTGATCCGGCCGACCGGCCTCGTCGACCCGCCGATCGACATCCGGCCGGCCAAGAGCCAGGTCGACGACCTGCTCGGCGAGGTCAAGGCGGTGGCGGCGAAGGGCTACCGCTCCCTCGTCACCGTGCTCACCAAGCGCATGGCCGAGGACCTCACCGAGTACCTGCACGAGCACGGCGTCCGCGTCCGCTACATGCACTCCGACATCGACACGCTGGAGCGCATCGAGATCATCCGCGACCTCCGCCTCGGCGCCTTCGACGCGCTGGTCGGCATCAACCTCCTGCGCGAGGGCCTCGACATCCCCGAGTGCGCGCTGGTCGCCATCCTCGACGCCGACAAGGAGGGCTTCCTGCGCTCCGAGACGTCGCTGGTGCAGACGATCGGCCGCGCCGCCCGCAACGTCGACGGCCGCGTCATTCTCTATGCCGACCGCATGACCGGCTCGATGGAGCGGGCGATGGCGGAGACCGGGCGCCGCCGCACCAAGCAGCTCGCCTGGAACGAGGAACACGGCATCACGCCGGAATCGGTGAAACGCTCGATCGGCGACATCCTCGATTCGGTCTACGAGCGCGACCACGTCACGGTCGAGGCGGGCCTGGCGGCGCCGGGCACGCTGGTCGGCCACAACCTCAAGGCCCACATGGGCGACCTCGAGAAGCGGATGCGCGACGCCGCCGCCAACCTCGAGTTCGAGGAGGCGGCCCGCCTGCGCGACGAGCTGAAGCGCCTGCAGGCGACCGAGCTCGCGGTGGCGGACGACCCGCTCGCCCGCCAGTCCGACGTCGAGGGCACCGCCGGCCGCTTCAAGGGCGAGCGCAAGTACGGCGCCACCGGCAACATGCCATCGAAGGAAGCCCTCGGCCGCGGCAAGGCGGCGAAGCCCTCGCTGGATGACATGGGACCGGGCACGGACATGGCCGTGCCGCTGCGCGACGGCGACGAGCGCCCGAAGGGTCGGCCCGATCTCGCCGTAACCAACACGCGCCCCGGCGGACGACGGCGGCGCTGAGGCGCGTCCCAGCACAGGGTCTGAAGATTTTCCCCTCTCTCGCGCGAGCGGGAGAGGGTCCCGGCAGGGGGGTGAGGGCCGCGCCGCGGAGCGGGGCGGAAGCCGCAACTGCGGCACTCGCGGCTTCCGCTCCACACGGAGCGGCCCTCACCCGCCCTTCGGGCACCCTCTCCCACCCTGCGGGCAGGAGAGGGGAATCGCGGCTCCCGCTTGCCCCTCACCGCCGACTTTGCCAACACTCGCCCACGCCCTCGCGGCCAGGAGACCGTTCGATGTTCCGCGCCCTCTCAGCCGCCGCTGGCCTCTGCCTCCTCGCCACCCTCCCCGCCACCGCCCAGACCGTCGCCACCGGCGGCGGCTCGACCACCGTGTTCCCGCTCGTCGAGCAGTGGATCGAAGGCTTCCAGAAGCCCGGCGGCGACATCGTCTCCTACCAGCCGACGGGCTCGCCCGCCGGCCGCGAGGCGCTCGACGACGAGACCGTCGCCTTCGCCCTCACCGACGTCCCGTTCGCCGCCACAGACGCCCAGAAGCAGGATTACGCGCAGTTTCCCGTCGCCTTCGGCGCCATCGTGCCGGTGGTGAACCTGCCCGGCGTCGACAACCTCGTCCTCGATGCGACCATCCTCTCCGGCCTGTTCCGCGGCCAGATCACCACCTGGTCCGATCCGGCGATCGCCATCCTGAACCCCGAGGCGAAGCTGCCGGCCACCGCCGTCACCATCATCACCCGCTCGGACCCCTCCGGCGCGACCTACCGCTTCACCCGCTTCCTCGAGCGCGAGAGCCCCGATTTCGCCGCCGCCCTCGGCCACGGCGAGCAGGTCGCCTGGCAGGTCGGCAAAGGCTACCGCGGCAGCGAGGGCGTCGCCGGCGCCGTCGCGGCGACGCCCGGCGCCATCGGCTACGCCGCGCTCGCCGACGCCCGCATCGCCAAGCTCGCGGTGCCGCGGCTCGTCGTCGGCGGCACCCGCCCGATCGCCGCCGACGCGCCCGCTCTGCAGGCAGCGCTCACCGCCGCCTTCGCGGCGGCGCCGGACGTCGGTGCGATGGAAGCGGCCCTCACCGCCGCGCCGCCGCCCGGCGCCTGGCCGATCCCGACCGTCACCTATGCCGCCATGGCGAAAGTGCCCGATGACAATCGCCCGGCGGTCGCGGCGCTGCGCTTCCTCGACTATGGCCTGAAGGCCGGCGCCGCCGACGCCGAGGCGCTTGGCTACGTGCCGCCCTCGGCCGATGTCGTCGGCCGCATCGAGGCGCCGTGGTCGGCGACCTTCCTCGGCGGCGACAACGACCCGCTCTGGCCGCCGCGCTGAACCGACCGGATTTCGGCGCACTGCGGCGCGCCGACGCGCCGCCCGGCCTTGCCGAGCCGGCGCGAAGCCTCTATCTTCAGACTATCTCACCAAAGGCGAACGGGCGCCCGCGGACCGGATCGGTAACAAGTCCGGTGAACGTGGTGCCGCCGCGCGGGGCGATGTCGTCCCCGCCAAGAGTCGCAGACATCCCATCCCTTCCAAGTCCCGGCCGCCGACGCGCAGCCGGTCCCCACCCAAGGACTTTTCCATGCGGGAGATGAAGCTCCAGGAGCTCAAGGCGAAGACGCCGACCGAGCTGCTCGCCGTTGCCGAGGAGCTCGCGGTCGAGAACGCTTCGACCATGCGCAAACAGGAGCTGATGTTCGCGATCCTGAAGAACCTCGCGGCCCAGGAAGTCGAGATCATCGGCGAGGGCGTCGTCGAGGTGCTGCAGGACGGCTTCGGCTTCCTGCGCTCGCCGGATGCCAACTACCTGCCCGGGCCGGACGACATCTACGTCTCGCCGTCGCAGATCCGTCGCTTCTCGCTCCGGACCGGCGACACCGTCGAAGGCATGATCCGCAGCCCGAAGGAGGGTGAGCGCTACTTCGCTCTCCTCAAGGTCAACACGATCAACTTCGAGGACCCCGACAAGGCGCGCCACAAGGTCCACTTCGACAATCTGACGCCGCTCTATCCCGACGAGCGCTTCAAGATGGAGCTCGAGGACGGCAGCAAGAAGGACATGTCGGCGCGCATCATCGATCTCGTCTCGCCGCTCGGCAAGGGCCAGCGCGCCTTGATCGTCGCGCCGCCGCGCACCGGCAAGACGGTGCTGATGCAGAACATCGCGCACTCGATCACCGGCAACCACCCCGAGTGCTACCTGATCGTGCTTTTGATCGACGAGCGGCCGGAAGAGGTCACCGACATGCAGCGCTCGGTGCGCGGCGAGGTGATCTCGTCGACCTTCGATGAGCCGGCGACGCGCCACGTGCAGGTCGCCGAGATGGTCATCGAGAAGGCCAAGCGCCTCGTCGAGCACGGCCGCGACGTCGTCATCCTGCTCGATTCGATCACCCGCCTCGGCCGCGCCTACAACACCGTCGTGCCATCGTCCGGCAAGGTGCTGACCGGCGGTGTCGACGCCAACGCCCTGCAGCGCCCGAAGCGCTTCTTCGGCGCGGCGCGCAACATCGAAGAGGGCGGCTCGCTGACGATCATCGCCACCGCGCTCGTCGATACCGGCAGCCGCATGGACGAGGTGATCTTCGAGGAGTTCAAGGGCACGGGCAATTCGGAGATCATTCTCGACCGCAAGGTCTCCGACAAGCGCGTCTTCCCCGCGATCGACATCCAGCGCTCGGGCACCCGCAAGGAAGAGCTGCTCGTTCCGCCGGACCAGCTCAAGAAGACCTACGTCCTGCGCCGCATCCTCAACCCGATGGGCGTCGTCGACGCCATCGAGTTCCTGCTGGACAAGCTGCGCCAGACGAAGACCAACCAGGACTTCTTCGACTCGATGAACACCTGAGGCAAGCGCCCCGCACTGGGGCGCTCCGTCGCCGCGGGCCAGCACGCCACACGACGCTGCTGCGGGATCGCCGACCTCCCGCCCGGGGAGGCGACGGCACTCCCTCACCGCGGTCATTCCCGGCCTTGT
>CAZDCR010000060.1:0-14020 GCA_964503995.1 uncultured Segnochrobactrum sp.
CGGGCGCCGACCTCCTCGACGAGTTCCGGCGAGACGAAGGTGAAGCGGTCGGCGGCGTCCATCTGCCAGGAGAACCGCCGCGTGCGCCGGCGGCCGGACGGCGGCGGCGGCATCGGCGGGAAGGCCGGCGCCGGAGGCTCCGGCGGCGGCATAACGGCCGCCTGCGGTGGCGCGGCGGCGGCCGGTGGCGGCGCAACGGCGGCGACGGGTGGCGGCACGCCCGATGCCGGCGGCGGAGGCGACGGCGCCTGTGCGGCCGGCAGCGGTGGCGGCGCCTGTGCAGCGGGCGGTGGCGGCGGTGGCGTCTCGACGGCGGGCACCGCCGTGAGCGCCTCCGGTGCCACCAGTTCGAAAGCAGGGGCGCGGGGAGGCGGCGCGGGCTCCGGCGGGTGCCGGTGGCGCTCCGGCGGGGCCTGCCGTTCGTCCCACCGGGGAGCCGATCGCCCGGATGTGGCGTGCGGGACCTCGCCCCAGCGTGCGTCGCCGAAGCGGTCATCGCCATCCCGGCCGGGATGGCGGGACGGCTCGGGGGCGGGGAGGACGAGGAGCGTCACCCCGTCGGCGAGGGAGAGTGCCCGCGGACCGCCGGGAAGCTGCTGCCCCGCCGCCCGGAGCGCGCCCGCGACGCCACCGAAGGCGCCGGCCGCCTCGCCGGAACCGGCCGAGGCGCGCACGGCGCCGCCGCGATCGACCACCGCCGCGAAGCCGTCGCCGGCGACCAGACGGCACGCCGCGGCGGCGGGATCGGCGAGGCTGTCGCCGAGGGGCTCCATCACGTCGACGAGCAGCGCCGGCTCGCCGCCGGGCAGGCGCACGGGCTCGAGGCGGCAGGTGATCGGGCGGCTGGCGAGGTCGACCTCGAGGCGCAGGCGCTCGAGCCCGCCGCGCGGATAGTAGCCACCGGCGAGGCGCCGACGGAGCGCCGACAGCAGGGCGGTGGCGAGCGCCTCGCGGCGCGGCTGCGGGTCGTCGAGACCGGCGATGCCGAGGGCATGGGCGGCGGCCGGGTTGAACCACAGGAGATCGCCGGCGCCACGATCGACCACGACGACGACGCGGTGCGACAGCAGATGGCGGCCGATGCCGGCCACCCCGGTCAGGGTCAGGTAGCGATCACGATCGACACCGAGGATCGGCACGGTCCCGCAACTCCCCCGTTCGACCCCCGTTCGCAAGTCCGCCGACGCCGATCGTTAAGGGAATGGTAATATCAATGGCATCCCCGCCGGTCCATCGCCGCGAGCCGCCGCGGCAAGGCCGCGTCGATCGGTGGTTAACGCCGGGCCGCGGTTCGTGCGACACTCGCGGATGGTGGGGCTCGCGGGGCCACCCTGCTGGCCACGCGACGAGGGACAAGGGAGCGATCGCCATGCCGACCGACAAGACCGGGCAGTTCGAGATTCCGCCGGAGATGCGCCGCTACGCCGAGACCACGGTCGACCAGGCACGCAAGGCCTTCGAGGACTTCATGGCCTCGGCCCAGAAGACGGTGTCGACCGTCGATGCGCAGTCGAAGAAGGCCAAGGACGGCGCCGTCGACTTCAACGAGCAGATGCTCTCCGCCGCCGAGGACAACATCGCCGCCGCCTTCAGCCTCGCGCAGCGGCTGGTGCAGTCGACCAGCGTGCAGGAAGCGATGGAGTTGCAGGCGAAGTACCTGCAGGAGCGCATGGCGGTGATGACCGAGCAGGCCCGCCACGTCGGCGAGGCGACCGCCAAGGCCGCCGGCGACCTCACCGCCCAGGCGATGAAAGCCGCCAACCCCGACCGGCGCTGAAGACCGCACGCTCCGCCGGCGACCGCGGTCGCCGGCCGGCAGCGGCGCCCGCCCGGCCCGGGCGGGCCGCCCGCACCGGCGGCACCCTGCGGGCGGTGGCCGCTGGTGTCAGCCGCGGCCCGGCCGGTCGGTGCCCAGATTTTATTGTGCAGTGCAATAAAATGTTGCATTGCGGCATCCCCTCCCCTATCTTGTGGATAACGGCCGGCTGAGGCCGTGACCCGGCCCGCCAGCGGCGAGCCGGCGTGTCTCATGTCGTCGGAACGGACGTTTCTGTCCCTCGCGACGGCGCCGACCCCGAGAAGGAACCCGACCGATGACCGACAAGCCTGCCAAGCCCGCCGCCAAGAAGGCCGCCGAGACCCTCACCGCCGAGCCGTTCGCCATGCCGACGATGCCGGCGATGCCGAATGTCGAAGTGCCGGCGGCGGTTCGCGAGATGGCCGAGAAGAGCGTCGCGCAGGCCAAGGACGCCTACGAGAAGATGAAGTCTGCCGCCGAAGAGGCGACCGACGTTCTCGAGGACACCTACGAGACCACCCGCAAGGGCGTCGTCACCCTCAACATGAAGGCGATCGACACCGTCAAGGCGAACTCCGACGCCACCTTCGCCTTCGCCCGCGACCTGCTCGCGGTGAAGTCGCTGTCCGAGGCGATCGAGCTGCAGACCGCCTTCACGCGCAAGGCCTTCGAGGCGATGACCGCCCAGGCGAAGGAATTCCAGGAGCTCGCCACCAAGCTCGCCACCGAGAGCTCGGCGCCGATGAAGGACGCCTTCCAGAAGGCCGGCAAGGACTTCCAGAAGGCGAGCAAGGACCTGCAGAAGGTCGCCTGAGGCCGTCCATCGGCTGCAGCGCGCGCGGCCCTTCCGGCCGCCCGCCGAGCCCGGACGACGACAGCTTCGCTTTGCGGCCGCCCCGAGGGGCGGCCGTTTTGCGTTCCAGTCCGGCCCATCGAGCGACGGCGGTGGAACGAGGCCGGTGGCGCAGTGCGACGGTTTGCTCTACCGGCCGGCCCGCGACGGCCGTCGCCGGTGACGGTCCCTGCGCCAGGCGTTTCCGTCCGTTTCGCAGGGCGAGGCGATCGGCAGCGCGCGTTGGCGCCGGGGGCGCCCGTCGCGCTTGAATTAGCCCGCCGTTGGTCCTATGACGGCGCTCGTCGGCGGGCGCGCGAGCGCCCGGCCCGGCACACGGGCGGCTGTAGCTCAGTTGGTTAGAGCGTCGGATTGTGGATCCGAAGGTCCCTGGTTCGAGACCAGGCAGCCGTACCACCTCTCCCAGGTTCCAAGCCGAAGGCGCCACCGACACCGTCAGCGCAGGGGTGTGCGCCCGGACTCACGAACCGCCTTCGACCCCGGTCGGCGGCAGTGCGGGAAGCAGCCAGTCGGGAGGCGGCGCCGGTTGTCCGCGCTCCCCCAGAAAGCTCAGTCGCCCGGGCCACCGTTGCGCCAACCGGCCCATCAGGCGGGCTGTTGGATCCTGCCAGTCCTCCAAGCTCCGCGGCTGATAGACCGTGACCCTGAGATTGTTACCGGCAGGAAGCCGCGATGCGACGTCCGGCGGCAAAAAGTCCTTCATAAACATGATCATCGTGCCGGGCTCGGTACACAGCGTCGCGTGAAACGGCCCCAGCGGCGTCCCGCGCGGGTCGAACTGCGAACGCAGCGACCAACCCTCCGCCGCCGCGAACGCTTGCAGGACGCCTTCCAGATCCTGCCAGTCATCGGGACCGACGGCGAGGACCGCGGAGAAGCGGGGCGACACCACGGACTGCCCGTCCCGGGTGGTGTTGTGACAACTTCGGTCCTTGGCGATCAGGGGCAGCGACGCCATCGCCGCGGTGCAGGCGATGGCGGCGACCAGCCACAGGCCCGCACGCCACATCCCGCCCCCGCTCAACGGCACCCTGCGGACGATCAGCCAGAACACGAGACCGCCGGACGCCCCGAGAATACCGACCGAAGCCGCGAACTTCGCCAGCTCAAGCCAGCCCCACAAGGTGCGACGACCCTCGATGACGGTCTGGACGCCATTGGCGGAGGCGAAGTCGGCCGACGGTGAAAAGGCGAAGACGGAGGCGGTCACTGCGCCGATCAGGAACCCGCAGAGGACGCCCATCCACCACTTGACCGGCATGACCCGTCGCAGAGCCAGAAAGGCACATAGACCGAAGAGCGCGGGCAAGGCGGCAAAGACCAGGCCGAACAAGGCTGCGAAAGGCGACCAAAGCACCAAGGCCGCCAAACCAGCAACCGTGACGACGGCGAACAAGGTCGCCGCCAGACACAGCAAGGCGAACGCGAGACCCATCAAGGCGTTCTCCCGGCAACTCGCGCGTGCAGCTTATCACCCGATCCGGAGACAATCCCGGTCCGGATGCGCGGCAAGTCTGTCCTCCGGCATAATCCGCCCAATGGCCCCGCAGACTTGCGCCCCGCGCAGCCGCCACGAGGTGCGAGGCCTTTCCCCCGTCCCATGCCGTAGGGCACGAAACACGCCCATCATTCGATCCGAACTGGGCCTCTTACCCCCTCTTCCCACGGTTCGCGGCGTCGCGAGCCGCAGCGGTGCTTGACAGCACCGGCGGGATTGCTCACCGCTGATTGCAGCGCCGCGTGCGCACCTTCCCTGCGGGCTTCCCCACCACCGAAGGTCCGGACGGCAACGCTGGCGCCTCCCGCTGGCCAAACAGTGCGAGCCGGATGACGACGCTGCCCCCCGATCCGTCGCGCCCATCTGTGACGACCGACGCCGCCGCCTCGCCGCGCGGCCTCGAACCGGCGCCGTCACAGCGCGCCGCCGAGGTGCCGGCCGCCGATGCCTCGTCGACCTCCGCTCGCATCGACGCCACGCGCGACCCGCCGCCGCGTGCCTCACCGCCAGGCACCCTCACGCCGGAACCGCCCCCGCCGCCCGGTCGCAGCAGCAACTTCATCGTCAGTCATTGGCGCGGCGAGCTGCCGCTGGCCGTGTCCTACTGGGTGATCGGCCTCGGCGGCACCCTCTTCAGCCAGTTCGTGCTCTTCGCCATCGACCGGTGGCTGCCGCTGGCGCCGCTGCGGGCCGAACATGCGCTGGCGGTGGAGTTCGCCGCGTCGTGGAGCCTGACGCTGGCCATCACCGTCTGGCAGGTGGTCGGCACATGGCGGGCCGCGACGCGCTACATCGGAGCGCGCCGCGCCGAGGGCCGTCGAGGGGGCTGGGGCACGGTGGCGAAGGCGGTGCTGGTGGTAGGTTGCATCGCCACCGCGGGCACCATCGTCCGCTCCGCCATTCCGCAGGCGTTGGAGACCTATGAGATCGCCTTCCTCGGCGATCCGACGATCCCGCCCTACGGCGTCCGCGTCATGCGCGACGGCACCGAAGCGGAGTTCTTCGGCGGCATCCGCATCGGCGCGACCCAGGCGCTGCGCGCCGTCCTCGACCGCAACCCGCGCGTCCACGTGCTGCACATCGACAGCGGCGGCGGTCGCTTCGTCGAGGCGGAGCGGATGGCGGATCTCATTCGTGCCCGCCGCCTCTCCACCTACGTTTCGGGGACCTGTGCATCCGCCTGCACGCTGGTGTTTCCCGCCGGGCGCGAACGCTGGCTCGGGTCGAAAGCCCAGCTCGGCTTCCACGCGCCCGACTTCGGCGTGTTCGACACCCGCCTGCAGGCGCAGGGCCTGGCGCAGTGGCGCGAGGCGCTTCTCGCGGCGGGGTACCGGCCCGCCTTCGTCGATCGCGGCCTGGCGGTCCCCTTCAGCGAGATGTGGTACCCGACGCGGGAGCAACTCGCGAGGTCCGGCATCACCTTCCGGGACGCCAACGGCTCGCAGTTCGCCATGTCGGGCTATGGCGGGTCGATGTCCCGGACGGACCTCGTCACGCTCGGCGACGACATCCCGGCCTATGCCGTGCTGCGCAAGAAGGCGCCGGCGGCGTTCGACGCGGCCGCCGACACGATCATCGCGGCATTCGAGGCCGGCCGAACCAGCCGGCAGTTGCCCGGCATCCTCCGCGCCGCACTCGGCCCCGCCGTCGTCACCAGCGCTCCCGACGCCGACACCGATGCTCTCATCGCCTATTCGCTGACGAGCACCGCGGCCCTGGAAGACATCCGCAGCGTCGCCACCGGGCTCTGCTACATCGCGGCCACCGGCGGCGACTTCGACGTCGCCGGCACGCGCTATGTCGAGGAGGACACGCGCGCCATGGAGTGGGCGATGATCGAGCAGGTGCTGGCGAGCGCCGCGCCGCGGCCGGCCGTTCCGGCGCCCGTGCTCGCCGCCGCGGTCGGGCGGCTCGAGGCGAGGCTCGCCGAGACCATCGACCCGCAGGGGCTCGCGCTTCTCTCAGGACCCACCGTCGATTCCGGCGTGGAGGACGAGTACTGCGCCGCCGTGATTGCGCTTGGCAGGACAATCGGCGCGCTGGCGCCGACGGATGCCGAGGCCATCCTGCGCCGCCTTACAGCGGCGCGCCGTGACGGCAAACCGGCGGACGCCCTGCCGCCGGCGGTGCGGCGGCATTTCCTCGTCGAGTGAAACCGCGCCGCCACCCGGCAAAGCCGCGCCCACCGTTGCGGCAGGCGCCCCGAGACACTAGGTAGGGCGGGCCGGTGGACCCCCTCGGTGCCGCCGAAATCGCCGCCCCTCCCGGAACGATCGCTCACCATGCCCGAGGCCAATCCCGCCACCGCCAAGTCCGCTACCGCCAAGCTCGCCGCGCTCGACGCCGACGACCTCGCGGTCGTCTCGGCGCACGTGCAGGACGCCGTCGTGCGCGTCGGCGATCTCGTCTGGTCGCCGGGCGAGAAGCGCTTCGGCCTCCTGATGAACCGCTATGCCTGGGAGGCGTCGGACCCGCGCCGTGCGGCCGGCAACGGCGAGCGGCGCCGCGCGTGCCTGCAGTTCGACCGGGTGCTTTCGGCGAAGACCGCCCGCATCCGCCGCGACGCGCCCGACGCGGTGCTGTCGCTGCTCGCCGTCACCTTCGAGCCGGCCGCCGACCCGGCGCTGGCGCCGTCGGGGGCGATCGTGCTGACGTTCGCCGGCGGCGGTGGTGTCAGGCTCGAGGTCGAGTGCATCGAGGCGCGGCTCGCCGATCTCGGTGCCGCCTGGGAGGCCCGCGCCAAGCCGGAACACGAGGCCGGCTGACGACTCGGCGCGGCAGGCTCGGGGGTCATCCCTGGTAAAAGGCCATCGCGGCGAGGTAGCGCCCACTTCTCGGTTGCGACCCGCGGCTCCCCCCTCCCTGCCCTCCCCCGCGAGGGGGGAGGGTTCGCGTCGGGGATGGGTTTGATGCATCGACCCGAACGGAACTGCCGGGTCGCCGCACCGCATTCACCTGCCTGTCGAAACCGACTATGCAGGCGGCGGCTCGCCTCGCGGCGCGCCGCCCGTTCGCTGACCTGCATCCTGGAGCCCCGCCTGTGGCGATCCGCCTGTCGACCGCCGAGCCCGATTTCGAGGCCCGCTTCGCCGCCTTTCTCGCCACCAAGCGGGAGGTGTCGGAAGAGGTCGACGCCGCCGCCGCCGAGATCATCGCGGCGGTGCGGCGGGACGGCGATGCGGCGCTGGTCGCGCTGTCTCAGCGCTTCGACCGCGTCGACCTCGGGGCGATCGGCATCAGGGTCACGGATGCCGAGCTCGACGCCGCGGCCGGTCTGGTCGACGCCGAGACGATGGCGGCCCTGACGCTTGCCCGCGACCGCATCGAGGCGCACCACCGCCGCCAGAAGCCCGCCGACGACCGCTACACCGATGCGCTGGGCGTCGAGCTCGGCCACCGCTGGACGGCGATCGAGGCGGTCGGGCTCTACGTGCCGGGCGGCACCGCCAGCTATCCGAGCTCGGTGCTGATGAACGCCGTGCCGGCGAAGGTCGCCGGCGTCGACCGCCTCGTCATGGTGGTGCCGGCCCCCGACGGCGTGATCAACCCGCTGGTGCTCGCCGCCGCCCGGCTCGCCGGCGTCGACGAGGTCTACCGCGTCGGCGGCGCCCAGGCGGTGGCGGCGCTCGCCTACGGCACCGAGACGATCCGGCCGGTGGCGAAGATCGTCGGCCCCGGCAACGCCTTCGTGGCAGCCGCGAAGCGCCGCGTCTTCGGCACCGTCGGCATCGACATGATCGCCGGGCCGTCGGAGGTGCTGGTGATCGCCGACGGCGAGAACGACCCCGACTGGATCGCCGCCGACCTGCTCGCCCAGGCCGAGCACGACACCGCGGCGCAGTCGATCCTGATGACGGACGACGCTGGCCTCGCCGAAGCGGTGGAGGCGGCGGTGGAGCGGCAGCTCAAGCTGCTGCCGCGCACCACGGTGGCCTCGCAGAGCTGGCGCGACTTCGGCGCGGTGATCCTCCTGCGCGCGCTGGACGAGGCGGTGGCGCTGTCGGACCGCATCGCGCCGGAGCACCTCGAGCTCGCCGTCGCCGACCCCGAGCCCTTGTGCGCAAGGGTGCGCAATGCCGGGGCGATCTTCCTCGGCCGGCAGACGCCGGAGGTGATCGGCGACTATGTCGGCGGCTCCAACCACGTGCTGCCGACGGCGCGCTCGGCGCGGTTCTCCTCGGGGCTCGGCGTGCTCGACTTCATGAAGCGCACCTCGATCCTGCGCTGCGAGGGCGAGGGCCTCAGGGCGCTGGCGCCGGCGGCGATCGCACTTGCCCGCGCCGAGGGCCTCGAGGCGCACGCGCGCTCCGTGGCGATCCGCGTCAACCTGTGACAGTCTGCCGGCCATGCCCGAGGCCCGCGATCCCCGCACCCGCCTGATTGCCGTCGTTCTCGACGAGGCCTCGATCGCGCGCTCGACACCCGATATCGAGCAGGAGCGCGTGTCGGCGATCTGGGACCTCGTCGAGGACGCCGACTTCCGCCCCGCCGGCCACGCCGGGGGGCCCTACAGGCTGTCGATCGGCCTCCTCGACAACAAGCTGATGCTGGGGATCAGCGACGCGGCCGGCGCGCCGGTGGCGGCCCACATCCTGTCGCTCAATCCGCTGCGCAAGATCGTCAAGGACTACTTCCTGATCTGCGAGAGCTACTATCAGGCGATCCGCACGGCGACGCCGAGCCAGATCGAGGCGATCGACATGGGCCGGCGCGGCGTCCACGACGAGGGCTCGCGCGTGCTGCGCGAGCGCCTCGACGGCAAGATCGCCGTCGACCACGACACCGCGCGGCGGCTGTTCACGCTGATCTGCGCGCTGCACTGGAAGGGCTGAGAGGCTGTCGGAGGAGGCGCCCGAGACGGCACCTGCGCCGGCGCGGCCGGGGGCGGTGCTGTTCGTCTGCGGCCAGAATGTCGTGAGATCGCCGATGGCGGCCGCGATCGCCCGCCACCTGTTCCCGCGCTCGATGTATGTGCGCTCGGCCGGCGTGCGGCCAGGCGATCTCGACCCGTTCACCGCGGCGGTGATGGCGGAGATCGGCCTCGACATCGGCACCCACCGGGCGAAGACGCTGGAAGACCTCGAGGACACCAACTTCGACCTCGCCATCACGCTCGCCCCGGAGGCGCACCACCGCGTGCTCGACCTGACGCGCACCCAGGCGCTCGAGGTGGAGTACTGGCCGACGGCGGATCCCACGATCGCCACCGGCTCGCGCGAGCAGATCCTGCAGTCCTACCGGCTGGTGCGCGACCAGCTCGAGGCGCGCATCCGCAAGCGCTTCGGCCTGCCGGCGAAGGCGCCGGCGGGGTAGCGGTCGTCGTTCCGTCCGGTCAGGCGGCGGGCGGCCGCTCGCGGGCGACGTTGTCGCGGAAGGCGGGCACGCCGTTCGCCTCGAAGCAGAGCTGCGCGATGCGCGCGACGCCCTCGCGGATCTCGTCCTCGGTGGTGAGCGCGAAGCAGAGGCGGATGCGGTTTCGGCCCTGTTCGGCGTCCGCCGCCCACTCCTGGCCGATGTTGTAGAGGATGCCCTCCTTCGCCGCCGCCGCCGCGAAGGAACGGCCGTCGACCGCCTCCGGCAGCTTCAGCCAGAGATAGATGCCGCCGTCCGGCTCGGTGAACTCGGCGGTGACGCCGAACTCCCGGCGCACCGCCTCGGCCGTGACCTTCATCTTGTGGTGCAGCCGCGCCCGGATCTCGGCGACGTGGGCGTCGTAGTGCTCGGCGAAGTACTCGGCCACGATCATCTGGTCGAGGAGCCCGGTGCCGCCGTCGCGCTTCATCTGGACGATCTGCTGCAGCACGGCGGGATCGGCGACGACGTAGCCGAGGCGCACCGCCGGCGCGAAGGTCTTCGACAGGGTCGAGATGTAGATCACCTGGCCGGGCGCGAGCGCGTAGAGCGCCGGCGGCGTCTCCCCGCCCCAGAAGACGTCGGAGTAGCAGTCGTCCTCGACGATCGGCAGGGCATGGCGGCGCGCGAGATCGAGGAGGGCGTGGCGACGCTCCAGCGGCAGGACGGTGCCGGTCGGGTTCTGGATGGTCGGGATGGTGTAGAGGAACTTCGGCTTCACGTCCCGCGCGGCGAGGTCTTCGAGCTGCCGCTCCAGCGCGTCGACGCGGATGCCGTGCTCGTCCATGGCGACCGGCAGGAGCTCGGCCCCCTCGCGGCGCATGCGGGTGATGGCGCCGTGGTAGGTGAATTCCTCGACGAGCACGACGTCGCCGGGCTGGAGGAACAGCCAGTCGACGAGGTCGATCGCCTGGCCGGAGCCGGAGGTGACGAGGATGCGCTCGATGCCGACGTCGATGCCGCGGGTCTTTCGCAACATGTCGGCCAGCACCCGGCGCAGGCCCTCGTAGCCAAGGGCCCGCGGGCCGCTGAAATAGCGGGCGAGCGCCGTGCCCTCGCGACGGATGACGCGGTCGGCGGCGGCGGCGAGCTTCTCGCAGGGAATGAGCTCAGGGGCGTTGTGGCCCGAGTTCATCAGGATCCGCGGCTTCGCCGGCGCCGGCGGCGGGATCGGCGGAAGGCCGGCACGGAACAGGTGCTTGTAGGCGAAGTCTGTCATGGGGATACCCTGCCGGCGGCGCGTGCGCGGCGCGGACGCTAGCCCGCCACCCCGGTCCGCAGAAGCGGCACTATTGGAACCGAGCGTTGCGGCTGCAGAACGCTGCGACGCCGGGCGGGCCGGGCCGCCCGCTCGCCCCGTCCCGGCCGGACGGCGTGGCCGCGGCCCGAACCACCCGGCGTCAGGCGCCGCGCTTGCGGGCGACGCCCTCCGCCATGATCGTCACGACGTCATGCATCAGGGCGTTGATGTGGAGGGCGGTGATCTGCGACGGGTCGAGGTGGGGGACGAAGCAGACAACGTCGCCGCCGATGACGTCGAGACCACGGAAGCCGCGGACAAGCTGCAACATCTCCCGGATCGTCAGGCCGCCTGCCTCGGGATCGGCCACGGCCGGCGCATCGCTCAGCGACATGACGTCGAGGTCGATCGTGACGAAGACCGGGCCGTCACCGATCACCCGCCGGATCTCGGCCAGCGCCGCCGCGATGCCGATCGTCTCGATCTCCTGCAGGGACAGCATGCGGTAGCCGGCCGACCGCGAGAACTCGTCCATCTGCGGATGCACCATCGGCCCGTTGAGGCCGACATGAACCGTCCGCTCGGGCGCGATCAGCCCCTCTTCGAGGGCGATGCGGAAGCCGTTGCCGGCGTGGCAATGGACGCCGGCAGAATCGCCGTAGCTGTCCGTGTGCGAATCGAAGTGGATCAGCCCGACCGGCCCCTTTCGCCGGGAGTTCGGTCCGGCGATAGCGCGCAGTACCGGCAGGGTGCAGGCATGGTCACCGCCCACCGTGAACGGGATGACCCCGGCGGCGTCCATCCGCGCATAGAAGGCTTCGATGTCGAGGACGGCGCGGTCGGCGATGGTCGGCGTCGGGATCGGCACGTCGCCGAAGTCGCAGATCCGCGCGAGCTCGAACGGATTGATGCCGAACTCGCGGTGGCCGCGATGGTAGGCCTGCGAGCGGTGGCGGACGGCGCGGGGGCCGAGGTACTGCGTCCGCTCGATCGGATTGACCGCCAGCGGCAGGCCGACCAGAGCGATGTCCGCCTTGCTAAAGTCGGTCTCGATCGGGCAACCGAGCAGCTTCGGAAAGCCGTTCCAGTAGAAGTAGCCTTCGAGCAGGCTCATCGCCTGCTCGCTGTCCGGATTGAAGCTCATGGCGTCACCACCTCCCCCTCAGGAAGGGGGCGCGTCGCACCAGTGAGTTCTGCTCTGAATGGCGCCCCGCGTCACGATGGCAGCCCCGGCGGGCGCTGCCAAGCCGCCGTCCGCGCCTTCAGATCTCGAAGCCGTCCTGGCGGGCGAGATCGACGAGCTTCGCCTGCGGACGCGGGCCGACGTGGCCGATGCACTCGGCCGCCGCGATGCCGCCGAGGCGGGCGCAGTCCGGCAAGGGCAGGCCGCGGGCGAGGCCGGTGAGGAAGCCCGAGGCGAACAGGTCGCCGGCGCCGGTGAGGTCGACGACCTTGTCGACCGGGTGGGCGCGGACGTGGTGGGTCTCGTCGCGGGTGACGGCCATCGAGCCGGCGGCGCCGAGCGTGACGATGGCGAGCCCGGCGTCCTCGCGCACCGCCGAAATCGCGCTGTCGAGGTCAGAGGTCTCGTAGAGCGCCTTCAGCTCGTGCTCGTTGGCGAACAGCGTGTCGACGGTGCCGGTGCGCAGCAGCGACAGGAATTCCGGCCGCCAGCGGTCGACGCAGAACGAGTCGGACAGCGTGATGGCGACGCGGCGGCCGGCGGCGTGGGCGACGTCGGAGGCGCGCCGGAAGGCTTCCTTGGCCGCCGGCGGGTCCCACAGGTAGCCCTCGAGGTAGGTGATCGCCGCCGCCTCGACGGTGGCCGGATCGACGTCGGAGGGCCTGAGCTCCTGGCAGGCACCGAGATAGGTGTTCATCGTCCGCTCGCCGTCCGGCGTGATCAGGATGATCGAGCGGGCCGTCGGGGCGCCGTCCTTCAGGGGCGGCGTGGCGAAGTGGATGCCGGCGCCGCGCATGTCGTGGCCGTAGGCGTCACCCGGCTCGTCCGCCGCCACCTTGCCGACGAAGGCGGCCCGCCCGCCGAGCGAGGCGACACCGGAGGCGGTGTTGCCGGCGCAGCCGCCGGGGATGCGCACCGCCGCGCCGATCCTGTCGTAGAGGCGCACCGCTTCCTCCGCATCGACGAGCCGCATCGAGCCCTTCGTCAGGCCTTCGGCGACGAGGAAGTCCTCCTCGACCGTGGCGAGCACGTCGAAGATGGCGTTGCCGATGCAGAGCACGTCGAAGCGGGTGTCGGTCATGGAAGCGGAATCCGGGCGGCTGGCGGTGGGAGAGTGCGCGAACGGCGCCGCAGTGGCGCCGTCCGTCGTCGTCCTGACTGTCTGCCCAGGTCTTACGCGGCCGTCCAGCCGCCGTCGATGGGCAGGATGGCGCCGGTGATCTGGGCCGCCTCGTCGGAGGCGAGGAAGCAGGCGAAGGCCGCGACCTGCTCGACGGTGACGAACTCCTTCGTCGGCTGGGCGGCGAGCATGACGTCCTTCTTCACCTGCTCGGCCGTCATGCCCCGCGCCTTCATCGTGTCGGGGATCTGGCTCTCGACCAGCGGCGTCCAGACATAGCCCGGGCATATGGCGTTGACGGTGATGCCGGACTGGGCCGTCTCCAGCGCCACCGTCTTCGTCAGGCCGGCGATGCCGTGCTTGGCGGCGACGTAGGCGGCCTTGTAGGGCGAGGCGACGAGGGCGTGGGCCGAGGCGGTGTTGATGATCCGGCCCCACTTGCGCGCCTTCATCCCCGGCACCGCCGCGCGGATGGCGTGGAAGGCGGCCGACAGGTTGATCGCGATGATCTGGTCCCACTTCTCGAGCGGGAACTCCTCGACCGGCGCGACGTACTGGATGCCGGCATTGTTGACGAGGACGTCGATCGAGCCAAAGCGCTTCTCGGCGTCGGCGATCATCTGGGCGATCTCCGCCGGCTTCGACATGTCGGCGCCGGAATAGGCGGCCTGGACGCCGAAATCGGCCGTGATCCGCGCCCGCTCCGCCTCGATCGCCGCGGCGTCGCCGAAGCCGTTGATCGTCACGTTCATGCCCTTCGCCGCGAAGGCGCGGGCGATCGCGAGCCCGATGCCGGAGGTCGATCCCGTCACGACGGCGTTCTTGCCCTTCAGCATGTCGTCTCTCCAAGAGGTTGCGAGCATCGCTTTTAGACGCTTGCTGCGCTGCGAACCAGTGACGGCCGCGCTGCAGCGACGCGACGCCCGCGGGCGTGCTATCGTCTGGCCATGATGCGCGAACGACAGGCCGGGGCGCC
>CAZDCR010000061.1:0-13574 GCA_964503995.1 uncultured Segnochrobactrum sp.
CAACCCGCCCCGCCCCCCGCCGCCGGTACCGAAACCCGCTCCGCGACCGTGCTTGTCGCGCACGGCTGGGGCGACTATGCGCTGCTCGATTCCGGCAACGGCGCCAAGCTCGAGCGCTATGGCCGCGTCACCGTCGTGCGGCCGGAGGAGCAGGCGATGTGGCGGCCGCGGCTGCCGCAGGCGCGCTGGGATGCTGCCGATGCGGTGTTCACCGGCTCCATGGACGAGGAGGGCGCCGGGCGCTGGCGGATGGCGCGGCAGCTGCCGGAGGCGTGGGAGCTCGGCTACGGCCCCGCCCGCTTCCTCTGCCGGTTCACGAGCTTCCGCCATCTCGGCATCTTTCCCGAGCAGCGCAGCCACTGGGACGACATGGCGGCGGCGATCCGCGGCGCCGGCCGGCCGATCCGGCTGCTCAACCTGTTCGGCTACACCGGCCTCGCCTCGCTGCTCGCCGCCGACGCCGGTGCGGAAGTGACGCACGTCGACGCCTCGAAGAAATCCGTCGCCTGGGCGCGCGAGAACCAGGCGCTGTCCGGCATGGGCGGCCTGCCGATCCGCTGGATCATCGACGACGCGATGAAGTACGCCGCCCGGGAAGTGCGCCGCGGCAGCCGCTACGACGTCGTGGTGCTGGATCCGCCGCGATTCGGCCGTGGTCCGGCGGGCGAAGTGTGGCAGCTGTTCGAGCACCTGCCGGAGATGCTGTCGCTGGTCCGCCAGCTGTTGACGCCCGAGCCGCTCGCCGTCGTCACCACCGTCTACGCCATCCGCGCCTCGCACCTCGCCATCGATCGGCTCGTCCAGCAGGAGCTCAGCGACCTCGGCGGCCGCTTCGAGACGGGGGAACTGGCGCTCGCCGAGGAGGGCAGCGACCGCCTGCTGCCGACCTCGCTGTTCTCGCGCTGGAGCGCCGCATGACCACCGACGACAGATCCTGGGGCGAGGCGGGGCGGCCCGGACAGGTCAAGGCGGTGACCAGCGTCTCCAACCCGACCGTGAAGGAGATCCGTGCGCTCACCCAGCGCAAGCGGCGCGCCGAAACGGGCCTCTTCCTCGCCGAGGGCCTGAAGCTCGTCGCCGACGCGGTCGATGCCGGCTGGAAGGTCGAGACGCTGGTCGTCGCCGCCGACATGATGCGCCATCCGGTCGCCGGCCGCGTCGCCGCCACCGCCCGCACCCACGGCGCGCTGGTGCTGGAAGCCAACAACGCGGTGATGGAATCGGTGACGCGGCGGGACAACCCGCAGGCGGTCGTCGGCGTCTTCGTGCAGCGCCTCGCCGATCTCGCGACGCTCGATCCCGCGGACGCCACCGTCTGGGTGGTGCTCGAGGGCATCCGCGACCCCGGCAACCTCGGCACCATCCTGCGCACCGCGGATGCAGCAGGTGCCACCGGCGTCGTCCTCGTCGGCGACACCACCGATCCGTTCGGGCTCGAAGCCGTGCGGGCCAGCATGGGCTCGATCTTCAATATCAAGGTGGCGCGGGCGAGCCTCGACGCCTTCCTCGCCTGGCGGGCAGGCTTCAAGGGCCCGGTCGTCGGCACGCACCTCGCCGGCGCCGTCGACTACCGCACCGTGCCCTATGCGGAGCCCGGCATGCTCGTGATGGGCACCGAGCAGTCCGGCCTCTCGGAGCGACTGGCGGCTGCCTGCACGCACCTCGTCAAGATCCCGATGGCCGGCAAGGCCGACAGCCTCAACCTCGCGGTCTCGACCGCGGTGGCGCTCTACGAGATGCGGCGGGGGAAGCTCAGGCTGTAGGGTTGGTGCTTACCGCCCCTCCACCAGCGGCGCGAAGATCCGCACCACCTCTTCGTAGACCGGCCGCTTGAACGGGATGACGAGCTCCGGCAGCTGGCGCATCGACACCCAGCGCCACTCGAGGAACTCGGCCTTGTGGCCGCCGGGCGGGTTCAGGACGTCGATGTCGGCGTCACGGCCCTCGAAGCGGAAGGCGAACCACTTCTGCGTCTGGCCGCGATAGCGCCCCTTCCAGGCCGCCTTGGCGATCGGCGGCGGCAGGTCGTAGGGCAGCCACTCCGGCGCCTCGGCGAGGAGAGTTGCGGCCTTGACGCCGGTCTCCTCCCAGAGCTCGCGAATGGCCGCGGCGCGCGGGTCCTCTCCCTCGTCGACGCCGCCCTGCGGCATCTGCCACTCGAAGCCGGGCGCCACGTGCTCCTGGCCGCCCCGGCGGCGGCCAACGAAGACGAGGTTGTCGGTGTTCAGCAACATCATGCCGACGCACGGCCGGTAGGGAAGGCCCGCGAGGGGGTCGTCGCCGGAGGTCGAGCCGGGTTTGCCGTGCTTCACGTCAGCCTCGCGAAGGATGGGGTGTGGAAGGGCCGTAGCAATGCTGCGGCCGACGAGGCAGCATTAGCAGAAGGTCGTGGCTGGCAGAATGACGGCCTGATGTCGCGCGAGGGAGTGTGGGTGATGCGGACTGAGAAGACGTTGATGTGCGCGCTGCTGGCGACAGGGACCGCAGTGGCCGCGCTTGTGGCGGCCGCACCCGCCACGGCGGCGGACCCGAAGCCCGGCCGATGGAACTGGACTGAGGGCACCATCTGGTACGTTCCGCCGGACGGCTTTCCGGCGATCCTGACGAGCCCGGACTCGAACAAGGTTGGCGAGGTCTATGACCAGACCGTCTATTCGATCGACCGCTACTGGAGGGGCTACGTCTGGGGCTACCAGCGCGTGCAGTTCTGGAAGAAGTCGGACAGCATGCCCGTGACACCCGATTCCGACCCGATGTGCGCTCGCATGGTCGGCTCGATCACCCCGGAAGGGACGCTCAACATCTCCTTCACGCCGCTCGACGGCGGTACCCGTACCACCGGCGTCGGCTTCATGGAGAAGCGCGACGGCAAGTGGACGATGGAGATGCAGATGACCACGGGCTCGGACGACGTCCAGATCAGCCACTGGGCCTACATGGAATATTGCGACATCGACAAGAAGTGCCCGCTGCCGGGCATCAAGGGCTCGGCGCAGTCCTTCCTGCAGGCCTGCCGCGACCTCGACGTGGCCGCCGGTGCGCGCAAGTAGTCGCCACCCGACGGAGCATTCACCACCCTCCCCCTCCGAGGGAGAGTGGTGAAGTGTCCACCATGTTCCCGAACACCAGCCGAGCATGAAGCCGGTCAGAGCACCGGCGCACCGGCGGGGTGCCGAGCCAGAAACGGAAAGGGCGGCCCGAGGGCCGCCCTTTCTTGTTCGGGTTCGCGGGCCGCGGATGGCGGCCGCTGACCTCAGTTCGGCACCACCACCTCGGCCGCTGCCTTGTCGGCGCTCGGCGGGAAGGCCTGGTTGATCTGAATGCCGCGCAGGAGGTCGAGCGCGTAGTTCAGCTGCTTGTCGTCCTTGGCGTCCGGCGGCACATAGGCCTGCGAGCCGCCGCCTTCTTGGCCGTCCTGGGACTCGAGGTGGCCGCGCAGCGACGCCTCGCCCTTGGTCTCGGCCTTGCCCTTCAGCTCCTCCGGCAGCTCCTGCAGGATCTCGATGTCGGGATCGATGCCCTTCGCCTGGATCGACCGGCCGGCCGGCGTGTAGTAGCGCGCGGTGGTGAGCCGGATCGCGCCGTTGGCGCCGAGCGGGATGATCGTCTGCACCGAGCCCTTGCCGAACGAGCGGGTGCCGAGCACCGTCGCGCGGCGGTGGTCCTGCAGGGCGCCGGCAACGATCTCGGAGGCCGAGGCGGAGCCGCCGTTGACGAGGATGATCACCGGCTTGCCGTCGGTGAGGTCGCCGTCGCGGGCGTTGAAGCGCTGCGTCTCGTCGGTCTGGCGGCCGCGCGTCGAGACGATCTCGCCGCGATCGAGGAAGGCGTCCGACACGGAGATCGCCTGGTCGAGTAGGCCACCCGGATTGTTGCGCAGGTCGATCACGAAGCCCTTCAGCTTGTCGGCCGGGACCTCCTTCTCGATCTCCTCGACGGCCGCCTTCAGGCCCTCGAAGGTCTGCTCGTTGAACTGCGAGATGCGGACGTAGCCGACGTCGCCCTCGACGCGCGAGCGCACCGACTTGATGCGGATGACGGCACGGTTGAGCGTCATCTCCACCGGCTCCTCCGCGCCTTCGCGGCGGATCGTCAGCTTGATCTCGGTGTTGACCGGGCCGCGCATCTTCTCGACGGCCTCGTTCAGGGTCAGGCCCTGCACCTGCTCGCCGTCGATGTGGGTGATGAAGTCGTTGGTCATCACGCCGGCCTTCTGGGCGGGCGTATCGTCGATCGGCGTGACGACCTTGACGAGGCCGTCCTCCATCGTGACCTCGATGCCGAGCCCGCCGAACTCGCCGCGGGTCTGCACCTGCATGTCGCGGAAGTCCTTCGGCGGCAGGTAGCTCGAGTGCGGGTCAAGCGAGGTCAGCATGCCGTTGATCGCCGACTCGATGAGTTTGGCGTCGTCGGGCGATTCGACATAGTCGGCGCGGATGCGCTCGAAGACGTCGCCGAACAGGTTGAGCTGCCGGTAGATGTCGTTGACGGCAGCGTTGGCGCTCATGGGGCCGAGCAATCGAGGCTCGGTCGCGATGACCGCTGTGCCGATGCCGATCAGGACACCGACGCCGACGAGGGAAAGTCTGCGCATCATCCGCGAACCTCTTGGTCTTCCCGGCCGGCCCACCAGGGGGCCGGATCAATGGACGAGCCGTCCTTGCGAAACTCTACGTAGAGCGCCGGACCGTTGTCGACAGGGGCGTCGCCCGACACACCCGTTCCGTCCGTACGCGAAGGCTCCCGCCCGCCCATCACTCCGACGGGCTCTCCGGCAAGCACGAACTGCCCGAGGTCCACGTCGATTCTGTCAAGGCCCGCCAGCAGCAGATGATAGCCGTCGCCGACGTTCAAGATCAAGATTTTGCCGTAGGAGCGGAACGGACCGGCATAGACGGCCCAGCCATCCGCGGGCGCGGTGACGCGGGCGCCCGGGGTGGCGGCGATCGTCCAGCCCTGCGACGGGACGCCGTCGCCGGCCGCATCGCCGAAGCGCGCCTTCACCGCGCCGGCGACAGGCAGGGGGAGGGCGCCGCGGCTGGCCGTGAAGGCCGTGGCGGGCGACAGGCGGCCGGGGTCGGCACTGCCCTTCGGCGTGCTTTCGCGCGCCGCGGTCGCCGCCTGCTTCGAGGCTTCGACCTCGGCTTCCATGCGGCCGATGAGGTCCTGCAGGCCGGTCGCCTGGCCCGCCAGGGCTTCGGCGCGCCGGCGCTCCTCGGCGAGGGCGGCGGACGACTGCTCGTAGAGCCGCCGCTTCTCGGCGAGCAGCAGTTCGACGCGCTCTCGCTCCTCCGCGATCGACTCGAGGTCGGCGGAGAAGCGCGACAGTTCCGCGTCGGCATCGGTCTTGAGGCGGGCCATCGTCGCAAGGTCGGCGGCGAGCGCCTCGGCCTCGACGCGGATCTGCGGCGTCACGGCCGCAAGCAGCAGGGCTCCCCGCACGGCATCGCGGGCGTCGGCCGGTGCAACGAGCAGGGCCGGCGGTGGATGACGCCCCAGCCGCTCTAGAGCGGCCAGAACCTCCACGAGCGCCTCGCGCCGTTCATCGAGCGAGAGCCGGATGGCGGAGAGGCTCTCATCGAGCCGCAGCAGCCGCGCCTCCGCCGCCGTGAGCGAACGCTCGAGCTCGCCGATGTCGCTGGCCGTCTCGATCAGCGCGGCGTTGAGGCTGGCGCGGTCGGCGTCGAGGGCGGCGACCTCCTCGGCAAGGGCCGCCTGGCGCTCGACGGACACCTCGATGCGGGCCCGCAGGGCGGCAAGCTCGCTCTCGCGCAATTTTCTGCGGCTCTGCCCCGGCGTCCCGGCAGCGTCGAGCAACTCGAAGGCGGCGGCGTTCGGCCCGACATCGGTGGCGGGGACGGCAGGCGAGGGTTCGAGCGGAGGGCTCGCGTCCTGGCTTGCCGCGCCGGAGGCCGCAAACAGCCAGACTGCCGCGGCGGCGATTGCAGCCGTCGCGGGTCGTGAAGAGCGATACAGCGGCGACGGCTGCGACGTGGCCTGGTCCTCCGGGATGCGGCCCGGTTGCGGGCCGTCGCAGTCAATGCGCCGGCGAAAGGGTTAACGAAACGTCGATGCCGTCCGCCGGCATCGCCATGCCCGTCCGTTAGCGCCGGATTGCGACTTCATCATGCCATGACGGCGGGCGTTTGGGGGCAGGCGGGCGGCGCCGGGTCGGGCGCGGCGCCTTCAGTCGCGGTGATAGGGGTGGCCGGACAGCAGCGTCACCGCCCGGTAGAGCTGCTCGGCCAGCATCACGCGCACCAACTGGTGGGGCCACGTCATCGCGCCGAACGAAAGCACCAGCGCCGCTGTGTCCCGGATCGTCGGGTCGTGGCCGTCCGGACCGCCAATGATGATGGCTGCGGTGCTCCTGCCACCGTCGCGTTCGCGTGCCAGGAAATCGGCAAAGTCGCGACTGCCAATGGTGGTGCCGCGTTCGTCGAGAACCACGCGGACCGCGCCCGGCGGCATCAGGGCGGCGAGAGCTGCGGCTTCCTCGGCGCGGCGGCTCGCAACCGACGCGCCGCGGCCCTCCGTGACCTCCCGCACCTGAAAGCCGGTGAGACCGATCCGCGGGCCGGTCTTGGCCGCGCGGTCGAGATAGCGGGCGGCGAGTTCGCGCTCCGGGCCAGCCTTCAGCCGGCCGACGGCGGCCACGACGATCTGCACGGGGCCCCCGCCGCTTTGCGTGTCGCGTTGCCGGCCCGAGCCGATCAGCCCGTCAGCCGGACCTTCGGCGCGGGCTCGGCCGCCCACATCTTCTCGAGATTGTAGAAGCTGCGGACCTCGGGACGGAAGACGTGCACGATGACGTCGCCGGCATCGATCAGCACCCAGTCGCACTGCGGCATGCCCTCGACCCGGGCATTGCCGAAGCCCTGGTCCTTGAGGTTCTGCAGCAAATGCTCGGCGATCGCGCCGACGTGCCGATGCGAGCGGCCGGAGGCGACCACCATGTGGTCTCCGATCGTCGACTTGTCGGCGATGTCGATGGTGGTGACGTCCTCGGCCTTGGAATCCGAAAGGCTTGCGAGAACGGCTTCGAGGGACGTGTCGGCGTCACGGAGGGCGCCGACCGTGTCCGGAGGGGCGCTGAGAGCCGCACCCTCGGCGTCGATTGCGATGGTCAGGGAAGCTTCCTCTCGAACGACTTTCACTGTCGATTTGCGCTTTGCGCACCTGCGACCGCCCACCGAAGAGATCTGGCCGGTCGCAGCGTGGTCGCGGGGCAGTCCCCCGCCGTTGCTTATAGTAATGTGTCGATGGTGAAGGTTTCAAGACGAGGTATCGCGGCGGCCGGGATTTCTCGGCCTTCGCCACCATTTCGGCTGCCGGCGCGGCGGCTCCGGGGGCCAGCGCCGCGGCGGTCCCGCGCCTTGCCGTTGTCATCGAAATCGGATTAGGCTCTGCGCGCCGCAGAACCAGAGATCCTATCTGGCCAACCGGTTCGGCCTACGTGCCGAGCGCTGACAACAAGGATAGCCGGAAACCGTCGCCTGCGGGCGGGGGTGGTCGGGCGGCTTCTTATCGGTAACCGGTCTATGCCCCAAGATGGGAGGGAGCCCTATTATGGCTAAGATTACGAAGGTGATGGTCGGCGAGTCGCTTGTCGGCGACGGCAACGAGGTCGCCCACATCGACCTGATCATCGGGCCGCGCGGCAGCGCCGCCGAGATGGCGTTCTGCAATTCGCTGACGAACAACAAGGACGGCTTCACGTCGCTGCTCGCGGTGCTCGCCCCGAACATGCAGTGCAAGCCCAACACCGTGATGTTCAACAAGGTCACGATCAAGGGCGCCAAGCAGGCGGTGCAGATGTTCGGCCCGGCGCAGTACGGCGTCGCCAAGGCCGTGCAGGACAGCGTCGCCGACGGCACGATCCCGGCCGACGAGGCCGACGACCTGTTCATCTGCGTCGGCGTGTTCATCCACTGGGATGCCGAGGACGACGCGAAGATCCAGGAATACAACTACAAGGCCGTGAAGGAGTCCATTCAGCGCGCCGTTGCCGGCGAGCCGAAGGCGGCCACCGCCACTGCCTCCCGTGCCAGCGCGGCCCATCCGTTCGCCGCTAAGGCGTAGAGCGGAAACCACCCTGCACAGGAGCCGCCTCCGGCTCAGCCGAAGGGCCTGTTGCAGCGGTTGGCCGCCATGTTCCTCGGCCGTTAGGCGGGACTTGGCCGCGACGGCATATCCGAAAACAGGAAGGGGAGCGGCCTCGCCGCTCCCCTTCTGCCGTTAGAGGGCCGATGCTGGAGGGCCGATGTCGGCCCCTGCCATCGCCTTGTTCGGCTGGTTCCGACGTCGCCCCGGGTGGTGTGGCCCACCATCGACGCGCGGCGCGCCGCGATGCCGCGGGGTTGTGCCGTTCGGGAGGTCGTGACACATCGGCAAGAGATCGGAGCCCGACGCCATGACGACTTCGTCCGCCGACCAGCCGCTCGCCAAGGGCGTCCACGACTATGTCGACGACCCGCGCAACGACGACGTGCTGATCTCCGTCAACGGCGCCCTGGTGCCGCGCGCCCAGGCGGTGGTGTCGGTGTTCGATTCCGGCTTCGTGCTCGGCGACGGCGTCTGGGAGGGGCTGAGGGTCGTCGACGGCGGCATCTGCTTCCTCGACGCGCATCTCGACCGCCTCTACGAGGGGGCGCACGCCCTGAAGATCGACATCGGGCTGTCACGGGAGGAACTGACGGCCCGCCTGTTCGAGTGCCTCGACGCCAACGGCATGACGGACGGGGTGCACATCCGCCTGATGGTGACGCGCGGCGTCAAGCGCACGCCCTACCAGGACCCGCGGGTGACGATCGGCAAGGCGACGGTGGTCGCCATTCCCGAATACAAGTCGCCGGCACCGGAGGTCGCTGCCCGCGGCCTGAAGCTGTTCACCGTCCACATCCGCCGCACCGGCCCGGCCGAGCAGGACCAGAAGCTCAACAGCCACTCGAAGCTCAACTGCATCCTCGCCTGCATCCAGGCGACCGAGGCGGGCGCCGACGAGGCGCTGATGCTCGACGACGCGGGGGCGGTGGCGACCTGCAACTCGACCCACTTCTTCATCGTCCGCAAGGGCGAGGTGTGGACGTCGGACGGGCTCTACTGCCTCGGTGGCATCACCCGGTCGAACGTCATCCGCCTCTGTGGCGACGCCGGCGTACCGCTCCGCGAGAAGCGCTTCTCGCTCGTCGACGTCTACGCCGCCGACGAGGCCTTCGTCACCGGCACCTTCGCCGGCCTCGTGCCGGTGCGCGAGGTCGATGGCCGGGTGATCGGCACGGCACCCGTCGACGGCGACCGGGCGGGCCCGGTGACCCGCCGGCTGCGCGAGCTCTACAAGCAGTTCGCCCGCCGCGAGGCGGCCCATCCGGTGAGGGGCGCATGACGGCATCGGATCTGCGGCGCTCCGACGCCGCCTCGGCGTTGTTCTTCGCGGGGCGCCGCGGGTCGGAGCGCTCCTGTGACCGCCGGCGATGCATCGCCACGAGAACGCTCCGGCCCCGAGCGGGGAGGGGCGGCCGATGACCCCCGTCCGCATCGCCATGTGGTCCGGGCCGCGCAACATCTCGACCGCGATGATGCGTGCCTTCGAGAACCGCGCCGACACCGCCGTCGTCGACGAGCCGTTCTACGCCGCCTGGCTCGCCGCCACCGGCACCCCGCATCCGATGCGCGACGAGATCATCGCGGCCGGCGAGAGGGACGCGCGCCGCGTCGCCCACTGGCTGGTCGGCCCGATCCCCGGCGGGGCGTCGGTGTTCTACCAGAAGCACATGACCCACCACATGATCCCGGAGTTCGGCCGCGAGTGGCTCGCCGGTGTCACCAGCGCCTTCCTGATCCGCCGGCCGGAGGACGTCGTCGCCTCCTATGCCGACCGCCGCGGACAGGTGACGCTCGACGACATCGGCGTCGTCGAGCAGGCGGAGATCTTCGACCGCGTCGCCGATCAGCTGGGCCAGGCCCCGCCGGTGATCGATGCTGCCGACGTGCTCGCCGATCCGCGCGGGATCCTCACGGCGCTCTGCGACGCCGTCGGCATCCCCTTCGACGAGGCGATGCTGTCGTGGCCGGCGGGCCGGCGCGACAGCGACGGGGTCTGGGCCTCCCACTGGTATGCGTCGGTGGAGAAGTCGACGGGCTTCGCTGTGCCGAAGCCGCCCGTCGAGGCGAGCACGCTCGATGCCGGGCAGCGCGCCGTCGCCGACGCCGCCCGTCGCTTCTACGACCGGCTGGCACCGCACCGCCTCACGGCGGCCTGAAACGCCGTCTCCCCCGGGGAGGCGGTGAAAAACAAGGGAAGAAGACCATGATCCGCCGCTTCATCACCGCACTCACAGCGTCGTCCTTGCTGCTGGCGTCTTCGCTCGTTCCGGCGTCCGCCTGCACGGGCATCAAGCTCAAGGCGACCGACGGTGCGGTGATCCACGCCCGCACGCTGGAGTTCCAGGCGGACCCGAAGTCGGACCTGATCTTCATCCCCCGCGGCCAGCAGATGACGGCTGTCGCCCCCTCGGGCGAGCCCGGCGGCATCACCTGGACGACCAAGTACGCCGCGGCCGGCGCCAACGCCTTCGGCCAGCCGATCATCGTCGACGGCCTCAACGAGAAGGGCCTCGGTGGCGGACTGTTCTACTTCCCCGGCTACGCCGGCTACCAGGACGTCGCGCCGGACGAAGCCGGCACGTCGATGGGGTCCTGGGAAATCCTGACGTGGGTCCTCGGAAACTTCGCCACCGTCGGCGAGGTCAAGGACGCGCTGCCCGGCGTCAAGGTGAGCAAGGCGCCGCTCGAGGGGTTCGACGGTTCGCCGCCGCTGCACATGATCGTCAGCGACGCGGCGGGCGACAGCATCGTCGTCGAGTACGTCGGCGGAAAGCTCAACGTCTACGACAACCCGCTCGGCGTGCTCACGAACTCGCCCGGCTTCGACTGGCACACGACGAATCTGCGCAACTTCGTCAACCTGTCGGCGCTGAACGTGCCGCAGCTCGCCCTCGGCGACATCAAGCTCGACCAGACCGGCCAGGGGTCGGGGCTGCTCGGGATGCCGGGCGACTTCACGCCGCCCTCGCGCTTCATCCGCGCCGTGGCGTTCTCGCAGGCCGCCGCTCCGTCAGCCGACGGCGAGGCGGCGGTGAAGACGGCCTTCCACATCCTCGACAACTTCGACCTGCCCCCGGGCACGGTGCGCAGCGGCAAGGGCGCTGGCGATTACGAGGTGACCTTCTGGACGGGTGCGGCGGACCTCAAGAACCTCCGCTACTACATCACCACCTTCGACAACCGGCAGATCCGCATGTTCGACCTCGCGGCGGCGGCCGAAGGCGAAGGCGGCGGTATCGTGACGATGCCGCTCGACCAGCCCGAGGACATTCTCGAGGTGAAGCGGCCCTGAGGCCGGCGGCAGGCCGCCCGCGGCAGGGACGTTGCGGCAAGGTCAGCTGCTAAGGGTCGGGCTGGCCGCGGGTCAGGCCGGCAACAGCTTTTCGAGCGTCTCCAGCCGGTCGGCCTCGGCCGGCGGCTTGTCCCAGCGGATGCGGGAAATCCGTGGGAAGCGCATCGCCACGCCCGACTTGTGGCGCGTCGAGCGTTGCAGGCCCTCGAACGCCACCTCCAGCACGAGGCCCTTCGCGGCCTCGTGCACCACCTCGCGGACGGGGCCGAAGCGGTTCGTCGTGTTCGCCCGCACGAACTTGTCGAGCTGTGCGAGCTCCTCGTCGGTGAAGCCGAAATAGGCCTTGCCGACGGGCACGAGCTCGTCGCCGTCCTCGCCCTCCCGCCAGACGCCGAAGGTGTAGTCGGAATAAAACGACGAGCGCTTGCCGTGGCCGCGCTGGGCGTACATCAGCACGGCGTCCACCGTCTTCGGGTCGCGCTTCCACTTGAACCACGGCCCCTTCGGCCGGCCAGGCACGTACGAGCTGTCGCGGCGCTTCAGCATCAGCCCCTCGACGGCCTCGGCATCGACGCCCGCGCCGGCGGCGGCCGGGTCGGCGCGGCTCGCCGCGAGCCCTTCCCAGTCGTCGAAGGGCACCAGCGCCGACAGGTCGAAGGCCGGGCCGCCCCGTTTTGCCACGAAAGCCTCCAGCCGCTCGCGCCGCACGTCGAAGGGCAGCGCGCGCAGGTCCTCGCCGTTCTCCGCGAGGAGATCGTAGGCGCGGATCTTCGGCGGGAACTCCGCCATCAGCTTCGGCGACACGGCCTTGCGGTTCAGCCGCTGCTGCAGCACCGCAAACGGCTCGACGCGGCCCTCGCGGACGATCAGCAGCTCGCCATCGACCGCCCCGTCGAACTCGAGCATCCCGAGCAGATCGGGGAAGGCGGCCGAAACGTCCTCGCCGGTGCGCGAATAGAGCCGCGCCACCCGCCGCCCGTCCTCGGCGGTGCCGCAGGCCGCCTGCACGCGGATGCCGTCCCACTTCCACTCGGCGCGGAACGCCGCCGGCTCGAGGGTGGCCAACTCCGCCTCGTCGAGGGGCTGCGCCAGCATCGGCGGCCGGAACGGCGCCGGGTCGCGGCTCGCCGGCGCCTCGCCACGCCCCTCCACCCAGGCGAACAGCTCCGGGTAGGGCGGCGACAGGCCGTGCCAGACCTCCTCGACGGCGTCGGCGTCGACCGGCCCGAGCCGCGCCACCGCGGCCTTTGCGAGCCGGGCGGAGACGCCGACCCGGAGCCCGCCGGTGATCAGCTTCAGGAGCGCCCAGCGTCCGGTCTCGTCGAGGCCGTCGAGCCAGCCGGCGAGCAGCCCCGGCAGCGCCGCCTTGCCGCTCGTCGACAGCCCCTCGACCACCTCCGACAAGGCCGGCGGCGGCGCGTTGCGGCCGGGCCGTTCCGGCCACATCAGGGCCACCGTCTCCGACAGGTCGCCGACATAGTCGTAGGAAAGGGCGAACAGCATCGGATCGACGCGCTCGGCGATGAGGGCGCGGATCAGCCCACCCTTGGCATGCTGGAAGACGAGCCCGCCGGTCAGCGCGGCGAGCGCGAAGCCGCGCTCCGGGTCGGGGACCGACCGGAAGAACGCCTCCATCAGTGCCAGCTTGGCATTGCGCCTGGGCTCAAAGGCGAGCCGGTCGAGAAGCTCGGCGAAGGGGGTCATGCCGTCGCTTCCGTCTCGGTCTGAGCGGCCCCTTCCTCCTCGTCCCCGTAGCCCACCAGGCGGAGCGGGCGGGCGGCGATGCCGTGGGTGAGGCACCAGTGGACGAGGGCGTCCTCCTCGCCGTGGGTGACCCAGATCTCCGATGCACCCGTCTCGGCGACGGTGGTGCAGAGGTCTTCCCAGTCGGCGTGGTCGGAGACGACGAGCGGCAGCTCGACGCCGCGCTGGCGGGCGCGGGCGCGCACCCGCATCCAGCCGGAGGCGAAGCTCGACACTGGGTCGGCGAAGCGGCGCGACCAGCGGTCGCCGAGCGTCGATGGCGGGCAGAGCACGATCTCGCCGGGGAGCGCCGCGCGGGCACGCCCTTCCACAGGTGCGAGCGGGCCGAGCGGCACGCCGCGCTCCTCATAGAGCCGGCAGAGCGACACCATGGCGCCGCTTTCATCACCGGCCCGGTGATGATGACGATGAT
>CAZDCR010000062.1:0-12187 GCA_964503995.1 uncultured Segnochrobactrum sp.
GGACGATCGTCGTGCCATTGACCAGCGCACCGGCCTGGACGAGCACGCCGTCGAGCATCAGCGCATGGTCCGGCGAGACGAGGAGGTCGCGGGCCGGCAGGCTCTCGCCGAGGGCGCCGGCGGCGATGCGGATCGGGAATGAGCGCAGCGGGTCGGCGAAGAGGGTCACCACCGTCTGGACGCCCACCCATTTGAGCGGTGCGGCATGGCCGTCGGCGGTCAGCACGCGGTCACCGATCGCGAGGGTCTCGACGGCGATCTCGCCGGTCGGCGTCGCGATCCGCGTGCCGGCCAGGAAGCAGACGACGAAGGCGCCGGTCTCGTAGGTAAAGGTGGCCGGCACGTCCTCGAGGACTTCCGTGGTGAAGTAGACATAGCCCCAGGAGTCGCTGTAGCCGATCCAGCCGTTCGGGCCGTAGCCGACGTAGTCGAAGGTGCCGGGAACGTAGTTCTCCACGTCGAGGACGCCACCGGGGGCGAAGTCGCCTACCACCTCGGTCGGCATGTTCACCTTCACGTCGACCGTGAACGTCATCGTGGCCGGGTCGATCGCGCCGCTGGCGGTGACGTTGGCGTCAAAACGGGGCAAGGCGCCGGTCTCGTAGGGGAAGCTCGCCGGGGCGTCGGCGAAGTCGGTCTTGGTGAAGTAGACCGTGCCCCAGGTGGCGCTGGTGCCGATCCAGCCGTCCGGGCCGTAGCCGACATAGGTGAAGTCGCCCGGATCATATTCGGGCACGGTGACCGTGCCGCCGGGCGTGAAGTCGCCCGTGGCGCGGGTGGGCTCGTTGAAAACGGCTTGGGTGATGAAGGTTCCGGTCCCGGGGTCCAGCGTGCCCTGAAGCGTGATAGTCCCCGAAAACGTCGTCATCCCTCATCCCCCGAAGCTCCCGGCCGACCTGGCCGGGAGCGCCGTTCCGGCCACGCCGCCGGTCACCGTCACGCTGCGTCCCTCGCGCTCCCGGCGCCGGCCGCGCCAGACAGGCGCGCTCGAAGCGCCCGTGGCAGCTGACGCGCCGACTTGACGCGCGGCGCGTCGATCTCCGTGAGGCCCGGCCCCCTGTCGCCATAAAGAGCCACGTATTCGGCGAAGTTGTCGAAGCGGCGACGGGTGACGTTGTCGACGAAGGTCTCGGCCGGCACGCCCTCGGCGAGGATGAGGGAATGGTCGTCGAGCTCGACGTGGAACCAGGTGAAGCGCTCCGGCATCGCCGTCTCGCGGACGATCGTCGTGCCGTTGACCAGCGCGCCGGCCTGGACGAGGACGCCGTCGAGGAAGAGGGCGTGGTCCGGCGAGACGAGGAGGTCGCGCACGGGCAGGCCGGCGCCGAGAGCGCCGGCGGTGATGCGGATCGGGAACGAACGGAGCGGGTCGGCGAAGAACGAGACCACCGTCTGCACGCCAACCCAGCGGACCGGTGCGGCGCGGCCCTCGGCCGTCAGCACGAGGTCGCCGATGGCGAGGCTCTCGATGGGCGTCTCGCCGGCAGGCGTGGCGATCATCGTCCCGGCTAGGAAGCAGACGGTGAAGTTCCCCTCCGTGTAGGGCAGCGTCTCGCCGAAGGTCAGCGTGCCATTGTTCGAATAGAGGAACTGATCATCTGTTACCGGGCCTTCGGCCGTGAACCCCGTATAGATCTCGGCGCTTCCGCTCGCGTCGATGAGATCGCCCAGCGAAAACTCACCGGGACCATTTTCTTCCGATGATACGAGCAGGTACGGGTCGTCCATCGAGAAGGGGCCACCCGCAATCGTTGCGACACCATCAGAGATGGTCAACGTGTAGTAGTAAAGAGCACTGTAAGACGCCATTTTCCCCCCGTATCGAAGCCTTCGCGATCTTCTAAAGTCGGACGACATGACAATGCCGTCCGAAGATCGCGTTGAAAATGCGTCATTCGTGCCGTCGAGGGCCGTGTGTCGGGAGCGCCCCCAGCGCGCCGACGGGGGCCGGCGGGCCGATGGAGTGCCGGTCAGCCCGCGACGGCTGTCAGGCGGCTGAAGCCACCGACGCCGCCGGCGTATCCGCAGCGAGCCGCTCGCGGAGTGCCCGCGGCAGCTGGCGGGCGGACTTGATGCGGGGCGCCGCGAGCTCGGCCAGCACCGGGCCGGTGTCGCCGTAGCGGGCCTCCGGCACTGCCGGAAGAGTGCGGGTAGAGCGAGGAAATCTGGAGATCACGGTGCTTGATCTCGCGAAGGTCTGCGGCGGGTGATGGGGGACCCGGTGTCGGCTCGGTGGGCGAGCACCCTGGCGCATTCGCGGCTTCGTCGCGGACGGACGCCAGGACCCCCGATCTGCGCCGCCGACACCGCTCCCGCCGCTGCGGCGTCTCGGCTATGGTCCGCACCGGGGCAGCGGGCGTACTGGAAATGGCGATGACCGCGGGGGATCGGATGGACGGGCCGGCACAGGGGGAAGCGCCACGCTTCGCGGTGCATCCGCTGCGGGCGGCGGTGCTCGGCGAGGTGCACGCGCGGCCGTTCCAGCTGATCGAGCCGCCGCGCACCGTGCTGCACCTCGCCTTTCTCACCGACGCCGCCGGCATCGCCGCCGAGCGGGTGTTGCTCTCCGAAATGTCGACGCGCCTCGGGCTGCCGGGTCCGGGAGCGGAGGCGCGCCACGTCGCCATCCCTGTGCTCGGCGGCACGCTGCGCTGGGAGCAGCACTCGGAGTTCTCGACCTGGACTTTCGACGTGCGCTGGAGCGCGCGGGCGCTGCCGCCGCACCCCTTCGGCCCCGGCTTCCGCCAGCCCGGCCCGCTGATGGTGGCGACGCGGCTCGACCTGCTGCCGGAACCGGCCGACCTCGAGGCGGCGCTCGCCGATTTCGACCCCGTCAGCCTGTGCGTGGTGCGCGTCGTCGACGGCAACGCCGTCGCCGCCACCGACTTCCGCGAGGACGCCGACGGCTTCACCCGCTACCGCCTGTTCGACTGCGGCCTCGCCCCGGCGCGCGCCGGCGCCACCGTGCAGCGGCTGCTCGAGATCGAGACCTACCGCACGCTCGCCCTTCTCGGCCTGCCGGAGGCGCAGCGGCTCGGGCCGTCGGTGCGGCGGATCGAGGAGGGGCTGGCGCACGCCTCGGCGGCGATGCGCGAAAGCAAGGGTCTCGAGAACGACAGCCGCCTCCTCGACGAACTCAGCGAATATGCGGCGTCACTGGAGGCGGACGTGGCCGCCAGCGCCTACCGCTTCGGCGCGACGAGGGCCTATTACGGCATCGTCCGCGACCGGCTCGATTCGGTGCGCGAGGAGCGCATCGCCGCCTATTCGAGCATCTCGGCCTTCCTGCAGCGGCGCATCGGCCCGGCGATGCGCACCTGCCAGGCGATCGAGGACCGCCAGTCGCAACTCGCCACCAAGCTCGCCCGCGCGACGAGCCTGCTCCGCACCCGCGTCGACGTTGAGATCGAGCAGCAGAACCGCAACCTCTTGCGCTCGATGAACCTGCGCGCCCGCATGCAGTATCGCCTGCAGCAGACGGTTGAGGGCCTGTCCATCGCGGCGGTCAGCTACTACGTCGTCAGCCTCGTCGCCTACCTCGCCAAGGGGGCGAAGGACGCCGGCCTGCCAATGCCGGAGCCGTCGGTGGCGGCGGCGATCGCGGTGGTGCCGGTGATGCTGATCCTGTGGCTGGTGGTGCGGCGCATCCGTCGCCGCCATGCCGACGAGGACCGCGGCGACGGTGACGCCTGACGGCGGCCGGGCGCGGGCGGGGCTGTTCTCTGATCACGCGCCCGCGAGGTGACGAAGCTTCGCGAGTCGGTGAAGGATCGCGGTTCGAAGGAATGTCCGGCGGGCGCCGTACTAGAGCTGCACCGACGGCGATCAGACGGGCCGCAGTCTGAAGGGGGCGGCATGACGATGCAGGGCAGGGGCGGACGCGGACTTTTCACCGGGACCGCGCTGGTGGCGGCGCTGATGACGGCGATGCCCGCCCTTCCCGCCAGTGCGGCGACGTCCGATCCGGGCTCGGCGACCGCGGCTGCCGGACCGGTGGGCCTGCCGGGCGGCGCCACGAAGGACATCATCTTCATCGTCCTCGACAATGTCGGCGTCGACCAGCTCGGCCTGTTCGGCTACGGCGGCAACAATCCGCCGAAGATGCCGAACATCGCGAAGATCGCCCGGCAGGGAGTGATGTTCTCCAACACCTGGTCGATGCCGCAGTGCTCGCCGAGCCGAGCGGCCTTCTTCACCGGCCGCTATCCGAGCCGCACCGGCGTGGTGAACGCCGTCGCCGCGAACCACCTGCCGCAGACGTACCTGTCGTCCTTCGAGGCGACGCTGCCGCGTGTCCTTTCCGATGCGGGCTACACGAGCGCGCTCGTCGGCAAGTATCACCTCGGCGACGCCAACGACCCCGCCGGCACCTGCGCGCCGGCGACGCGCGGCTTCGACGCCTTCATCGGCAACATGACGCCGGGGCCGCCGTCGGCCGACTACACCGCTGGCGGTGTCGATCCCGCGGGGACGCAGACCTGCGGTTTCTTCCAGACCACCCAGAACGGCGCATGCTACTCGCTCGGCGCCGACAACAGGATCTCGTGTGAGTACATCCGCGAGAAGAGCGCCCTCAAGCAGACGACGCCGTCGGAGACCTGTCTGCAGACCGGCGGCATCTTTACGCCGGGCGAGCGTTGCGGCGCCAACAAGCCGGCGAAGGCGGCCTTCGGCGTCGACAACGCCTATTATGTCTGGCCGCAAACGACGCTCAACCGGGCGCTTTCCCCCTATGCGGCGCCGCAGTGCGACGCGCAGGAGACGATCCGCCGCTACATGACGACGGTGCAGAGCGAAAGCGCGGTCGACTGGTGGTCCGAGACCCGCGGCCGCAAGATGCTGACCGTCAGCTACAATGCCATCCACACGCCGCTGCAGCCGGCGCCGAACCAGCTCGTCCGCGGCGGCATGCAGGACCCCTACGACTGTCTCGCCGACATCTCGCCGCGGCCGCTCGTCAACGGCATGCTGGAAGCCGCCGACATCGAGATCGGCCGCTTCTTCGAGGGCATCGGCCGCGCCAGGCTGTCGAAGAACCGCAAGACCATCGAGAGCCTCGACCTCACCGGCCTCGCCGTCGTGGTGATCGGCGACAATGGCAGCTTCGGTCCGACGGTGCGCGCCGCCTCCGGCTTCTCGCTCGCCTTCGCCGCCGGCTACGTCTACGAGACCGGCGTGCGGGTGCCCTTGATCGTCGCCGGCGACTTCGTCGTCGGCCCGAACCGCACCGTCGACGACCTCGTCAACCTCGTCGACCTCTTCCACCTGTTCGGGGCGCTCGCCGGCGTCAACGTCCGGGAGGTCGTTCCGGCGACGACGATCCTCGATGCGAAGCCGCTGCTGCCCTACCTGCGGCGGCCCGACCAGAGGGCGATCCGCGAGACGAGCTTCACCGAGATCGGCCCGGGCGTGTTCTCGGCCGATCCCGCCGAGCGCAGCTGGCCGTGCCTCGCCGCCAACACCTGCAACGACGTGCTGTTCTCGTCGGAGGCGGTGTGCATCGAGAACAACGGCGTCTGGTATGGCCCGTCCTCGACGGTGCCGATCGAGCAGGCGAAGACCTCCTGCTGCCAGCTCATCGACCCGGAAGCGGGCCAGTCGAACTTTCCGGTGCAGCAGTACGCGACGCGCGACAAGAGCTTCAAGGTCGTCGAGATGCAGAACACCGACTGCGCGGCGCCGCTGCAAGACGGCGATCCGAAGCCGTTCCCGTGGGCGGAGTACCGGCTGAAGACGACCACCGAGTTCTACGACGTCCGCATGACGAAGAAGAACCCGACCGGCCTCGACACCGACAACCTCGCCGCTGAGTGCCCCGACGATCCGACCACCTGCCTTACCGGCGCCAACCTCGGCCGCTACCAGAAGCTCTATGACGCGATGAAGGCGACGATCGCCTCTGCCGAGCCTCAGAACGCCTGTGCGGCGATCGGCGACGGCAACATGGACATGGTGGTCGACGACCTCGACATCGCCGGCTGGAAGGCGTTCCGCGGCAAGGGGCCGAGCCGCTACGACATCAACGTCGACGGCCTGACCGACGGCAAGGACCGTCAGATCATCGAGGCCAACCTCGGGACCGACTGCACGGCAGAGGCGGGGGCGGTGCTGAAGCGCGCCGCCGCCTTGCCCTGATGCGCCGGCGAGGCGCGGTGTGCGGGGTTCGGTCCGTTCCGGAGCAGTCTCCTGTTGCTGCTCCGCCGGGGCTTGCCTATGCCGTAACCTGCTGTGCGCGCAGTCGGGTGAAACGTTCGTCTCAGGCGGCGAGAATCGAAGACGGCGATCAGAAGCGCCGCAGACTGGAGAGAACGCCATGACGATCTTGGGACGATGCGGACGCGGGCTCCTGACAGGGACCGCGATGGTGGCGGCGCTGATGACGGCGATGCCCGTCCTGCCCGCTGCCGCGGCGACCTCGGCCGCCGACGCGGCCACGCCCGTCGGCCTGCCGGGCGGCGCCACGAAGGACATCATCTTCATCATCCTCGACGACGTCGGCATCGACCAGCTCGGCCTGTTCGGCTATGGCGGAAGGACGCCGCCGAAGATGCCGAACCTCGCCAAGATCGCCGAGCAGGGCGTGCGCTTCTCCAACGCCTGGGCGATGCCGCAGTGCTCGCCGAGCCGCGCCACCTTCTTCACCGGCCGCTATCCGCTGCGCACCGGCGTCACCAACGCGATCGTCGACAACCACATCCCGCAGACCTACCTGTCGTCCTTCGAGGCGACGCTGCCGCGGCTCCTCAGCGACGTCGGCTACAAGAGCGCGATGGTCGGCAAGTACCACCTCGGTGACGAGAACGACCCGGCCGGCACCTGCGCCCCCTCGACCCGCGGCTTCGACGCCTTCATCGGCAACCTGACCCCCGGACCACCGTCGACCGACTACACGGCGGGCGGCGTCGATCCGACGGGCAGCCAGACCTGCGGCTTCTTCCAGACCACCCAGAACGGCGCCTGCTATTCGCTCGGGGCGAACAACAGGATCTCCTGCGAGTACATCCGCGAGAAGAACGCCCGGCCGCAGACGACGCCGTCCGAGACCTGCCTTCAGACCGGCGGCATCTTCACGCCGGGCGAGCGCTGCGGCGCCGACAAGCCGGAGAAGTCGGCCTTCTCGGTCTACAACGCCTACTATGTCTGGCCGCAGGTGACGCTGAACAAGGCGCGCTCGCCCTATGCCGCGCCGCAGTGCACGGACCAGGAGACCATCCGCACCTACATGACGACCGTGCAGAGCGACAATGCCGTCGACTGGTGGACCTCCACCAAGGGCAAGAAGATGCTCACGGTCAGCTACAACTCCATGCACACGCCGCTGCAGCCGGCGCCGAACCAGCTGGTTCGTGGCGGCATGCAGGACCCCTACAACTGCCTTGCCGCGGTGTCGCCGCGCGGGCTGATCAACGGCATGCTGGAGTCCGCCGACGTCGAGATCGGCCGCTTCCTCGAGGGCATCGGCCGCGCCAAGCTGTCGAAGAACCGCAAGACCATCGAGACCCTCGACCTCACCGGCATCGCGCTGGTGCTGGTGGGTGACAACGGCAGCTTCGGGCCGACCGTGCGCACCGAGTCCGACTTCTCGCTGACGCGTGCCAAGGGCTTCGTCTACGAGACCGGTGTGCGCGTGCCGCTGATCATCTCGGGCGACTTCGTGGTCGAGCCGAACCGCGACGTCGACGCGATGGTCAACATCGCCGACCTCTTCCACCTCTTCGGCGCCTTCGCCAACGTCAACGTCAACCAGGCTGTGCCGGCAACGACGATCCTCGATTCGAAGCCGCTGCTGCCCTACGTTCGGCGCCCCGACCAGGCGCCGATCCGCAAGACCAACTATGCGGAGCTCGGCCCGGGCGTGTTCACGCCGGACCCGGAGGAGCGCAGCTGGCCCTGCTACATCGGCAACAGCTGCAACGACGTGCTGTTCCCGACCGAGTCCTTGTGCGTCAACAACAACGGCACCTGGTACGGCCCCGGCGCCCCCGTCCAGCAGACCTCTTGCTGCGCGGTGATCGACCCCTCGCAGGGCCAGACCATCTTCCCGGTCCGCCAGTACGCCGTGCGTGACGCCAACTTCAAGATGGTCGAGATGCAGAATACCAACTGCGCCTCGCCGCTGGCGGATGGCGACACCCCGGCGTTCCCGTGGGCGGAGTACAACCTCGCCACCACCTACGAGCTCTACAACGTCAAGGTGACGAAGACGAACCCGACCGGCCTCGACAAGGCGAACGCGAACCTCGCCGCCAACTGTGGTGACGATCCCTCGGAGTGCCTGTCCGACAAGAACCTCGCCCGCTTCCAGGCGCTCTATGCCGAACTGGAGTCGATCCGGGCCTCGGCGGACCCGCAGAACGCCTGCACGGCGATCGGCGATGGCAACATGGACATGAAGGTCGACGACCTCGACATCGCCGGCTGGTCCTCGTTCGAGGACAAGGGGCCGAGCCGCTACGACATCAACGTCGACGGGCTGACCAACGACGCCGACCGGCAGATCATCAACGACAACCTCGGCACCGACTGCACGGCGGAAGCCGGAAGGGTGCTGAGGCGGGCCGCCGCCCTGCGCTGACGCAGCGGCGAGGGGAGGGTCGGCCGCCCTCCCGGCGGCCCGAACGACGAAAGGCGCCCGAGAGGGCGCCTTTTTTCGTCGACCGGCCGGCGGGCAGCGCCCGTCAGGTCCGAGCAAGAAGGGCCCGAACTATAGAGGCGCCCGCGAGGGGCGCCTCCCGCAACTGTCGGAAATGTCGGCTCAGACGTGGGCGTCGGCGCGCGGGCGCTCGTGTTCCACCGCCGCCTTGCGGACGGCGTCCTGCACCTTCTCGAAGGCGCGCACCTCGATCTGGCGGACGCGCTCGCGGCTGACGCCGAACTCGCTGGAGAGATCCTCCAGCGTCATCGGGTCCTCCGACAGGCGGCGCGCCTCGAAGATGCGGCGCTCACGGTCGTTGAGCACGCCGAGGGCCCCCTTCAGCATGGTGCGGCGGGCGTCGAGCTCCTCGCTCTCGGCCAGCACGTCCTCCTGGCTGGCGGAATCATCGACCAGCCAGTCCTGCCACTCGCCGCCTTCGCTCTCGGCGCGGATCGGCGCGTTGAGCGAGGTGTCGCCGCCGAGGCGGCGGTTCATCGAGATGACGTCCTCGGCCGGCACGCCGAGCTTCTCGGCGATCACCGCCACCTGGTCGGGGCGCAGGTCGCCCTCTTCCAGCGCCTGGATCTGCCCCTTCACCTTGCGCAGGTTGAAGAACAGCCGCTTCTGGTTCGCCGTGGTGCCCATCTTCACGAGGCTCCACGAGCGCAGGATGTATTCCTGGATCGCCGCCTTGATCCACCACATCGCATAGGTGGCGAGGCGGAAGCCCTTGTCGGGCTCGAAGCGCTTGACGGCCTGCATCAGGCCGACATTGCCCTCGGAGATGACCTCGCCGATCGGCAGCCCATAGCCGCGATAGCCCATGGCGATCTTGGCGACGAGCCGGAGATGCGAGGTGACGAGCCGCTCGGCCGCCGCGCTGTCGCCGTGCTCGGCGTAGCGCTTGGCCAGCATGAATTCTTCCTGCGGCTCCAGCATCGGGAACTTGCGGATTTCCGTCAGGTAACGCGAAAGCCCAGCCTCGCCGGAAGCGATGGCAGGCAATGCGGATCGGGCCATCGAAGGCACCCTCCTCCTCTATCGCCCGTCGCCTCATGGCCGTTCGGGCGGCGTCCCACGCGGGGCACGCGAACCCAATGATATGGGTCTTCGTGTCGAAATCGCGACCCCCGCGCTTGCGTTCCGGAAGCTCAGCCCTGCGGCTTGCGCAGGGCTGCCGTCACGGCGGCGAGATCGGGCGGCAGCGGGCTCTCGAAGGACAGCACGGATTCCGAGACCGGATGCGTGATCGTGAGCCCCGCCGCGTGCAGCGCCTGACGGTCGAGGGCAGCGACGAGAGAGCGGGCGGGCTCGGCGAGCCTGGCCGACTTGCTGCGGAAGCCGGCGCCATAGTCGGCGTCGCCGAGCAGGGGGTGGCCGAGGTGGGCCATGTGGACGCGAACCTGGTGGGTGCGGCCCGTTTCCAGCCGGCACTCGACGAGGCTCGCGACCGGGGTTCCGTCGGCCCCGGCGAAGCGCTCGACGAGGCGCCAGTGGGTGACGGCGTGCTTGGCGGATGCGCCCTTGCCGACGGCGCGTCGCATCGGGTTGCGCGGGTCGCGGGCGAGGGCCGCGTCGATGGTGCCGGCGGCGGCCCCCGGCCCGGCCCAGACGAGCGCCAGGTAACGCCGCTCGAGCGCGCCGGTGCGGCCGTGGTCGGCGAACTGGGCGGCGAGGCTCTGGTGGGCGCGGTTGGTCTTGGCGACGACGAGGAGGCCGCTGGTATCTTTGTCGAGGCGGTGGACGATGCCCGGCCGCCGCACGCCGCCGATGCCGGAGAGCTGGCCGCGGCAGTGGTGCAGGAGCGCGTTGACCAGCGTGCCGGTGGCGTTGCCGGGGGCGGGGTGGACGACGAGGCCGGCCGGCTTGTCGACGACGACGAGTTCGGCGTCCTCGTAGACGATCGCGAGCGGGATCGCCTCGGGCGCCGGCGTGGCATCGGCGGGGGCGGGGATGTCGAGGGAGAGCCGCGCGCCGGGGGCGAGCTTCAGCGAGGCGTTGTCGACGGTGCGGCCGTCGATGCGGGCGTGGCCGGCCTTGACGAGCGCCTGCACGCGGGCGCGGCTGAGACCCGAGGCGGCGGCGAAGGCGACGTCGAGGCGGACGCGGGCATCCGCCTCTGCGACGACGGCCTCGACGGTGCGGGCGGCGTCGGCGGGGAGGGCCGCGTCGTCAGGGGAGGCGGTCGCGTCTGGGAGGCCGAGGACCTCATCGTCCGCATCCTCGAAGCTGTCCGGCTCGACGTCGCTGGCTCGGGACGCGGCGGAGGGCAGCCGCTGACCGCGCTCGACCTCCGCGTCCGGTGCCGCTGCTTCCGGCGCCGCCGCGTCCTTGCGGGCGCGACCGTCGACACCGGCTCCACGTGTCTCGCCAAGCTTCCGGGCTCGTGCCATAAGGCGCCGATGTCCTTCCTGTCCCCGCGCCCCTCCCCCGCTTTGGAAGACCCGGAAGAGCCGCCGCTCGATCCGGCGGTGGAGCGTGTCCACCAGAAGCTGCGCGGCCTCCTGCGCGTCTCGACGCTGGTGATGGCCGCCGGCCTGATCGCCGTGTTCGCCGCGATCCTCTACCGCGTGACGCGCGACGGCGATAGCGGCCGTCCACTCGGCGACGTCACGGTGCCGGCGCCCAGCGGCGCCTCGATCGCCTCGGCGAGCGCCGACGGCGACCGGCTGACGCTCGTCGTCGACGAGCCCGGCGGCGGCCGCCAGGCGGTGGTGGTCGATCTTGCGAGCGGCGAGGTGATCGCCCGCGTCCGGCTGATCGCCGGCGGCGCCACGGCTCCGGCGGGGAACTGAGACGCAGCGTTCCGGGCGCTGCGCTCACGGCAGCTTCCCCTGCGCGCGCCTCGCGCTAGAGTGGCGGCCGATCCCGCCACGCGCGCATCGCACGCTGGAGTGGCGGCCGATCCCGCCTGAGGAGACGCCCATGCCGACCGCAGCTTCACCCGCCCCCGTCCGCCGCGCCGGCCTCGCCGCGCGCGGCGTCGGCCGGCTCACCGGTTTCGGCCTCGCGGTGCTGCTCGCCGCGCCCGCCTTCGCCGCCGACGCGGATGATGCCGTGAAGGGCTGGCTCGACGCGGTGTCGAGCCCCGACGAGGCGGCGCTCACCGCGGTGCTGGCGCCGGAGTTCCAGATCCTGCGCTCGGACGGTCGCGGCTACGATCGCGCCGACTATCTCGGCACCGGCCGGTCCCATCAGGCACGCCCGCCGGTGCCCCGCGACCTCGTCGCGACCGCGTCCGGCGACGTGCTGGTGGTGCGCTACATCCTCGACGTCGAGCAGACGATCGACGGCGGCACCGTCGTCGGCGCGGCGCCGCGCCTGACCGTGTTCCGCAAGGACGGCGACCGCTGGCTCGTCGTGGCCCACGCCAACTTCGCGCCGATCACGAAGTAGGGGCGGGCACTTCCGGAGGCCTGTTCGGCATCCGTGGTCTGAAGACTTGGGCGCCGAATGCGCGGCGGCCCCCCCTCCCTACCCTCCCCCGCGAGGGGGGAGGGGTTTCGTCGGTCGTTCTGGCGTCCCTGGCAGGGATAACGTTCGACGGTTCGG